>DASXTS010000139.1:0-27134 GCA_036505275.1 Pseudonocardiaceae bacterium
CGCTGGTGCGCCGCGCACCACATCACACACTGGGCCGACGGCGGTCCCACCAACCTCACCAATGTGGTGCTGCTCTGCGGCCGCCATCACCGGCTGGTGCACCATTCCGACTGGGACTGCGCCATCGTCGACGGGCACGCCGAATTCTACCCGCCCACGTATGTTGATCCGTTGCGACGACCACGGCGAAATACCATGCACCCACGCCCAACCTAGCCACTCGACAAGGAGAGCGAAAACCGCGGCGCCGCACCACACCCGGACAACGGCACCGTGCGCCGCCGCGACCTCTATAGTCGCGGCCGGGCGACGGGAAGTCTGGGCCTGCTTTCAGTCGAAGTTCCGTCTGTTGATCGCGAGCGACCGGACGTCGCGATCCGGGTCGTTGACGCCGAAGCTGATGAGGCGCCGAGGATGGATCCGGATGATGGCCCCGTCGAAGCCTGTCGGAGCGTTGTCACCGTAGGCGGAGTCGGTGGGTTCGGCGATCGCCTCGGCGTGGCCGCGGATTTCCAGGAACCGCGGCCGCCAGGGTTCGACGGAGGCGAGGTTCTACGTGGGGCCGGTCGAAGGATCTTGGCCGGCCGTACGCTTCGGCATTTTGATCCAAGGATCTCTGCGGCCTTGCGGTCGGAGGCGGCGACCCAGGTGGCGTAGACGCGGAGAGTCGTGGCGCCGCCTCCGCCGTGGCCGAGGCGGCTGGCAACGGTGCGGAGGTCGACGCCGGCCGTGAGGAGTTCGGTGGCGTAGGGCGTGGAAGTGGGTGTCGATGTCCAACCGCGCGGCCATGTCCTTGTATCGCTGGGTGACGGCGTTGGTGAGTAGGGCTGTGAGTGGTCGGGCGTCTTGGAGCCGGTGAAGACGAACAGATCGTCGGAGAACGTGGCGCCGTCTCGTCCGTCGCGTGGCGCTCGATGAAGGGCCTCCGGTCGCAACGCACTCGGCAGCGGCGCAGTTCGGTGTAGATGCTCTCGAGGGCGTGCGCGTCGAGTTTGCGGACGGCGATGGTGCCGAGCGCGGGCCGGATGTAACGCTCGATGTAGTTGACGTACCCGTCGCGGGTGTTGTCCTCGACCTGGCTGGTGCGTAGCCACTCGTCGACGGCGTAGGCCATGGTCACCGAGGTGGGCGCGTTGCGTTGCCTGAGGACCTGGGCGCGGAACGCGGACAGCTTGTCCTCAGCGCGCTTCCTCGCCACTCTATCCGTGCCGTTGATGGTGGACGTCAGGTACATGTCCTTGCCGGTCACCGGGTCCTTGCCGGCGGAGAGCCGGACCTGTAGCCGGTCGCCACGCTCGCGGATGCAAGAGCTGCCAACATCTGCGCTGGTCAAGCAGGTGGGGCCGAGGGGAGTCGAACCCCCACTGGCTGGAACCTAAATCGCCTTCACGATGTGCCACCAGCGCCCTACCAGGACAGACACGGTCAGTGGTGACCTCGGATGGTGCTCGGGTCGCATCGTTGACCCAGAGTTCATGGACAGGTTCATGGACCGAACTTGGCGGCCATGTCGTAGGCGGCCGCCGTGACGAACGCAGGTCCGTCACAACCCTGGCGGCTGGCAGAGGCGTCGACCCGCTCGCCGCTGGGAGGACACGCTGCAGGGAGTCTTGTGACTGATTCCTTGATCATCCGGTGCTCGGACGGGCCTCGCGGTTCGTACCGCACGGCCCAGGCATCGACAAGTGTAATGCGTTCGTATTACACTTGGCTGGGTGTTCCGGGACGTCAAGGACAGTCCGTGGTCCGTTGAGCACATCGCGCGACACGGCGTGACCATGGAGGAAGTAAGGGAGGCAGTGCTCGAACGCCCTTACTGGCGGACCGACGGAAAGGAGGGCACAACGCTGATCTACGGCCGGACCTATGCGGGCCGCTACCTGCTCGTCGTGGTTGTTCCAGACCAGGACGAGGCATTCGTCGTGACCGCCCGCGACATGACGTCGAGCGAGAAGAAGACCTTCCAACGGAAGGCGCGTTGATGACATGAAGAAGCAGACGGAAAACCTTCCTCGGCCGGCCGGCGAGCTCGAAGCCTTGGCGGCGTACTACGACACGCACGACACCAGCTCTGAGATGAAGCACGGCGAGTGGGTCGATCCACGTCCCATGAAGACGACATCACTACGTCTGCCTGCTGTCGTCGTTGATGCTTTGAAGGATCTTGCCCGGGAACGCGGCGTCCGATACACCGCCCTTGTCCGTGAGATCGTGGAGGACGCCCTGACTGGTGTACGCCTCACCGACAGTCAGTTGGTGCAGATCAACGACCGGCTTGCTCGGATCGAAGCAGCCGTCCTCGAACATTCGACGCAGCCTGCAGAGCCTAAGCCGAAGGATGCCACCAAAAGATCCGCAGGGCGGAGCCAGGCGGCTCGCGAAGGCAGCCCGAAGCGTCGCGAGCAGACGTCGCACAAGTCTGCGCGATCGGTCAAGAACGCGAGTTGATCGAGCCGGGTTCGCCGCCGGCTTGATAGCCCAGCATATTTCAGGCCACTGCGCAGCCCGATGTCAGTGGGGCCGGGGGGAGTCGAACCCCACTGGCTGGAACCTAAATCGGTTGCCGACGAGTTAATCCGTCATGTGATCGCGTCCGGCGGTGCGGCGAGGCTCTGCAGGTGGGCGAGCAGCGCTGGAATGCCTGCGGCCACGAGGTCGGGCAGCGGTTCCTCCAGCGGGTTGCCGGCGAGCTCCAGCTGCTGCAATTGCGTGAGCTGGCCGAATTCCGGAGGGAGCGTCGTGAGGAGGTTCTCCGACAGGTCGAGCTCTTGGAGGTTGACGAGCTGACCGAACTCTGGCGTCAGGGCGCTGAGCTGGTTGCTGGCGAGGTACAGGCGCCGCAGGTCAGTGACATGGCCGAAGGCCGGCGGCAGTGCGGTGAGCTGGTTGCCCGACAGGTCCAGTTGTTGGAGGTTGGTGAGGCCGCCGAACTCCGGTGGCAGTTCGCTCAACTGGTTCAGCGAAACATCCAGTCCTTGAAGGCTCGCCAGATTCCCGAACTCCGGCGGGAGGTGCGTGAGCTGATTTGCGAGGAGGTCCAAGCCCTGCAGGCTCACGAGCCGGCCGAACTCCGGCGGCAGCGCCGTCAGCTGGTTGCTGTAGAGCCACAACGTCTGGACCTTGGTGAGCTCACCGAACTCTGCCGGGACGACCGTCAACAGGTTGTTCTGGAGAAGGAGCTGTTCGAGGTTGGTGAGACGACCGATACTCCTGGGCAACTCGCCCAGCTGATTGCTCGCGAGATCCAGTTGCCGGAGGTTGGTGAGCCTACCGAAGTCATCCGGCAAAGAGTTGAGCTGATTGCCCGATAACCCTAACCGTTGAAGGTTGGCGAGGTCGCCGAACTCCGGAGGAACCGTGCTGAGCACGTTGTTGGAGAGGTCCAACTCCTCAAGGTTGGCGAGCCCACCCAGCTCGGGCGGAACCTCGGTCAGCCTGTTGTCGTGGAGGGCCAGTATCCGCAGACTGGTGAGCCGGCCCAGCCAGGCAGGCAACACTGAAACCCCGATCCCCGGCGCGCTGAGATCTTCGATATTGGCGAGCTCAGCCAGCGGTGCGGGCAGTTCGCCAAGCGGATTATTGTGCAGCCACAGTGTGCGGAGAGCAGCTAGCCGGCCGAACTCCGCCGGCACACCCGTGAGCCGGTTGTTCTGGAGAATGAGCTCCTCGAGGCTGCCGAGCCCGCCGAAACTCGCAGGCAACTCGCTCAGCCAGTTGGACGCCAGGATCAGCTGTCGGAGGTTGCCGAGCTCACCGAACTCCGGTGGCACCGTGGCCAGAAGATTGCCGCCGAGGTCGAGCATTCGCAGGCTGGCGAGCAGGCCGAACTCCGGTGGCAGCGCCGACAACTGATTGACCCCCAGCTGCAGTTCCTCGAGCCGGGTGAAGTTGCCGAACCACGGTGGGAGTTCGGCGAGCCGGTTCTGCGAGAGGTTCAGCTTCCGGAGACCCGTCAGCTGAGCGAGCTCGGGGGGCAGTACCGCCAGGTCCAGACCGGACAGGTCCAGTTCCACCTGCTCTCCGGCCACCGCCTGCCGGATGACCTGTCGGGCTTGCATCGTGCCCGCGCTCTGGCGCCCAACGGGACCCGGCGCTGATCGCCGATCGAGTCTCCGGTCGCCGCCGTTCCCCGCAAACCGTTGCCCATCCGAACCTGCCACGGGTGACATGACTGTCTCCAAGCCGTCCTCTACCACGACATCACCTTGCAGTCACCGGATCCATCGAGCACATCATGACCCGCCCCGGCGCCGCGCGCCCATCCGAGGAAGCCGGCGGCGTCTGCGACGTGGGCCACCGGCACGGCGAACAGCGCGCCCATGTGCTACCCACCGTCGAGCACCACGGCAGTGGAGTGATCGCGCTGGAGCGGCCGTTGGAATCGGTCTGGCAATTCCTGGTCGCCGCGAACACGCCCAAGATTGCGGAATTGGGCCGTGGCCGTGGCATACGGCTGATCGGCGCGGGGAATTGGATTTTGCTCCCGCCGACGCAGGTTCCCGGCGGTGCCGCTCGCTGGGTCGTTCGACCTCGGCTGCTCGGACAGACCGGTGACCTGGCCGGGCCGACACCGCCGCATTCGCCGACCCTGCAGTGGGGCGGTGGTCAGGGCGCTGGTGGCCGCTCGCCGGCAGCGGCTAAGAGAGAACGCCATCGCATCCGCGCGCCCGGCCGGAACGCCCGATGACCCGTCACACGAGCCGTCACACGGCCGATGACCCGTCACAGCCCCTGTGACGGGTTGACGAGGGACCTGACCTGCACGAACCGTCCTACATGCCGCTGTGACGGCTAGCGCTGAACCCGTCACACTCGCGCGGAAAATGCCTCCAACGGCCATCGGCGTGGCGGGGAGCGAGCCGTCACACCCTCCTCGGCAAGATCTCAAGGGATGGTGGGGCCTTTGCCTGGCGTGCTCGTTTAGGCATCCGCGAGCCAAGTATTTCTGCGGCTTTGCGGTCGGAAGCTGCGACCCACGCGGCGTAGACGCGGAGAGTGGTAGCGCCGCCTCCGCCGTGGCCAAGGCGGCCGGCGACGGTGCGGAGGTCTATGCCGGCGGTCAGCAGCTCGGTGGCGGAGTAGTGGCGTAAGGCATGGAAGTGGGTGTTGATGCCGAGGCGGGCGGCCATGTCCTTGTATCGCTGGGTGACGGCGTTGGGTGGATAAGGCCTGGAGTGGTCGGGGGCCTTGGTGCTGGAGAAGACGAAGAGGTCGTCGGAGAAGTTTGTGCCTAGGGATTCGACGCGGGCTTGGACGCGCCGGCGATGTTCGCGGAGGACGGCGACGGTTTCTGAGTCGAGCGCAATGCGGCGGCTCTGGTGAGTCTTGGTGTCCTTTTCCTTGCCGTTGACCCAGTTGCGGCGGACGCCGATGGTTTCGGAGTCGAGGTCGACGCGGGAGAAGCGCAGGCCGCACAGCTCGCCGCGGCGCATTCCGGTGGTCATGACGAGCCAGACGAGGGTGCCCCAGTCGTCGTCCATGCGGAATGCCTCTTCGGCCAACCGGGCAGCCTCGGCGGGAGTAGGCGGGTCGGGCTCGGGTGGTTTGGGGCGGGGACGGTGAGCGACGCGGGCGGGGCTGGTGTCGATCCAGCCCCAGCGTTCGGCGGCGGACAGGGTGCCGCTGATGACCGAGTGGATCTGGCGAACGGTTGAAGCGGCGAGAGGACGGCAGGTGTGAGGTGTGCAGCTGGCGGCGACGCAGTCGTGCTCCTCGTTTGTCGTGTGGCGCTCGATGAAGGGCTTGCGGTCGCAGCGCAGCCGGCAGCGGCGCAGTTCGGTGTAGAAGCTCTCCAGGGCGTGCGTGTCGAGCTTGCGGACGGGGATAGGGCCGAGAGTGGGGCGGATGTAGCGCTCGACGTAGTTGACATAGCCAATGCGGGTGCTGTCCTCGACCTCGCTGGTGCGCAGCCACTCGTCCAGGGCGTAGGACGTGGTCACCGAGGTTGGCGTGTGGCGCTGCTTGCGGACCTGCGTGCGGAACTCGGACAGCTTGTCCTCGGCGCGCTTCCGCGCGACTTTGTCAGTGCCCGTAACGGTGGCCGTGAGGTACACGTCCTTGCCGGTCACCGCGTCCCTGCCGGCGAAGAGCCGGACCTGTAGTCGATCACCACGATGTCTGATGCTGCCCACACGGCGGCCGATGGAAGCGTCATCGCCCATGCACGCAGTGTACTCATGGACAGAGCCATGGACAGCGATCAACTTCCAGAATCTTGAATGTACCGTTCCTGCTGGTAGGAAGCTGTGGGGCCGAGGGGAGTCGAACCCCTACTGGCTGGAACCTAAATCCAGTGCCTCTGCCTGTTGGGCTACGGCCCCTGTGTGGCGTGCAGGGTACGCCTCAGACGGCTAGGTCCTTGCGGAGTTTGGCGACGTGGCCGGTGGCGCGGACGCCGTACATGGCCTGCTCGATCAGACCCTCGGGGGACACGACGAAGGTCGAGCGGATGACGCCGGTGACGGTGCGGCCGTACATCTGCTTCTCGCCGTAGGCGCCCCATGCGGTGAGCACTGCTCGGTCGGCGTCCGACAGGAGGGGGAAGGTCAGGCCCTCGGCGTCTCGGAAGCGCGCGAGCTTGGCGGGGCTGTCGGGGGAGATGCCGATGACGTCAAGGCCGGCGTGGTTGAGGGACCCGAGGTTGTCGCGGAAGTCGCAGGCCTGCCTGGTGCAGCCGGGGGTGCCGGCGGCCGGGTAGAAGTAGACGATGACGCGGCGGCCGCGGTAGCCGGACAGCGAGACCTCTTTGCCGTCGGCGTCGGGCAGGGTGAAATCGGGAGCCGGGTCACCGGGGGAGAGGCGTACGGTCATGCCCAGGACGCTACCGCGAGCCACCGCGCCACGTTGGCGGCGGTGATCTAACGTTGGCGGCCACCAGGAGTGCATGCGAGGAAGGGACGGCAGCGGTGGCCCGCGATCCGGAGACGATCGAGCGTGAGATCGAGCAGGCGCGCGAGGCGCTGGCCGCGACCCTGGACGAGCTGGGACACCGCACGCACCCGAAGCGGTTCGTGGAGTCGGGCAAGGCGAGTGTGCAGTCGAGGCTGGCCGACCCTCGGGTGCGCTATCCGCTGATCGCGGTGGCGGTACTCATCGCGCTGCTGATGGTGCGCCGGCTGTTCCGCTGACGACAACAGCACCCCCTCCGGTTCGGTGAACCTGGTTAGGAACTGCTGGGCCAGGTCGTCCTTGCGCTGACCCTTAAGCGAAGTGCACCAGCT
This sequence comes from Pseudonocardiaceae bacterium, assembly GCA_036505275.1. Taxonomy (GTDB): domain Bacteria; phylum Actinomycetota; class Actinomycetes; order Mycobacteriales; family Pseudonocardiaceae; genus DASXTS01. Next base: position 7,221 of record DASXTS010000139.1, read on the forward strand.
TCAGACCGCGGGCGGCGACAAACCCGTGGATGTCGGCCACGAAGTCCTGAGTCATCGGCTCCATCAACGCCGTCGACGCATAGTGGTAGCCGCGGTGCCCGACGAAGAACCCCGACACCCCGCCGCCATCGGCCAACTGCGGCACCCACACGTTCAGATACATCCGGTCGATCGATTCCACCTCAAACAGCACATGATCAGCAAGGACATCGGCCACGCTGCGCGCTACGGTCATGACTGGCTCCGGTCGGACGGGCGGCCAGCAGGGCCTACCAACCGCTCCGAGCGGTTCATACACCGGACCGGCACGCCGGTCACGGTCTAGATCCCGCCGGCCGGAGCCCCGACGCCAAGCCACCAGCCAAGACATGCCTCCGGGCAGGGGGCGCAGCCCGGCTAGATTGGGACGATGTCACATCCTCGCCACTGAGGGGGCGCCACTGGGGGTGCGCCAAGCGGGGTTAGCTGCTCGGCAGCCCGACGAACGGGGTGACGTCGAGCTTGGCCTTGAGAAGTCCCTGGGCGAGCATCAGGTCGGCTACCCGCTGCAGCCGGGTCGAGCTGACCGACGTGGGGTACTGCAGGGGCGCCATCAGCGGGGCGAACTTGGGGTCGACCTTCGCGTAGCCCGTGACCACCTTCTCGGTCTCGGTGCGGTTGGCCGCATCGGCGGCGGCCTTCTGCAGCGCCCGCTGGAAGGCAGCGGCGGTCTTGGGGTGCTGCTTGACCCAGCCTTCGGTGGCGGCGTAGCCGTCGATTGGCAGGCCATCGGTGGTGCCCACCCCGGTGTCGACGATGCGGTTGACGCCGAGATCGGCGGAGGCAGCGGTGATGAACGGCTCGGCAAGGAAGGCGGCGTCCACGTCACCGCGCTGCAGGGCGGCGCCCATGTCCGGGAACGGAATCTCGACGTAGTTGAGTGTCTTGTCGTCCACGCCGGCGGCCTTGAGGGTCTCGTTGGTGAGCACGGTGGCGATGTTGTTGCGGGCGTTGACACCGATCTTCTTGCCGGACAGGTCCTTGGCCTCACGGATGGGCGAGTTGGGCATGACGTAGATGCCGAAGCTGTTCGGCGAGGACGCCGAGCCCTCCGCGATGACCCTGATCTTGCCGGCGCCCTCCGCCTGTGCGCGGAACAGCGAGATGTAGTTCGAGAACACCAGGTCGATGTCGCCCTTGATCATGGCCGGCAGCGACGCCGCGCCACTGGTGTAGATCTTGGGGCTGACGCTGAGGCCCTGGTCCTTGAAGTAGCCCTTGTTGATGGCGATGTACAGCGGGGCGACGCCGAGAACCGGGACCGTGCCGATGGTGAGATCGGTCTTCTCCAGACCGCCGCCGTCCGTCTGAGCCGCGGGGGTCCCGCTACTACCACACGCGGTCAAGCCGAGCAACGCGACCAGCAGCAGCAGCGCCAAGGTGGCACGCAGCGGTGAACGACGCACAACCCTCTCCTTGCCTCGACGGTGTCCGGTCACCCGAACCGGCCCGAAGACTATCGGACCGGACCGGCAGGGCATAACTAGGCAGGGTGACTTGGCTACGCTCCGTTACATCATCTCTAGGTAATGTCAGCAAGCTGCCCGCGGGAGCCAAGGTGCCATCGCAGCAGCCGGCGTTCCACCGCCAGCAGCGCCGAGTTGAGCAGGTATCCGAGCACGCCGAGCAGCACGATCACCGCCCACATGCTGCGCAGCGAGAACTCGCGCTGGGCGTCGAGCAGGCTGCGGCCGAGGCCGTTACTCGAGCCCACCTGCTCGGAGATCACCATGAGTATCAGGGACAGCGACAGGCTGATCCGGAGCCCGGCGAAGATCTTCGGCGACGCCGACGGCAGCACCACGCCGAGCAGCCATTGTGTCCGCGACACCCGGAAGGTGCGCGCGGTGTCGACCTGGGTGGCTGGTACGGAGCGCGCCCCGTCCGCGGCATTGAGCAGGATCGGCCAGATCACCCCGAACGTGATGACCGCGAGCTGCATGGTGCTGCCCAACCCGATCAGCACGATGAACACGGGCAGCAGGGCCGGCGGCGGTACGGCGCGCAGGAAGTGCAGGACGGGGGCGAGGAAGTCGGCCAGCAGCCCCGAGCGGCCCAGCGCGACGCCGAGCGTGATGCCGAAAACCGCGGCGATGCCCCACCCGCTGAGCAGCCTGACGAGGCTGGGCAACACGTCGTCGGATACGGCGTCGGTGAGGAAAAGGTGCGACGGCGGGCCGGAGAGCCATCGCTCGTGGATGACCTCCGCGATCACGGACGGCCGCGGGAAGTACGGGTTGTCGGCCCGCCGGGTCACCAGCTCCCACACCGCGACCAGCCCGGCCAGCACGACCCAGCGGGCCAGCACCGTTCTCACTGGACACCCCCAGGCTGATGCGCCCAGACCAGGCCGCGACGCCCGCCGTACTCGAGGGCGAGGTTGGCCAGCAGGCCGAGCATGCCGGCCACCAGCGTGGCGGCCAGCACAACGTCCTTCTGCCCCGAGCCGTAGATCGCGACGCTGATCACCGTGCCGATGCCGCGGCCACCGCCGCCGAAGAGCTCCGCGGTGACCTCGAGGATCAGGGCGATGGCCGCCGCCAGCCGCACGCCGGTGAGCACGAACGGGGCGGCCGAGGGCAGCGACACCCGAAGCGCGACCCCGAGCCGGCCGCTGCCGTAGCTGCGCGCCGTCTCCTTGGCCAGCGGGTCGACCTCCATCAGCCCGTAGATGGTGTTGAACAGGATCGGCCAGATCGCGGCGAAGGTCATGACGAACACCCGCATCTGGGTGCCCGTGCCGAAGATCAGCACGGCGAGTGGGATGAGCGCCACCGACGGGATGGGCCGCAGGAACTCCACAACCAACCGGCTGATCTCGTTGAGCATCGGAACGCTGCCGAGCAGCAGCCCGAGCGGCACCCCGATGGCCACCGCGGTCGTCAGCCCGAGCAGCCAGTTGCCGGTGGTGACCAGCACGTCGGTGCCGAAGCCCTCGTCGGCCAGCAGCCGCCACAGCGCGGCGAGCACGTCGCTGGTGGGCGGCAGGTAGTTGCGGGCCACGATGCCGATCCGACCGATCACCTCGCCGGCGACGAGGAATGCCGCGACGCCGATCGCGCCCCTGACCGCGGCGCCGGATTTGAGGCGGCTGGCGGACACCCGCTTAACCGTAGTGCACTCGTTTGGGTGCCGAGAGTGCATGCCTTAGTGGCCTTCGTTAACCACCGGCGATCCACATCACCGGTCCGGGGCGCGGTGCGCGGATGGGTCGGGTACTGTCACCCGAACGCGTGATCCGCATCTCATGCACAGGGTGGTCTTCGATGCGCCGTGTCGTCGGTCTCGTGTTACTGGCTCTCGGAGTGTTCGGCATAGTCCTTGGGTTGTTCTTGCGTTTCTATGCCTATGATCGGCTTGCGCTGATCCCGTTGAACCGCAGTAGCGAGTCCATCTCCAAGGGTCAGCACATGACGGTGTTCTATCCGTCGAACCTGCGTCAGGACAGGGATGTCGAAGTCACCGCCACCCGGCTGGTGCAGGGCAACCCGAAGGCCGCAGAGGCCAAGCCGGACGGCAACGTCATGGTGTGGGACGTCGGCCTGGTCATCGAGGACAGCGACAATGTCGTGATCAGCAGCAGCCTGGACCACCTGTGCCTGAACCGGCACACCAACCAGGCCGCGCGGCCGTGTGCCGGCGAGGGCATCTCCGAGGACGACGGCAAGATCGGCCCGGCGGACGCGGTTGCCCACCGGGGGCTGTCGTACAAGTTCCCGTTCGGTACGGAGCAGCGCGACTACGAATGGTTCGACAATATCGCCAAGAAGGCATTCCCCATTCGCTATGACCGCACGGAGACGGTCGAAGGCGTGCAAACCTACAAATTCGTGCAGAAGGTGCCCCTGACGAAATTGGACGACCGCGCGGTGCCGGGCAGTGTCGTCGGCCAGTCGAATGTGCCGAGCGTGACCGTCGGCCGGTACTACGAGAACACCCGCACGGTATGGGTCGAACCGTACAGCGGAGTCGTTGTCAAGGGTCAGGAGGAATTGCGGCAGACGCTGCGGGGTAGCGACGGCCGGGATCTGCTGACCGTATTCGGCGGCACGCTCGCATTCACTCAGGACACGATTGCCCGATCGGCGGCCGACGCGACGGAGGCGCGCTCGCAGCTGCGGCTGGTGCGGGCGCTGGGGCCGGCCGTGCTGATCGGGGTGGGCGCGCTGCTGGTGCTGCTCGGCGTCGTGCTGGTGCTGCTCGGCGGCGGTGCCAGGCCGGCCGCCGGCCAGCCAGCCCACCGCCGGCACGAGCCCCAACCGGTGTGACGGGAGGGGGCCTCACGACCGCTTGCGCAGCACCAGGGCGAGGTTCCACAGGCCGACCTCGCGGACGACGGGCAGGTGCACCATCGGCTTGGCCCACCAGGGGTGGTAGCGCGGCAGCGCCTCGACCAGGGTCACCTGACGGCAGCGGCGGGCCCAGCGCAGCGCCTCGCCGACACGTACGGCGAAGAGGCTCTCGCCGTAGGCGTTCTTCGGCGGCCGCCCGGTGCGCGCGGCGTACCTGCGGCGTGCCCGGCGTCCGCCCAGGTAGTGCCAGGGCGCCGTCTCGTGCCCGCCCCACGGCGAGAACCACGGCGTGAACGAGATGAAGATCGTGCCGCCGGGCCTGGTCACCCGCACCATCTCCTCGGCCATCAGCCACGGCGCGGCGACGTGCTCCAGCACGTTGGAGGAGTAGCAGACGTCGACGGCGCCGGTGCGCACCGGCAGCGCCGTGCCGCTGGCCCTGATCATGCCTGTGGCCTGCTCGCCGCGGGCCGACAGCTCGCCGACATCCGGGTCGATGCCGTGGTAGCTCGCGCCGGCCACTCGGAACGCGTCGGCGAAGTAGCCCGGCCCGCCGCCGACGTCGAGCACCAGCTTGCCGCCCAGGTCCACATAGCCGGAAAGTTGCCGCACCGAGTCGGCGGCGAGGATCGGGTAGAAGTGGTCCGGGTCGGATTGTTCGCGCAGGAAGGCGCGGAACAGCCGGATGGACCTGGCGAGCGTGGCCTGCTGGGCGTGCATGGGCTGATGCCGGGGGTGCGTGGGGTGCCGGGAAAATCTGGTCAGATTGGCCTCCGAAAGGACTCCACATTGGCGCTGCGGGATTCCGTCTGGCCAGCTAGCATCGGCTACCCCAAAGGAATGTACTCCCCGGTAACGCAGGAGTCGCCAATGGGCGCCGCCAATGGCGCCGCGCCGCACATCGTGGTGCTGAACAGACGCGACACCGGCCACCCCCAGGGCGGCGGCTCCGAACGGTACATCGAGCGCGTTGCATTCGGTCTTGCCCAACGTGGTTATCGCGTCACCATCTGTTGCTCCTCCTATGCCGGCGCCGCCGCCGACGAGACGGTCGAGGGCGTGCGATTCTGGCGCCGGGGCAAGGACCTCACGGTGCACTGGTACGCGCTGCGGTTCCTGCTGCGGGCCGGCGCCGACCTGGTCATCGACGTGCAGAACGGGCTGCCGTTCTGTAGCCGGCTGCTGGTCAGCTGCCCGGTGGTCGTGCTGGTTCACCACCTGCACCGCGAGCAGTGGCGGATCATCTTCGGGCCGGTGGTGGGGCGCATCGGCTGGTGGCTGGAGTCGCGGCTGGGGCCGTTGGTGTACCGGCGATGCCAATACGTCACCGTCTCGCAGGCCACCCGTGGCGGGCTGGCCGAACACGGTGTGCCACCGTCGCGGACGCTGGTGATCCACAACGGGATGGACGCCGTTGCGGTGGTGCCGGCAGCGCGCTCGGCCACACCGCTGCTGGTGGCGGTGAGCCGGCTCGCGCCGCACAAGCGGCTGGAGCATGCCATCGAGGCGGTGGCGCGGCTGCGGCCGCAGTGGCCCGAGCTGCGGCTCGAACTGGTCGGACAGGGGCCGTGGCTGGCGTTCCTGCGCTCGTACGCCGAGGCCCGCGGGGTGGTGGACGCGGTCTCGTCGCGAGGCTGGCTGCCGGAGGAGGGCAAGCACGAGGCCCTCGCGCGGGCCTGGGTGCATCTGTGCCCGTCGGTCAAGGAGGGCTGGAGCATCGCGGTCATGGAGGCCGCGGCGCACGGTGTGCCCACGGTGGCCTACCGGTCGGCAGGTGGCGTCGCCGAGTCGGTGCGGCACGGCAGCACCGGGCTGCTCGCCCGTGACGACCTGGACTCCTTCGTTGCCGCGGTGCGGACCCTGCTGGAACGGCACGAGCTGCGGGCTCGGATGGCTCAGGCGTGTTCGGCGCGAGCGCTGGAGTACGGCTGGGCCGCCACCGTGGACGCCTTCGAGGCAGTGGTCGCCGGCCAGCTGGGGCTGCCGCGCCGGACTGGGCGTGCGGAGTTGTGCGCCCCCGTGGCGGCGCCGCCGGCGGCCGCTGCGACCGTGGTCAAGGGCCCGCTGGCGGGGTGATGGTGGCACCTGGCGGCGCGGGCAGCCGGGCGACGATCATACTCAACAACTCGGCCGCGCCGGCGCGGTCGAAGGAGCTGCGGCGCGCGCGAAGGGTGATCGTGGTGGTGTGCCCGACGGTCGCGGCGCCGACCGCGACGCCGGAGCGGCCGCTGGCGGCCGGGTAGAAGGCGAGCGACCGCACCTGATGCGGCCCGTGCACCACGCCGAGGTTGGACGCCAGGAAGGTGGAGCCGAGGCGGGACGCGAGCAGCCGGGTGACGACGATGGGCATCCTGGAGCTCGAGCGTGGGAAGTCCGGCTCTGGGGGCTGGGCCGCGATCAGGCCGCGGACCGTCCCGGTGTCGCTCGCGCCGGGTAGCCGTAGCCGAAGAAAGGCACTGCCGGCGACCGGGGTGGCCCGGTCGCCGCTCCGCCGGGACAGGCCGAGCCCGGCCACGGCGCGGCGGTACGGCGTGCGGTGCCGCGCGTTCCACTCCTGGGCGGCCCGTCCGATGGCCGCGGTGAGTGCGGCCGAGCCGACCGGCGCGGCCGGCAGGTCGGCGCACACCAGCACGTCACCCGGTGCCGGGTGGCCCGGTGCCGGACGACCCGTGGCCGGGCGCGCCGGTGCGATCCGGGCCGGCGGGGCGAACAGCGCCTCGGCGAGCCGGCGGGCGGCCGAGGCCAGGAAGGGCGACGAGGATGGCCGGTCGGCAATCCCGCTGGCCTGGCTGGTCAGGGTGATGCCGAGCGCGGCGGCCAGCACAGCCAGCAGCCCGAGTCCGTCCGTGGCGCCGTGGTGCGCCGCGACCAGCACCAGGCCGCTCTCGGTGCCCACGGCGGTCCGGACCATTGGTGCCCGGTCGGCGTACGGCCGGTCGGCAAACGCGGCGCACGCGGCCGGCCACGCCTCGTCCGGCACGGCCTGCACGACCGGCGGCGCGCCAAGGTGCGGGTACCGGACCACCAGCCGGGCCAACCGCTCGGCCACCGCCCCGGCCGCCACTGGGGCCGCCAGCCTGGCCTGCAGCAGCACGCTCCAGGAGATGGTCGGGTCCCCGTACCAGCCGACCACCGCGCGCGCTGCGGCTACCGGGTCGGCCGCGCGCGCGGCCAGGTCGGCCGTCAACGATCCGGGACGGTCGTCACCGGCTGCCGTAGCGCAGCACGACGCGGGAGACATCGCCGCCGGCCTGGGTGACGTTCGGCGAGACCTGCATGTTCTCCTGCTTGGCGTCCGGCCGCTGGGTGGCAACGGTGGCGAAGCCCACCGTCAACCCGAGCAGCCCGCCAATCAGCGCGGCCACCACGAGCCCAGCCACCTTGGCCACCGCGACACCTTTCACGCATCGACCGGTGCGCCGACTCTACCGATGGGTAGAAACAGCCACAACACGGCGGCACCCGCCAGCAGCAGCGCCAGGCCGTCCGCGAGCACCACCGGTCCGGCCGGCGTGGCGGCCGCGATCGGTGATCCCGGTCCGACCGGTTCCACCCGGTAGAGGGTCACCCACTCGCCGTCATAACGGGGCGTGAGCCGGTCAAGGCCCGTCGGCAGCTCGCCGGGCGTGCCGTGCTCGACGAGCACCCACCGCGCCCCGAGCCGGTCCAGCGGCGTGCCGTCGGCCAGCGCGCCGCGCACCCAGGCCACCCTGGGGTCCTCACCGCCGACGATCGTGTCCCCGCCGCCGGTGCCGCCGATGTGGAGAGCGTCGTCGGTGACGGTGCTGCCCGGTAGCAGCCGTGGCGCCGGGTCCAGCTGGGTCCGGCCGCCGTTCCAGCCGAAGCTGCGGTAGGTCATGAACGGCAACACCAGCACCTCGCCCGGCTCGGCCCGTACCGCGTCGGCCGCGGCGGCCCAGTCGGCCGGATATCGCACCGGCTGCAGCCGCCCGGCGCCGCCCCAGGCCAGGTCGGGCAGCACGGCGAGCGGCAGCAACGCCGCGCCGGCCAGCACGGCGCCCCGGCCGAGGGCGTCCGGCACACGGTCGGCGAGGCGCTCGGCGCCCAGCGCCACCCCGGTCGCGAGCACCAGTGCCCACCACGCCGTGAAGCGCTGCCCGTCGCGCAGCATGCCGGCGCCAGGCACGGTGCTGACCGCCCAGCGCAGCCCGTCGTCGAGCAGCGGTACGGAGCCGGCCAGCGCGATCAGCAGCCCGAGCGCGCCGAGCAGCAGCAGCGACCGCGCCGGCGCCGCGCCCCAGCGGCGGGACAGCATGCGGTGGCCGTACAGCGCGAGCGCGGCCAGCAGCACCGCGACCACCGGCATGAGCTGGGAGTTGCGGCTGGCCGGAACCACCTCGGCGTTCCAGATGCCGCCGAGGCCGAGCACGGACAGCGGCGCGCCGCCCCAGCTCTCGCCGCGAGCCGCGAACGCTGCCACCGCCGCCGGGTCCGAAGCGGCGCCGGACGGTCGCAGCATGGCTGGGACCCACCACGGCGCGTTGAGCAGAAGCGCAACGCCGAGCGCGGGCAGGGCGCGGCGCCGCCCCACCGCGGCCAATGCGGCGCCGGTGGCCAGCAGCCCACCGGTCGGGCCGAGCGCGGCTGGCGCCATCCAGAGCACGAGCCGTGGCCAGCACCGGGGCTCCCGGCGGCGCACGGCGAGGCCGGCGAGCCAGATCCACGGCAGCACGCCGTACGCCAGAAGCACCGGCCAGTGCCCGATGAACAGCCGCTCGGCGACGTAGGCGTTCCAGGTGTAGCCGGCCGCGGCGATCAGCCGAACCGGCATGCGGTCGGTCGGCACCAGCCGCGCGGCGCCCCATGCGGCGGCCAGCAGCGAGCCGGTCAGCACCAGTTTCTGCAGCAGGTCGCCGGGCAGAACGGCGGAGGCCAGCGCCACCACCGCGTCCGCCGGCACCGCCCTCGGCAGCGCCGGACCGAGGCCGAGACTGGCCGGCAGCAGCGGCTGCCGCGGCACGAAGACCATGTCGTAGACCAGCACGAACCCGCGGTGCAGCAGCACCGGCGCCAGCACCCCCACGGTCAGCGTGACGGCAACCGCGGGGACCACCCATCCGAGCCGGTGGCGGGATCTCACGGCGCGAGACTAGAGTCCGACGAGATTACCGGCCGGTAATGCCTCAGCATCACCCCGGAGGTCGACGCGTGCCGCAGGCTGCCCGGCTGCCGGCCGCGCTGGTGCGAACCGCGCTGGTGCGAATGGCGCAGCGCGCCCGGGTCGAGGCGGTGCTGGTCTCGGCCGCGCTGTTCGGTGCCAATGCCCTGAGCTACCTGCTGAACATGCTGGCGGCTCGCGCTCTGGCGCCGGACGTGTACGGCACGCTCGGCTCGCTGCTGGCCGTCATCGTGGTCGGTGCCGTGCCGGCCATGGGCATGCAGACCGTGGCCGCCCTGCACGTCGCTCGCGCGGCTACCGGAGCCGCCGACGGCGTGGTGTCGACCGAACAGCAGCTGCTGCGCACCGGGCTGGGTGGCGCGACCGTGGTGGGCCTGCTCGCGGTGGTTGCCACCCCGCTGCTGGTCGCGCTGCTGCACCTGCCCAGCGGGTGGCCGGTGGTCTGGCTAGGCGTTGCGCTCGCGCCGCTGACCCTGCTCGGCGTGTTCCACGGCGTCCTGCAGGGTCGCCGGCGGTTCGCGATGCTTGCGCTGCTCGTCGGGGTCGAGGGCGTTGGCAAGGTTGGCGGGGCGCTCACCGGCCTGTTCGCGTTCCACAGCCTGGCCGCCACCCTGGCCGGCATGGCGGCCGGCGCCGTGCTGGCCGCCGGTGCGGGCTGGTGGGTGTGCGGGCGGCGGCGCCCGCAGCGCTCCCCGGTCGCCCTTGCCGGTGAAGTGCTGCACGCCAGCCAGGCCATCCTCGGCTTGGTGCTGCTGGTCAACCTGGACATTGTGCTCGCTCGGCACAATCTCTCCGGCGCGCAGGCCGGCGACTACGCCGTTGGCGTGATCATCACCAAGATCGCGTACTGGCTGCCGCAGGCGGTGGCCGTGATCGTGCTGCCGAGGTTCGTGGACGAGCGGCACCGGCGACGCGCCGTGCCGATAGCGCTTGCGGTCATCGCGTTGCTGGACGCCTGGGTGGTCCTTCCCACGCTGCTCTACGGGCCGGCCATCATCCGCCTGATCGGCGGTACACGGTACGGCGAGCACGTCACGGCGGCCTGGTTGTTTGCCCTGCTCGGCTCCCTGCTCGCACTCGTCCAGCTGCTGCTCTACTCCCGGATCGCCAGCGCCGACCGCCGCTGCGCCAGTGCCGTCTGGGCCGCCGTCATCATCGAGATCCTGCTGGTCACCATCTGGCTGGACGACTCCGTGACCGCCGTCGCCTCTGCCGCCCTCACGAGCGTCGCGCTGCTCGTGCTCGCCGGCCTCGCCATCGAGTACCGCACCGCCCGTCGCCCGCTCGGGCTGCTCGTGCCCGGCGAGCAGTGACTACGACCGTTCCTGATCCGTCATGGGCGGGTAGAGGAAGGCGGCGACTGCGGCGGCCACGGCGACGAGGATGGCGGCCTGGCTCCAGGTGCCGAAGGCCCAGTCCTGCCCGTGGCCGAGGACGCGGCCTGCGACGGCCACGGTGGTGGCGGCCAGGACGGCGGTGGCGAGGACGGCCGGCAGGGCGCGGGACCAGAGCCGGCGCAGCAGCAGGCATGCGAGCAGGGCGACGAGCGCGGCGGGGCCGGCGAGCAGGAGCAGCAGGGCGAGCACGGCGATGGCCGGACCCCACCAGCTGGAGCTCGGAACCGGGCTCGGGGGCGGCCTGCGGCGGCGCCATGCCGGCAGCAGCGCGGCGAGCACCAGGGCGAGCACCAGGAGGCCGCCGACCAGCAGGGCGGTCCGGTAGGGCCGGTCGGGCACGAAGTCGAGGGATATCACGCCGCCGGCGCCGGCCGGGATGAGCCAGGCCTGCTGCCAGCCGTCCACCCTGGCCCTGCCGAGCGCTCGACCGTCGAGCCGTGCGACCCAGCCGTTGTTGGCATTCTCCGGCACGAAGAGGTACGAGTCGGGGCCGTCGCCGAGCTGCACGGCGCGATGCGTCGTCCGCCAGGACAGCACCTGCAGGGCGCGCTGCTGTGGGGCCGGGGGCAGGGCGGGGATCAGCGGGGTCAGCGTGAGGTCGTGCACGACGAAGGCGCCGGTGGGCAGCGCGCGGACCCGGTGGTCGCCCGGCTGCAGCGCGAGCCCGTCCTCCTCCAGCGATCCGCACGGCAGCAGCCGCAGCCGCTGGAGGCCGGTGGCGTCGGCCTGGCTGCCGAACACCGCGGTGTCGTAGCGCTTGCCGTCCACCTCGATCGGCGGGCCGAAGCCGCAGCCGGCGCCGGCCGGCGCCGGTGGGGTGGCCGGTGCCGGTAGCAGGTCGTCCAGCGCGGGAACGCGCAGCTCGGCAAGGCCGACGCTGGCCGAGCCGGGTCTGCCGTCGACCGCCAGCGGCAGCTGATCGGCGGACTGCAGCCCGATCCGCAGGTTGTCGGTGACCAGCGGGCCAAACGAGGCGGACGTCGCGCCGGCAGCCACGTCCACGCGCCGCACCTGGTCGGCGCCCCCGGCGTCCAGTGCGTGCAGCTCGATGGCCAGCGGCGGGTTCGCCGCGTTCAGCATGCTCGGCTGCCAGCTGAGCCGGTCGACGGTCCGCGGGCCCGGCCAGCGCAGCGTGATGGTTGGCGCCGGGTCGGTCAGCTCGGCCACCCACCCGGTCCCAGGGTCGCCGTCGAACGCCATCCGCACCGACACCGCCGGGTCGGCGCCGAGCTGCGAGGACGCCGAGACCGCCAGCCCGGACGGCGCCAGCCACGGCTGTGGCCCCAGCCGCGCCATAGCGGTGCCGGTCAGCACGTAGAGCCCCGCCATCGAGAGGCGGAATCTCCGGTCGACGCCCAGCGGTTCCTCGCCGACCCGGACCAGTCCGCCGTCACAGCGCAGGCCGTCGCCGTCGGCGAAGCACGCGCCGCGTGGCTGCGAGCCGCGGCTGAATGCCAGCACCGGCGGGCGGGATGACCTGACGTCGGCCGGCACCCGCAGCGCCCGGCTCGCCGCCACCCCGGGAATGACCAGCTCGCGGACCGCGACATTGCCGTCCTCCCGGCCGCCGCGCATGCCGAGCACGGTGACCCGCACCCGCGCCGACGGGCCGCCGAACACCGGATAGTCGTGCGGGCCCGGCGGCTCGGGCACGTCGTGCTCCACCGAGCCGCGGTCGGTGGAGATCCGGATCCGGGACACCGGCCAGCCGATCCGCAGGTCCTGCGCGAAGTCGACGGTCACGTGGTCGAACACCCGCGGGGTGTCCAGCTGCACCTCGAGCCACTGGCCGACCGGCCCGGTGAAGCTGGACGAGCGCCACATCGACGCCGGGTCGCCGTCCACCGCGGCGAACGGCGCCTGCGACGGGTCGGACTCGCCGAACGCGTCGGCGTAGCCGGCGGCGGTGGAGGCCAGCACGGCCCGAACCCCGGCGTACCGCGCGACCGTCTGGTGCTCCGCGCCGGCGAACGGCAGCACGTCCAGCGCCGGCCGCACCTGGCGCACGGGATCGGTGTCGGCCAGCGTCTGGGACACGTTGCCCTGCACCCGGCCGACGTTGCGCTCCCGGCGGCGCAGGCCGTCGGTGAGCACCCAGCTATCGGCGTTCGCGGCTGTCGCGTCGCCGGCCAGCACGGTCGGCTGATCGGGCCGCAGCAGGCCCTGCTCCAGCAGCGGCAGCACCGACTCGGGGCCGCCGCTCACCGTCACCACGTCCGCCGCGGACGCCACCGTGGCCAGCCGCACCGTCCGGTCCACCTCGTACACCTCGAGCGCGGGGTGGCCGACGTCCCGGTCGACGGCGCTGAGCTGCCTCGGGTCAAGCGCCGCTGGGCCGCGCGGCCCGAACGTCGCCGCCGGCGAGATGCCGGGGGAGCGGGCCAGCGCCTGGTGCATCACGGCCACCGGCGGCATGGTCAGCGACGATCGGTCCACGTCATTGCGCAGCAGCAGGAAGCGCACCCCGGCGCGGGCCAGGAAGTCGGCGAGCGCGGGCGAGCCCCGGCCGTCGGAGACCGCGTCGGACACCGCATCCATGAAGCGGGTGTTGCCCTCCGAGCCCAGTGGCACCTGACCGCGCACGGCCCACGGGGAGTCGGCCAGCGCCTGCAGTGGCTCGTCCACCGTGCGGCCCCAGCGGTACTCGCCGAAGCCGGTGGCCGGCAGCATGAGCGTCCGCGAGGTGCCGTCCTTGGCGGCCAGCCAGGCGGCCGCCTCCCGCCAGTAGGCCGGCACGGCGGTCCAGCCCTGGCCCGGCCGGAGTGCGAGCTGCCAGGCCGGCGCGGCGACGGTGATCACCAGCAGTGCCGCGACGGCCAGCCGTGCTCGTCGCCAGGACACGCCAAGGCCCGGCGCTGGTCGGGATACCGCGTGTACGAAGCCCATGGCCAGGGTCAGCCGCAGCACCGGGTCGAACTTGTGCACGTTGCGCAACGCCGCGAGCGGGCCGTCCAGCAGCCGCTGCACCTGCTCGGCAACCGGCGAGTCAAGCGGCCCGACGTGCCCCACGGTCAGCAGCACCAGCCCGGTGAGCATGCCGAGCAGCAGGAACGTGCGCTCGGGCAACCCGCGCCCGGCCAGGCCGAGCAGGCCGATGCCGGCGACCAGCGCGGTCGCGGCCATCAGTACCGGGTTGTCGACCAGCAAGAAGCCGGCCGGCCACCATGGCTCGCCCTGCACGACGTATGCGATCCACTGGTTGGTTCCGCGCAGCACCTGGAACAGCGACAGCGGGGCCGTCGTGTTCGCGGCGGACTCGATGTAGTTCAGGAACGGCAGGCTGTAGCCCGCGAGCAGCAGCAGCGGCACGATCCACCAGAGCGTGGCGGCCAGCACCGACACGCACCACCACCCGACCAGCCGTACGTGGTCGGCGGTCCACTGCCTGGTGAGCAGCCAGATGCCGGGCAGTGTGAGCGCCATCAGCACCATCGCGGCGTTCGTGCCGCCCATGGCGAACACAGCCAGGCCGGACATCGCCGCGGCGCGCCGCGGCGAGCGCAGCCGCCGTACCCGCACCAGCGGCAGCAGCACCCACGGCAGCAGTACCGCCGGCAGCATCTCCACCGACAGTGGGCCGATCTCGGTGAGCACTCGGGGCGCCAGCGCGTAGCTCAGCGCGCCCAGGTAGCGGGCCGGCTCTTTGCCGATACTCAGCGCCCTGGCCAGCAGCAGCGCGCCGAGGAACGCGCCGCAGAGCAGCAACGCGCACCAGAGCCGCTGCGCCACCCAGGTCGGAATGTGCAGCGCCTGGGTCGCCACGAAGAAAGGGCCGACCGGGAACAGGTAGCCGTACGCCTGGTTCTGCAGCTCGCCGAACGTGGCCTCTGGATTCCACAGGTGCAGGGCCCTGGCCAGGAATGCCGACGGCGCCAGGGCGAGGTCCAGCTTGGTGTCGAACGTGATGCGCCCCGGCCGCTGCGCGAACGACAGCGCGGTGAGGACCACCACGACCGCGACGGTCGCCGGCCGTGGTCGGGTTGGGCGCTCGGTCAGCGCACCCGAATCGGCCGCCTCCCCGGCCGGGTCCGTCCGCTCCGCCCTCGCAGCCATCGCGTCGATGCTAATGACGCCACTGCCGGCACCCCGGCCCAGCACGGGCCCAACACGGTCGGTAGCGCCGTGTATCGCCAACGGCCCCGCCGCGCCTCGAGGATGTGGAATTTCCCCAGTAGAGCGACCACAATGTCACATCGTCGCCAACAAGGGGCGCCACAGACAGTGACATTGCGTGGCTCGGGCCATAACGCGGCAGGCGTCATCGGAGTGGCCTGGTGCAGGCCGGTGGGATACAGGTCAT
Source organism: Pseudonocardiaceae bacterium (assembly GCA_036505275.1). GTDB lineage: Bacteria > Actinomycetota > Actinomycetes > Mycobacteriales > Pseudonocardiaceae > DASXTS01. The sequence goes on from DASXTS010000139.1 coordinate 22,389, forward strand.
CTCGGCCAGCGCGGCGGCGAACACGTCACGGATGCCGGCCGGATTCGGGGTGGTGAAGGCGCGACCTCCGGTCACCGTGGCGATCTGATCCAGCTCGGCGGCGTCCACATCGGGGCCGATGCCGACGAAAATGATCCTGGTCGGCCGCTTGGGGTCCTGCAAAGCGATCAGCTCGTCGATGAGCTGCTGCCGGCTGATGCTGCTCACGTCGTCGTCGCGGCCGTCGGTGAGCACGACGACCACGTTGAGCCGGGCGGCGTCCCAGCCCTGGATCACCGTCTTGTACGCGGCCAGCACGGTGTCGTACAGGTTGGTCTTGCCGCCGACCATGGCGACCACCTGGTCCGCCAGCGCGATCAGGTGCTCCCGCTCGGTGGCCAGCGGCGCGATCGGGGCCAGCTCGCGGTAGTCCTTGTCACCGTCCAGGTTGTTGGAGAACACCCAGAAGCCCATGTCGGTGGTGGGTTTGAACAGCCCGAGCCCCTGCTTCGCGGCCTCCGACGTCACCTGGGCCCGGGTCAGGCCGGTGCCGGGCACCTGTGCGCCCATCGAGCCGGAGACGTCGAACACGGCGAGCATGCGCGCCGACAGGTTGACCCCCGTCCATACCCGCAGCACGTCGTCGACGGTGTCCTGCTCCGGCAGCGGCTCGGCCGGCACCATGGGCCGGTTGGCCCCGCCGCCGGTGGAGTCGCCACCGGGCAAGCCCGTGGGCAGGAAGGCGGCGCCGGCCTCGCCCTCCGGGGTTCTCAGCCCGCGGACCTGCAGGATGCGCTGCGCGGCGCGGTCCAGCAGCGAGTCGAGGAACCGCTCGGCACCGGTGCGCTCGATGCCAGTGGTGGTGGCGAGCACGACGTACGGGTAGTCGAGCGAGGGCACCCCGGCCGAGGCGTACACCGGGACCAGCCGCTGCTGGCGGTTGGTGTTGTTGTGCCGCAGCACGGCCTGCTCGCTGGCCACGATCGCCGTGATCGCGGTGTCCGCGGTGCCTGGGTCATGCGCCGGCGGCAGCTTGTCGAACAGGTCGGCGGCGCGCACCGTGACATTGGGGGAGAGCCGCCGCAGCGCGGCCACCTGCGCGGCCGCCGGCTCCGGCCCGGTCGAGGTCAGTGCCCGCACGCCGAACAGGGTGGACAGTCCGACCGGGCTGCGGGCCGGGTCGGGCAGCCCCACGTTCAAGGCATTCGACGTCGGGCTGGCGCCCAGCACGTCGGACCAGCTCAGCGGGCGCTCCGGCCAGCCGAGCCGGCGGGCCGCCGGCTCGGTGACCGCCAGCACCACCGGTGAGGTGGCGAGCGACGCGCCGGCCTCCGGCAGGTCGAGCGCACCGCCGGCGCGGGCCCGGCGCAGCCAAAACGTGGAGTCCGGCACCCACACGTCCGGCTGGCCACCCGGCTCCTGGCCGGTCATGCGGTCGGCGACCGCGCTCGCCTCCTGGCTGACCACCCGCAGCTGATAACAGGTCTGCGGGGTCTGGCCCAGGGTGTGCGCCTGTGCGGCGGCCACCTCAGCCAGCGCCGGTGCGATCGCCGGCTCGGCGGCCACCTCGACGGTCGGCGGATTGGTGCAACTCGGCTGGCCGAGGCTTTCGGTAAGGAACTGGAAGGTGAACCACGCGGCGAGGATCAGCACCAGCAGCCCGGCCATGACGGGCAGCGGCGCGGCGATGCCGGGGGCGGAACGTCCCGAGCTGTGCCGGCCTCTCACCACGGTTCTCCCAATCGCCGTCACCACTCGAACGGTTATCGGAGCAACTGTGCCTGGCCGCGCCGGTTAGGGCCACGGGAACGCGCTGGGCTGCGGGCGGCCAGTGCACGCGCCGGACCGGGGGCGGCCGGTGGCCTCAGGCGGGCGCGGGGATGGAGATGCCCACGCCGCCGCGGGTCTGGCCGCCGTAGCGCCGCTTCTCGCGCGCCAGGTCCAGTGGGCCGATCCGCGTTCGCGCCGCCAGTGCGTCCTCGTCGAGCAGGTCGGCCGGGATGAGCCAGACGATCTCGAACTCCAGCCCGTCCGGGTCCTTGCCGTACAGGCTCTTGGTGGTGCCGTGGTCGGAGCTGCCGACGAGCGCGCCGGCCTCGGCCAGCCGGGTCGCGGTGCGCTCCAGCTCATCCAGGGTGTCCACCTCCCAGGCGAGGTGGTAGAGGCCGACCGCGCCGCGGCCAGCGGTCGACGGTGCCGCGCCGGCGCCGATGGCGAACAGCCCGAGGTCGTGGTCGTTGGTCGAGTCCGGGGCGCGCAGGAATGCGGCTCCGCGGAACCCCTCCGGCGTCATGTCCACCCGCCTGAAGCCGAGGACGTTCGTGTAGAAGTCCACGCTGCGCTTCAGGTCGCCGACGAACAGCACGGCATGGTTGAGCCGGGTGATGCCCATCTTGATCGCTCCCTTGACGGTCTATTTGAACTCTCAACCATCCTACCGAGCTAAAGTTGAGTATTCAACTAAATGGCCTATACTCGTGCCCGTGACAAACCCCCGGTGGCTGGACGAGCGCGAGCAACGCGCGTGGCGGGCGTTCGTCACCGCCTCCAGGCTGCTCCTCGACGCCCTCGATCGCGACTTGCAGCGCGACGCCGGCATGCCGCACACCTACTACGAGATCCTCGTCCGGCTCTCCGAAGCGCCCGACCATCGGCTGCGCATGAGCGAACTGGCCGACGCCACGCTCGCCTCGCGCAGCCGCCTCTCGCACGCTGCCGCCCGGCTCGAGGAGGCCGGCTGGTTGCGCCGTGTCGAGTGCCCGACCGACAAGCGCGGCCACTACGCCGTCCTCACCGACGCCGGCAGGCGGGTTCTCACTGCCGCGGCTCCCGGTCACGTGGAGGCCGTCCGCCGGCACATGCTCGACGCCCTGACCCCTGAGCAGGTCGACCAGCTCGCCGGCATCGGCGAGGCCGTGGTGGCCAACCTGTCCCAGCCCGGGTCGTAAGTGGTAAATGGTGTTCCGGCACCATTTACCACTCACGACCTACGCTGGACGGCATGTGCCGCAGCATCAAGACGCTCCGCCCGCCCTACCTGGAGACCACCACGCCGGCCGACGTACGGGCCGCCGCACTGCAGTACGTCCGCAAGGTGTCCGGGTTCCACCGGCCGGCTCCGCACAATGCGGCGGCGTTCGAGGCGGCGGTGGACGCCGTGGCGAGGGCCACCGAGCAACTACTCGATCAGCTGAGCGTCCGCGGACAGAGAGTAACGGAAGCCGCCGAACGGGCGTAGCCGGTGGTGATACCTGGATTATGACCATCGACGATCAGTAGGGTGGCCGCCACGATTGGCGACTACTGCGGGGTGCCTCGTGACGGAAGGGCTGACCTGGGTGCCCGACGGGGTGGACCTGGCCCTGCCGAGCTCGGCACGAATCTATGACTACCTGCTCGGCGGCGGGCACAACTTCGCGGCCGACCGGGAGATCGCCGAGAAGTTCGAGGCGGCCCTGCCCGGATCGCGGAACATCGCCAGGCTCAACCGTGCGTTCCTGCGCCGCGCGGTGCTGTTCCTGATCTCGGCGGGGATCCGCCAATTCCTGGACATCGGCTCCGGCATACCGACCGTCGGCAATGTTCACGAGATCGCACAGAAGGCCGACCGGGAGTCCAGGGTGGTCTACGTCGACGTCGAACCGATCGCCGTGGCGCACAGCAGGTTGATCCTTGAGGGCAACGTCCGGGCCACCGCGATCCAGGCCGACCTGAACGAACCGGACGGCATCCTGAACCACCCGGACACGGTGCGGCTGCTGAACTTCGCGGAGCCTTTGGGCCTGCTCATGGTGGGGGTGGTGCACTTCGTGCCCGAGGAGAAGGACCCCGGCAAGCTCCTTGCCACCTACCGCGACGCGCTGGCCCCCGGCAGCTATCTGGCGATGTCCCACTTCACCGCGGACACCAGGGCCGCCGAGATGGCGGCCATGGTGGAGGTGATGAAGCGGACCAAGGACCCGATCCACCCGCGCACCCGCGAGCGGTTCACCGAGTTCTTCGACGGGTTCGAGCTGCTGGAGCCGGGGGTGGTGAGCACGGCGCTGTGGCGGCCGGAGTCCCAGGCCGAAATCGCCCACCGGCCCGAACGCGACCAGATCCTGGCCGGGATCGGCCGAAAGCCATAGCGTCGGCACATGCCACATCCGCGCCAGAGGGCACGATGACGCCGCGCCGGGTGCTCGCGGCCCGGTGGACGACGGCCGTCTGGGGCACTGCGTACCTGCCGATGTCCAGCCAGGACCTCGAGACCCGCCTCGGAGAGCTGCTCGACGGCCTGGTCGACGGCCTGGTCGACGGCCTGGTCGACGGCCCTGTCGATGGCCCTGTCGATGGCCCTGTCGATGGCCCTGTCGATGGCCCTGTCGATGCCCCTGTCGACAGTCTTGTCGACGGCGGCGGGACGGCCGGCGGGACGGCCGGTGGATCGCACAGCGCGGACGACGGCGCCACCAAGGCCGGCGCTGGGCTCATTGCCGTGCATCTCACCTGCCAGCAGAGCCTGACGCGCACCATCGAGGTGCTCGGCGCGGGTCTACCGCGGCTGCCAGAGCTGGCCGACCGGCCCGGAATCGCCGACGCGGTGATCTCCGCGCTCGGTCGCCTGGCGGCTGGATACGCCGACGCGCTGCGGCGCCGGACCTTCGAGCAACAGGAGGACGTCAAGCAGGCGCTGGAACGGGTGCTGCGGCTGTCCGAAGCCCGGTTCCGCGAGGTGTTCACCGCGTCCGCGGTCGGCACGGCGATCAGCGAGCTGGACGGCACGAT
>DASXTS010000140.1:0-2250 GCA_036505275.1 Pseudonocardiaceae bacterium
ACTGCCTCAGGATCGCCACCATGCGCGGCGGCGACATCTTCGTGTCCGGGTAGATCGAGAAGCCCATCCAGCAGCCGGTGTCGACCACGGCCGGCACGGTGACCTCGTTGAGGTGGTCGAGCACCACCCGCTCCGGCGGCAGGCCCGACTCGGCCACCACCTTCAGGCTGCGCTCGGTGCCGCGGGCCTTGTCCCGATGCGGGGTGTGCACCAGCGCCGGCAACTCGTGCTCGACGGCCAGGGCGAGTTGCGCGGCGAAGACCTCGTCCTCGTCGGGCGTCATCGAGTCGTAGCCGACCTCCCCCACCGCCACCACACCGTCCTTCGCGAGGTAACGCGGCAGCACCGGCAGCACCTCCCGGCAGCGTGGGTCGTTGGCCTCCTTGGGGTTCAGCGCGATCGTGCAATGGTGCCGGACACCGAACTGCGCGGCCCGGAACGGCTCCCAGCCGACCAGCGAGTCGAAGTAGTCGGTGAACGACCCGACGCTGGTGCGCGGCTGTCCGAGCCAGAACGCCGGCTCGACCAGCGCCCGTACCCCGGCGGCGGCCATCCGCTCGTAGTCGTCGGTGGTGCGCGAGGTCATGTGGATGTGCGGGTCGAAGATGCGCATGGCCGCTTCTCCTCAGGTCAGTCGGTGCAGCAATTCGGTGGCGTCGTCGGGCATGGCCCGGCCGGCGGCCTGCCGCTCGGCGGCGAGGGCGCCGAGCATGTCGGCCAGTTCGGCGTCGGCGCGCTCATCGAGACAATCCACAACAGACAGTGGGATGGCCATGAACACGCACTTGAGTACGCCCTGGCGCCAGGCGGCGTCGTCGAGGTGCCCGGCGTAGGGGCCCAGCGCGGCAGCCACCAGCCGGGTGTCGTTGGTGCGCAGGGCGTCGTGCACCAGGTCGACGCAGCGGTCACCGACCTCCAGCCAGGGCAGGCCGCGCAGCACGGCGCGCTTCTCGTCGGCATCGCCGTACCGGTAGAGGCTCCTGATCTCCTCGGCGAGCGCGTCCCCGCGCAGCGGCAGTGCCGCCAGCAGCAGCACCCGGGCCGCGTCGTCGGTGCGCCAGCCAGGCAGGTGCGCCAGCGGCGTCCGCCCGCAGTGCCGGCCGGCGGCAGGCAGCAGCGTGCCGATCGCGGCCGGCTCGGTGGCGACCCGGGCGACAGACGCGGTCAGCCACGGGTTCGAGGGCAGGACCGACCTCAGCAGCTCGATCATCTGTCCGCCTCCTCCTCGGCGCGCCGCAGGAATGCCAGCGACCGGGCCGCCACCTCCGGCGCGGCATGGGAGTGCCTGGGCAACTCGACCGCGACCAGGCCGGCATAGCCGGACTCGCGCAGCGCCCGCAGCACCGGCGGGAAGTCGATGTCCCCCTGACCGAACTCCAGATGCTCGTGCACGCCGCGGCGCATGTCGTCGATCTGCACGTTCACCAGGTGCGGCACGGCCCGCCACACGCCGTCGGGCACGGGGTCGGGCTCCACGCACCGGCAGTGTCCGATGTCGAGGGTGAGCCCGAAGGCCGGCGGGGCGCCCAGGGCGTCGCGCAGCCGGTGCCACCCCGCCACGGTGTCCACCAGCATGCCCGGCTCGGGCTCGAAGCCGAGCCGGACGCAGGCCGTCCCGGCATGGTCGGCGACCTCGGCGCAGCCGGCAACCAGCCGGTCCCAGGCGACGTCGGGGTCGAGTGCCGGCGGCCGGACGCCAGCCCAGCACGACACCGCCTCCGCACCAAGGTCAGCGGCGATGTCGACCGCCAGGCGCAGGAAGCCCACCCGCCGGGCCCGGTCGTCGTCCAGCAGGGTCGGCGCGTGCTTGCGGTGCGGATCAAGCAGGTAGCGCGCACCGGTCTCCACCACCACGGCCAAGCCGCGGCGGGCCAGTTCGGCGCCGACCGCCGACACCCGGCGGGCCAGGCCGGGAGCGTACGGGTTCAGGTGTGCGTGGTCGAGGGTGAGCGCCACGCCGGTGTAGCCGAGACCGGCGATCACCGCTATCGCGTCGGCCAGCGTGTGGTTGGCGAAGCCGTTCGTGCCGTATCCGAAGCGCAGGCTCACGTCGGTGAGACCGCCCTGGCCAGCCGCCTGCCCACCGGCGCGGCGGCGGCGACCGCGACACCGGCGACCGGTGCTGCGTTCCCGGCGGCCAGCGCGCCCTGCAACATCGGCAGCGCGGTGATCCCCGCCGCGACCGCCGCCCGCACCTGCGCGGCGGCCGGGTCGGCGACCACCGCGCCCTGCGCCGCCCCGAACCGCGCC
>DASXTS010000141.1:0-2929 GCA_036505275.1 Pseudonocardiaceae bacterium
TTGTCGCCGATCCCCACCGAGCAGTGCAGCCCGGTGGCCGCGAGCACCTCGGTCTGCACGCGGCGGGCGAACGCCGCCGGGTCGCCGGTCCGCACGCCGACGAACGCCTCGTCCCAGCCCAGGAGCTCCACCACGGCACCGTCCATCCCGCGCAGCACCCCCATCACCTGCGCCGAGGCCGCCTCGTACGCCGCGGCGTCCACGGGCAGGATGACCGCGCTCGGCGCCTTGCGCGCCGCCAGCCGCAACGACATGCCCGAGCCGACGCCGAACGCGCGTGCCTCGTAAGAGGCCGTCGCGACGACCGCTCGTTCCCTCGGGTCGCCGCGACCGCCGACGATCAGAGGTACGCCGGCCAGCTCCGGACGACGCAGCACCTCGACCGCTGCGATGAACTGGTCGAGGTCAACATGCAGCACCCAGGGGCGGAGCACGCCGTGCACCTCACCAGTCTGACCCCTCCGTCAGCGGACACACGGCTCATTCAGCGCTACCGCGGCGGTGCCTCTCTGACCGAACTCAGCGAAGAATTCGGCCGCAACGTCGGCGGCATCGCCTCACGCCTGAAGCTCCATAACGTCCTACCTCCGACGGGACGCAACGGCGAGGACGATCCGAACACGGACTACGCCGACATCAGCGACCCGGCACCGATCCGGATTGGCCATGACCGGAACCAGGCCCAGCCATCCCGGAGCCGGAGCGCGCCCGCCGGAGGCGCAGTAACCGCAAGTTGCTACGGCCCGCGCGCGTTGCGGACCTGCACGCGGCAGCTGCGCCGCGTGCTCTGAGTCCGGCCGGTCGGCTGCCACCAACTCAACCTCAAACCCCCAGAACCTCACGGTCTTCTGCTGCAGCCGGATCCCGCATTTTCCACGCCAGGCGACGGGCGTTGGCATGACCGCCTGGCCATTCCCCGGCCGGGCGGTCATGACGCCCTGGCGGCAGCGTGAGCGGCCCGTTTCCGGGCCGCTTTAAGGACGTACAGAAAGTTTGAACAAGTTCCGGCAGCGTGGCCTGTCCGACTACCGACTGATGGGTGACACACCGGCTTCACCTGATGGGTGACAATGCATCAGTTGGCACTAGCTAGGCACGCGTCCGGTATCCGGTGTCGATCTGGTAGGTGCAATCTTCAAGGCGTGCCAGCCGAGAATCATGACGGCAGACCCGAACATGATCTGCCCGATCGATTCCGAGAACGCGCCTTCCACATTAGGAAGAAAGGCGGTGGCCGGAATTGAGACGATCAATAATCCTGCCGCCCATCGCGGATAAACGCCCGCTCTTAACGTCGCCACACCGAATAGAATTATTCCAATGCCGAAGAGATAAGCAGACAGGCTTCTGCCAGTTATCAGGTACGCGGCGTCCGTCAAATCTCCTGTGAACACATTCGGGGCTACCCGTGCGAAAGTGGGCCACACAAACACCTCAGCCCAAACTTCCCCGGCGAGCAGAGCTGTGCCGAAGAACGCCACAACGAAACTCCATAGACCGAAGGTGCCGACGGCGATCGACTGCCGGTTGTAGAGGGCGAGCAATGCCCAGAGGAACAGAACGGTGCCGAGCAGACGCGGGCCGGAAGAAACCGGATACGAAGCGGTCAAATACGCTCCCGCAACGCCCAGCTTCTCGTAGGGAACAACGAGCCAGTCCAAGAGCAACGAGATGATCATTGCTGCACCGCCGACTATCGCCGCCCAAGCGCCGGCCGCGATGAATGTGGAGAGACGATCTGAGGCGGGCATGGCTGTTTCTGTGCGTACCTTCATTGTGGATTAGTCCTTGGAATCGATTGAATCGAGCACGTCTTCGACGTCTCCCGCAACCTATTGCTGGTCCCGCTCAAGGGCAGGAGTACTGGCCGCATCTCTTCGGGAGGCGGACCGAACCCGTTGCTGCGGACGGCCGCCTCGTCGCCCTGACCGATGGTGCGATCTGTCCGGTTATCACCGAGGCACACCCCGCCCTCCGGGCCGTGGCCCAGCGCCGCCTGGACCCCGCTGACGCAGCAGCTCCACGCCGCCATCAAGGCACTTCGCGTAGACACCCCGATCCGATGCAGCGGCGGGTCTCCAGCGGGGTGGTATCCAGGTCGTCGGCCAACGCGTAACCGCTACCGCGACGAGATCGGCTGCCTGCTGTGGGCCGCCCCGCAGGACTGGATGTGCGAACCCTGGATCACCGCCAAGACCGGCCTCACCGTCACCGAGCACCAACAGCGCACCGTCGGCAACCTCGTCCAGCTGCGCGACCTCGCCCCGGACCTGCCGATCATCGCGGTCGTGCAGGGCTGGACCCTGGGCGACAGGCGCTGCGCCGACCGGTATCACCACGCCGCATCGACCTTGCCATTGAGCCGCTGGTCGGGGTCGGCAGCGTCTGCCGGCGTCAGAACACCGCCGAGGCCGGCCGGATCCTGGCCGCCCTGCACAGCTGCGGCATCACCCGGCTGTACGGCTTCGGCGTCAAAATCCTCGGCCTGCGCCGCTACGCCCACCTGCTGACCTCCGCCGACTCGATGGCCTGGTCCATCGCCGCCCGCCGCCAGCCGCCGCTGCCCGACTGCCGGGGTCATCTCAACTGCGCCAACTGCCCCCGCTACGCCTACCGCTGGCACGCCCACGCCACCACCGTCACCCGTCCACGCCGAGCGACCGGGCAGCCCACGCTGTTCGACTGGCCCACCGAGGCGGCTGCATCACCGAGGCCGACTTCGCCTGAGCCGACGCACCCGACTCATCGTCGGGGATACCTGTGCGTTGGATCGACACCGCCCAGCCACCGGCCGAACGCGGGTCGGCGTACCCGGGGGATCCGTCGGAGGCCCCGCGACCGCGTGCCCTTCGGCAGCGGTCGCGGGGCCGTCCCACGGCTGCGGTTTGCCCGCTGTCAGCCGGTGAAGCCGGCGGTGATGGAGGTGAAC
>DASXTS010000142.1:0-3092 GCA_036505275.1 Pseudonocardiaceae bacterium
TAAACCTCAAACCACCCTTCCCGGAAGACGCAAAGCCGCAGTTGATCTTCTGTTCAAGTTCTCGCACTGCCGCCGAGCTGGAAGGGATACCTATGCGGGCACCGTCCGCAAAGCATGTCGACCCCTTGTCGTACTCCTGGCAGCCCTGCTTGATAAGCGCGTCGACCGGCTGCAGGCGGCTACTGGATGAGCCGATCCGAGCCAGCTCACGGCTGCAGCCGCGTACCTCGTTCGCCAGGGACTTCAGAGCTGTCAACGGCAGCTGAAAATTGACCCCCTGGCGGCGGTTGAAAGTTGACCCCCTGGTGGTCATGGTTCCTCGGTGTTGGCGGCTGGGACGCGGCCGAGGTCTCGGTTCTTGAGTCGGTAGGAGTCGCCTTTGAGGGCGACAACGTCGGCGTGGTGGACGAGTCGGTCGATCATCGCGGCGGCGACGACATCGTCGCCGAAGACTTCACCCCAGCGGCCGAAGGGTTTGTTGCTGGTGACGATGAGGCTGGCGCGTTCGTAGCGGGACGAGACGAGTTGGAAGAACAGGTTCGCGGCTTCGGGTTCGAAGGGGATGTAGCCGACCTCATCGACGATGAGCAGTGGGTAGCGGGCGAGCCGGACGAGCTCGTCTTGCAGACGGCCGGCGTGGTGGGCGTCTGCGAGCCGGGCGACCCAGCCGGAGGCCGTGGCGAACAGGACCCGGTGGCCGGCTTGGCCGGCGCGGATGCCGAGCCCAATGGCCAGATGAGTCTTGCCGGTGCCGGGCGGGCCGAGGAACACCACGTTCTCCTTGGCGGTGACGAAGTCGAGGGTGCCGAGGTGGGCGATCAGGTCACGGGCCAGGCCGCGGGCGTGGTCGAAGTCGAACTCCTCCAGGCTCTTGCGGGCCGGGAACCTCGCCGATCTGATCCGGCCCTCGCCGCCATGGGCGTCACGGGCGGCGACCTCACGTTGCAGGCAAGCGACCAGATACTCCTCATGTGTCCACGACTCTGCGCGGGCCCGTTCGGCCAGCCGGTCCACCGAGTCACGCAAGGTCGGTGCCTTCAATGCCCGGGTCAGGTAGGCGATCTCGGCGGTCAGATCCTTGACCAGTGTGGCTTTCGTCCGGGTCGCCATCACGACACTCCCTGGTCCAGCCGCAGGCCGAAGGCGGTGTCGTAGTCGGTCAGCGCCCGCTGTTCCACCTCGGTCGCTGCTGCCGGGGAGACGACGGTGAACCGGTCACGTCGCAACCCGGCCGCGGCCCGGGCATGGACGGTGTCAGTGATCGACTGGTGATAGGCCCAGCAGCGTGAATGGTCGGCCACGACACTGCCCTCGCAGAACACCCGCACCCGGTCCAGGTCGGCGACGATCTCGATCCGCCGGCCGACCGTCGCCGGGTGCACCGAGTAGTCGTTGGAGTCCACCCGGACGTAGTAGTCCCGCGGCAGCCGCTGCGACCTGCGCCACCCGGTCACCGGCGCGACCGGTGGCAGGGTGAGCATCGCGGCCCGATCCGCCTCGACCCGATCGCCTGGTGAGCAGCCCAGCACCCGCATCCGGCGGGCGTTCGCCTTCGGCAGCCACCCCTCCAGTTGGGCGTTGAAGTCGCCGGGATCCTTGAAGGTGCGGCCCGGCAGGAACGAGGTCTCCAGATAGCCGTTGGCGCGCTCGATCAGCCCTTTCGCCTCCGGATCGGCCGGCTTGCAGACGATCACCTTCGCGCCCAGCGTGCCGCGGAACGCCTGGCAATCGCCGGTCAGCTCGGCGGCGCCGCGACGCCACCTGCCGATCGCGCCCTCGCCGTCCCAGACCAGAGTCTTGGGGACGCCACCGAGCCGCTCGAGCAACACCCACCAGCCGGCGAACAGATCCTCGGCCGCCCGAGACGGCAGCAGCCGCGCCAACAGCCACCGCGAGTAGCCCGACGCCATCACCAGCACCGGCAACTGCACCGGCGACCTGGTCTGCCCGAACCCCACCGGCAGATGCACCTCAGGAAACCAGAAATCACACTGCGCCAGCTCACCGGGCTGATACGTCGTCCGCGACGCCGGATCAGGCGGCAGATACGCCGGCCGCAGGTCACTCACCCGGTCCCGCAGGATCCGGATCGAGTGCTGCCACCCGATCCGCTCCGCCACCACCGTCGCCGGCATCGTCGGCCACGCCCGCAACAACTCCCGGATCCGCGGTTCCACCTCGTCGACCATCGACCCCCGCGGCGCACGCACATACCGAGGCGCACCATCACCGCGCAACGCCTGCTTCACGGTGTTCTTCGAACACCCCATCGCCCGAGCGATCACCTTGATCGGCATCCCCTCAGCCCGGCGCAGCCGCCGAATCTCAGCCCAATCCTCCACAGTCAGCACCCGCTTCCTCCTGACCTCGCGCTGAGGCCAGCATCTTCCGAAGGGGTCAGATTTCACTTGCCGCCTGGGGGTCAGTTTTCACGCGCCGTCGACACAGTGGCCAGTCCACCGGGGCACGGGCGTTCAACGCGTTGGTCGGCGTCGGGTTCCTGGGATACGGGATCTACCTCGGCTTCATCTTCAGCGGCGAGAACTCCATCATCTTCTTCAAGGCGTTCATTCTGCCGGTGCTGCTACTGGTCAACTTCTTCCGTTCGCTCGCGGGCCGGAACAACGCGCGGCAGCAGGAGCAGTACCAGCAGAACTACGACCAGCAGCTGCAGCCGCAGTTCCAGCAGGCGCCGCAGTTCCAGCAGCCGCCGGTCCAGCAGTTCGAACAGCCGGGCCAGTTCCCGCAGCCGCAGCCGCAGCAGCCGAACCAGAACTGATGTGCCGACGGCCGGCCGTTCCGCCCGAGAGCTACTCGCTCGGGCCGAGCGCGCCGGCCGTCGTCGTACCGCCGGAGTTCTTCAGCTCGACGAAGATCGCGTGTGTCGGCGTGTCGCCAATGTTCTCGCCCGCGTGCTGCTGCGCCGGCAGCCAGGTGACGTGCCCGGCGTGGAGCTCGACGTCGCGGTGCGCGTCGCCGCGGTACAGCCGCCGCCGGAACGAGCTCAGCGTGTACATCACGCTGTCCGGATGGTCGTGCGGCGTCGTCCTGTCGCCGGGTTCGTCGATGTACTCCAGCACCCGCACCAGGGC
>DASXTS010000143.1:0-2367 GCA_036505275.1 Pseudonocardiaceae bacterium
CACCGGCAGGCTCACCGGCACCGACCGCAGCCGCGAGGCGCGGGCCCACACGCTCGCCGACGGCCCACCCGACGTGGCCCACCTGTTCCCGGCCCGCGCCTCCTCGTGAGTGGTAAATGGTGCTGCAGCCCCATTTACCACTCACGAGGGGCCGCATCGCGGCCCGATTCGTGGCGCAGCAGCGCACCCTTCCGGCCTGAGCCGCCGCGGTACTCGCCGATGGTTCCGTCCGAGCGCAGCACCCGGTGGCACGGCACGATGATCGGAATTGGGTTGGTGGCCAGCGCCGTGCCGGCGGCGCGGGCGGCGTTCGGGCTGCCGGCGGCCGTCGCCACCGAGCGGTAGGTGCCGGTGCGGCCGAACGGAATGCGCGCGGTGGCGTCGAGCACCTTGCGGCGGAAGCCGCCGGTCAGTGCCCAGTCCAGGGCAAGATCGAAGTTGGTGCGGCGGCCGTCGAAGTATTCGTCCAGCTCGCGGCGCACGGTGTCCAGCCTGGCTGGGGCCTCGAGCACGCGGGGGGACAGCCTGGCGGCCAGCTCGGCGAGCACGGCATCGCCGGGCTCGTTGTCGAACGCGAGCCGGACGACGCCGGCCGGGGTGGCAGCGACGACGAGCACGCCGAGGGGGCTGTCCACGGATGCGTAGGCGACGTCGAGCAGCCCTTCGGCGTGGGCCCGCTCGGCGAGCCCGGCCCGCAGCCGCGCCCAGTCCGGCGCCGGGGGCGCCGCGATGTCGGCGAGCCGCCGTTCGATGGTCATCATGATCTGTTCCTAACGTCGGGGACCTTCGCCGGACAGGACGGCCGCCGGGCTCGCCGCGTGAGGTCCGAACCGCTGTCGCAGCGTCCGCAGTGCCTCGAAGACGTTGCGCCGGGCCGCCTCCGGACTGGTCTGCATGGCGTCGCCGATGTCGGCGTAGTCGAGGTCGAGCACGAAGCGCAGCGCGACGGCCAGGCGTTGCTTCGTCGGCAGCGACCTGACCCTGGCCCACAGCTCCTCGTCCGCCGGCTCGGGCGCCGCAACCAGGCCGGCCCCGTCCGGGTCGGCGACCGGCACCGGCGCGCGGGCGGCCGCCCGGAACTCATCGACCGCCTTGCGCGCCGCGATACGCAGTAACCACGATCGCACCGCGCCGGCATCGCGCAGCGCCGGATAGCCGGCCAGCGCGGCCAACATGGTCTCCTGGAACACGTCGTCGGCCCGGTCGCGGCCGACCTGCGACACCGCGAAGCGCCACACGTCGAGCCCGTGCCGCTCGACGACCTGTTCGAACGGTGGAAGTGTCGCGGACGTCAGCATGGCCGCCTATTCGCTGTCGTGGAAGATGATGCCAAGCGTGTGCCGCCGGCCCGAGCGGACACGGCTCACGCCGTGCTTCACATTGGCCCGGTAGTGGCCGCGGCTGCCCGGCATCGGGCGCAGCCGGTTCGGGAAGATCAGCATCTGGCCGCGGTCGACGTTGACCACCTCGCCCACCGACTGGGCCCGTGGCCGCTGGGTGACCAGCAGGAACTCCCCGCCGGTGAAGTCGTGGCCCGGCCGGCTGAGCGCGGTCAGCACCTGGAACGGGAAGCCGACGGCGCCGTACACATCCTGGTGCAGCGCGTTGAAGTCGCCCTCCTCGTACCTGAAGATCAGCGGCGTCGGGCGGACCTGACCGGCCCGGTGGCATGTGTCCAGAAACTCGGTCAGGGTGCCCGGAAACGCCGAGCCGCCGCCGAGCCGCTCGGCCCAGTCGTTGGCCACCTTGGCCAGCGGCGGGTAGAACGCCTCGCGTAGCTGCCGCACCGGCTCGGGCAGCGGGTTGTCGAAGTACTTGTAGACGCCGGACCCGTAGCGGAACCGGCGCATGTCGATGACCGTGCGGTGGCGGCCGCGGTCGAACAGCCGGATCAGGTCCTCGCACTCGCCGGCCTTGAGAATCCTGGGTGTGACGGCGTAGCCGTGCTCGTCGATGCTCGCGCGCAGCCCCGCCCAGTCCAGGCCCTCGACGCGCGCCGTCAGCTCAGTCATGGGGACTGTCTCCCTTCGTCTGAGGACCAGACGGCGCGGCTCTGCCCGGCGTGAGATTCAGTTGCGGTTGACCGTGAATCGGCCGTCGGGTCGGAAGGTGGCGCCGTACCTATGTGCTTGAGTATGATGATTTCTGCAGGCCAGCACCCCGCCCTCGTAACTGGTCGGCCCACCCTCCGCCCACGGCCTCATATGGTGAATATCGCAATGCTGCGCCGGCACCTCACACCCGGCGAACTGGCAGCTGCGGTCGCGCAGCTCGATGGCCCGACGGATGGCGATCGGCCACACCCGGGTCTTGCGGCCAATGTCCAGCACCTCACCCGCACTGTTCAATACCGCGGGAATCACACTG
>DASXTS010000144.1:0-13592 GCA_036505275.1 Pseudonocardiaceae bacterium
CGCTGGTGCGCCGCGCACCACATCACACACTGGGCCGACGGCGGTCCCACCAACCTCACCAATGTGGTGCTGCTCTGCGGCCGCCATCACCGGCTGGTGCACCATTCCGACTGGGACTGCGCCATCGTCGACGGGCACGCCAAGTTCTACCCGCCCACGTATATTGATCCGTCACGAAGACCACGACGAAATACCATGCACCAAAGCGCGGCCTAAGAGCCTGTTCCTGAACCTGATCTTGGGTCGGCGTGTCGGGCCTAGATGTGGCGGAACTCCTGGTAGATCGGTCGGTGCTGAATCGCCGTCCTACCAGGAGTTCCGTTGCTTTCGTGCCGCATCCTGGCTGCCGATGTTGACTCGGATCACCGGACGTGTTGCCGGCTGGCGCCGTTTCAGTAGCGATAGTGCGGCGGCTTGAACGGGCCCTCGGGGTCGACGCCGATGTATTCGGCTTGGTCCTTGGTCAGCTTGGTGATCTTTCCGCCCAGCGCGTCGACGTGGATGCGGGCGACCTTCTCGTCGAGGATCTTGGGGAGGGTGTAGACCTCGCGGTCGTACTCCTCGTGCTTGGTGAAGAGCTCGATCTGGGCGATCACCTGGTTGGAGAACGACGTCGACATGACGAACGAGGGGTGGCCGGTGGCGTTGCCGAGGTTCAGCAGGCGGCCCTCGGACAGCACGATGATGGAGTGGCCGTCGGGGAAGATCCACTCGTCGACCTGAGGCTTTATGTTCACCCGGCGGGTGGCGGGGTGGCGCTCAAGGCCGGCCATGTCGATCTCGTTGTCGAAGTGGCCGATGTTGCCCAGGATCGCCTGGTGTTTCATCCGCGCCATCTGGTCGACGGTGACGAGGTCCCGGTTGCCGGTCGCCGTAATCACGATGTCGGCGCGCTCAACGACGTCGTCGAGCTTCTCGACCAGGAAGCCGTCCATCATGGCCTGCAGCGCGCAGATCGGGTCGGCCTCCGTGATCACCACGCGGGCGCCCTGGCCACGCAGCGACTCGGCGGCGCCCTTGCCGACGTCGCCGTAGCCGCAGACCACGGCGAGCTTGCCGCCGATCATCACGTCGGTGCCGCGGTTGAGGCCGTCGATCAGCGAGTGCCGGATGCCGTACTTGTTGTCGAACTTCGACTTGGTGACCGAGTCGTTGACGTTGATCGCCGGGAACAGCAGTTCGCCGGCGGCGGCGAGCTGGTAGAGCCGGTGCACGCCGGTGGTGGTCTCCTCGGTGACGCCGAGCATGCCCTGGCCGATGGTGGTCCACTTGCGGTCGTCGCTGGCCAGCGAGGCCCGCAGCAGGTCGAGGATGACCTTGTACTCGTCCGGGTCGGACTCTTCGGCGGTGGGCACCACGCCGGCCTTCTCGTACTGCGTGCCCTTGTGCACCAGCAGCGTGGCGTCCCCGCCGTCGTCCAGCAGCATGTTCGGTCCAGTGCCGTCGGGCCAGGTGAGCATGCGCTCGGTGCACCACCAGTAGTCCGACAGACTTTCACCCTTCCAGGCGAAGCACGGCACCCCGCGTGGGGCGTCCGGCGTGCCGTGCGGGCCGACCACGACGGCCGCCGCGGCGTGGTCCTGGGTGGAGAAGATGTTGCAGGACGCCCACCGCACCTGCGCCCCGAGCGACACCAACGTCTCGATCAGCACCGCGGTCTGCACGGTCATGTGCAGCGATCCGGAGATCCGTGCTCCGCGCAGCGGGTAGACCTCGGCATACTCGCGGCGCAAGGCCATCAGGCCGGGCATCTCGTGCTCGGCCAGGCGGATCTCCTTGCGGCCGAACTCGGCCAGCCCGAGGTCTGCGATCGCGAAGTCGACTCCGTTGATCGACCGCAGCCTGTCGTGCTCGATGGTGGTCATCTGCTCCTGCTCCTCGTCGACACCCTTCCTGTGCACGGTACCGACGTGGCGGCCATGGGCGGTCGGCGCCGGGTGCAAGGATCGGTGGGTGCTGATGGCCGACACCAGGGTGGTCGAGCTGCGCGTGCACGGGTTCAGCGGCACGCCGGCCGAATCGCTGGTGGACGCCGTGGCCGCGGTCGACGTGGCCGGCGACGGCATCGGCCGCCTGGTGCGGCCGGCCGACCGGCTCCGCCGACCGGCGCCCGGCCCGATCCTGATGGCCGGCGGCCGCCCGGTGCCGCGCGTCGTCGAGGGCTACCTGTGGGGGGCCTTGACCTCGGGCGGCTGGGCCAAGGCCACCTGGGCGCTGCTGCTGCCGTTCGCGCTGTCCAACGTGGCGCACTGGATGCTGCCGCCGCTGCCGGCCGACCGCTGGCCGGGGCGGGTGCTCGGGCTGCTGTTGCGGTCGCTGCTGAGGGCCGTGTCACTGCTGCTGACCTGCCTGCTGATCGGCCAGTTCACCCTGCTCTCGCTGGATCTGGTCGCGGCCCAGTGCCTGGCGCCGGGTACGGCGTGCCTGCCGGCGGTCGTGCCGGACTGGGCACGGCAGGTGCCTGCGCTGCGCGCCGCCGTCGGGCTGCTGCCGGTGCTCGCACTGGTGTGGCTGCTGCACCGGCTCTCGGGCACGGACTGGTCGGCGCCCGGCCCGGGGCCGAGCCAGGCGACGGCCGCGCCAAGCCTGCCGGCCACGCCGCTGGCCGGTGACCCGGACACGCCGACGCTGCGTGCGCTGCACGCCATGGCGGGGCTGGGCACCGCGGCGCTGCTCGCCCTCGGCGGGCCGGCCGGCCCGACCACGCCCAACCTCACGGCGCTGTGGACCGTCGCGCTCGGGCTGCTGGCCGTGGCGCTCGCCGGCGCCGTGCTGCTGGACGACCCGACCGGTGGCTCACCGGACCGGGGTGGCGACTGGGTTCGCGCCGTGCTCGGCCGTTGGCCGCGGCGGATCCTGCTTGTCGCCGGCGCTGCCCTCCTGCTCGGCACGGTCGCGCTGTTGCGGTTGCCGGCCCGGCCATTGGCGCGGCCGCTGCCAGGAGCGGACGAGACCCTGGAGTCGGTGAGCGCCCTGCTCACCGTGCTCTGCGGCGCGGTGGCCGCCCTGCTGGTACCGGCCGCGCGGCTGGCCAGGCCGGCCTGGTCGACGCTGCCGAGGCGCCTGCGGCCGTGGGCCGGCGGGTGGGCCGCCGCGCCGGTGGTCGCGCTGGCCGTGCTGACCGGTGCGGGGTTCGGCGCCGGCCTCGCGCTCACCGCGCGCCGCGTGCTCGGTGCGCCGGACCTGCAACTGCCGGCCGGCTACGCCGCGATAACGCTGGTCTGGGGCGCCGGTGGCGCGCTGCTCGCGGCCGCCGCGCTGGTCACGGGGGCGGTGCTGGGCCACCGCCACTGGCTGCTGGTCCGCGGCCGCACCGAGCCGCCGGTCGAGGTGCCGATGCTGCACCCGGACCGGGCGGAGCAGGCCACGGTCGCACCGGCCTGGTGGCGCGCCGATCTCATGCGCAACCACGTGCACCACGTGCTGATCGCCGTGCCCGGTGTGCTGGTCGTGCTGGTCGGCGTCGTGTGGGTGGTGCACCTCGCAGGCGTGACGCCGCCAGCGTGGACGAGGACGGTCAGCGCGTTCGGCGTCACCGTGCTGGCCGCCCTGGCCGGTGGGCTGCTCGGCGCCGTCTACCGGGCCGCCAGGCAGCCGGATGCGGCTCGGCACCTCGGCCAGCTGTGGGACCTGGCGTCGTTCTGGCCGCGGGAGGCGCACCCCGCCGTCCCGCCCGCGTACCCGCTGAAGGTGGTGCCCGAGCTGGTCCGCCGCGCGCGCCAGCACCTCGCCGAGCCGGGAACCAGGGTCGTGCTGGTCGGGCACAGCCAGGGCAGCCTGCTGGCCGCGGTGGCCGCCGCCCGGCTGCTGGCCGAGCTGCCGGCCGCGGACCGCCGGCGCATCGGGCTGGTCACCACCGGGTCGCAGCTGCTCTGGGCGTACCCGAGGGCGTTCCCCGCGGTGGTGCCGCACTCGTGCCTTGCGGAACTCTCCGGTGCGCTCGGCGGGCGATGGCGGGCGCTGTGCCGCGGCACGGACCCGATCGGCGGCGGCGTGACCACCTGGCTGCGGCAGTCCTTCCAGGGCTCCCTGCTCGGCATCGGCGTCCGTGCCGACGGCACCGAGGGCGCGCTGCCGCCGGCAACCGCCAGCCCGCACGGTGCGCTGGTGCTCGGCGGCGATCACTGGCTGCCCGACCCGGGCCGCGGCCCGGTGGCCGGGCGACGCTGGCACCCCGGCATCCTCGGGCACAGCGACTATCAGGCCGATCCGGAGTGGGACCGGGCGGTGGCCATGGCCGCCGGGCTCGACGGTGATCTCGGCAATGATCTCGGCAATGATCTCGGCAATGGCGTCGGCGGCGGCGTCGGCGGTGGAAGCAGCAATGGAACAGGCAATCGCGGCGGTGGCAATCGCGGCAAGGGCTTCGGTCTCGGCGGCCATGGGCGGCACTCGGCGGCCGCGATGAGCTGACATGCCGGCCGCGACATGGCCGCGGGTGTGCGCGCACCGGCTCGCCGCGCACGCGCTGGACCGGCCGGCCGCTGGCCTGGTCGACGTGGTGCGGGCCATCTGCGGCGTGCACGCCCAGGTGGCCTCGGCCGCCGAGCTGTCCATCGGCATCCGGGTCGCCGGCATCACCCGGGACGACGTGCGCGACGCGCTGTGGCAGCAGCGGAGCCTGGTACGGACCTACGGGCCGCGCGGCACCGTGCATCTACTCCCGGCGGACGAGCTCGGTATGTGGCTGGCCGCGCTGGCCACGGCGCCGCGGGCCGAGCCGCGGATCCCGCCCGAGGTCGGCATGAACGACGACCAGCTCGCCGCCGTGCTCGACGCCATCGGCACCGCGCTGGCCGGCCGCGACGCCCTGACCTGGCGCGAGCTGGGCGACGAAGTGGTACGGCGGACCGGCCGGTGGGCGGGCGAGGAGGTGTTCCCCGCGTTCGGCGAACTGTGGCCGCGGTGGCGGCCAGCGATCTCAACCGCGGCTTCTCGCGGGCTGCTCTGTTTCGGGCCGAACCGGGGCAACCAGGTCACCTACCTGCGGCCCGACCGGTGGCTGGGCGGCTTCGCCATGCCGGACGACGGCCGCGCCGCGCTGGCAACGGTGGCGCTGCGGTACCTCACCGCGTACGGGCCGGCCACCGCCGCGGACCTCGCCCGGTGGCTCGGCATCCTCCCGGACGCCGCGGCGGCCCTCTTCGAGACCCTCGACCTGACCAAGGTGGACGTCGAGGGTCACCCGGCCTGGCTACCCTCCGGCGTCGATCTGCCGGCGGCGAAGCCCCGCGGGGTGCGGCTGCTACCGCACTTCGACGCCTACGTCATCGGTTGCCAGCCGAGGGCGAGGGTGTTCCCGGGTGCGGCGGCCGAGCGGGCGCTGAGCCGCGGCTCCGCCGGCCAGGTGCCGGTGCTGCTGGTCGACGGTGTGGTGGCCGGTACCTGGCAGCACCGCAGGTCCGGCCGGCGGGTGCAGCTGACCGTCGAGCCGTTCGGCGCGTTCCGCCGACGCCGCGAGCTCGACCGGCAGGCCGAGCGCATGGCCGAGATCATGCAGGCGACCCTGGACCTGGCCGTCGGCCCGGTGGCGGCCCGGCCGCACCGCTGACCCGTGGCGAGCTGGGCAACGGGCGAGGGCAGCGGGCGTGGGTAGAGCCACAACCGGCACGCTGTCGAGGTGACCGAACATCCCGGGGCGGCCCGACTCGCGGTGTACGTGGTGTTCGCGGCCAATGGCGCGCTCATGGGGTCGTGGGTGCCGCGCATTCCCGAGGTGAAGGCCGAGCTCGGGCTCTCGCCGGGGGTGCTTGGCGTGGTGCTGCTCGCGCCGGCGATCGGAGCGCTGCTGGCGATGCCGCTCGCCGGCGGGTGGGCCAGCCGCCGCGGCAGCGCCGCCGCGACGCGCCGGTCGGCAGTGGTGTTCTTCGGCATCGGCCCGACGGTCGGCCTGGCCTTCGACGCGTGGACGCTGTTCGCCGCGCTGCTGGCCTGGGGCGCGTCGATGGGCGTGCTCGACGTGGTGATGAACGCGCAGGCGGTGACCGTGGAGCGGGCCTATCGACGGTCGCTGATGTCGGGCTTCCACGCCACGTTCAGCCTCGGCGCGCTGCTCGGCGCCGGGCTGGGCGGGGCCGCGGGCCAGCTGCGGGTGGACCTCGGCTGGCAGCTCGCGGTGCTCGGCGGGGTGCTGCTGGCCGCGGTGTTGACCACCGCCACCGGCATGCTGGCCGACCGGATTGACGCCGTGCAGCGGACGCCGCTGCTGGTGCGCCCGCACGGGCAGCACGTGCTGCTGGCCGCCGCCGCGTTCGCCGTGCTGCTGTGCGAGGGCGCCACCGC
Organism: Pseudonocardiaceae bacterium; assembly: GCA_036505275.1. Lineage (GTDB taxonomy): Bacteria > Actinomycetota > Actinomycetes > Mycobacteriales > Pseudonocardiaceae > DASXTS01. The sequence goes on from DASXTS010000144.1 coordinate 6,283, forward strand.
CGACTGGTCGGCGGTATACCTGCGGGAGAACCTCGGCGTGGGGCCGGCCGGCGCAGGGGCGGCGTTCGCCGCGTTCAGCGCCACCATGACGACCGGCAGGCTGCTCGGCGACCTGGTGCTGAACCGCCGTCCCCGGCGGGTGGTGGTGGTGCGCTGGTTCGCCTCGGCGGCCGCGGCGGGCCTCGCGGCCGGGCTCGCACTGGCCGCCGTGCTCGGTGGCGGGTTGGGCGCCGCGTTGGCCGCCGTCGCCGGATTCGGCGTGCTCGGGGCCGGTATTTCGGTGACCTTCCCCGCGCTGCTGGCCGAGGCCGGCGCCACGTCGGACCGGCCTGCTGAGGCGATCGGCGCGGTGTCCACCGGTGGCTATTTCGGTTTCCTCGTCGGCCCACCGCTCATCGGTGGCGTCGCCCAACTGGCCGGGCTGCCGGTGGCGTTGTGGATCATCCCTGCCCTCGCCGCGGCGGCGGCCGCTATCACCGCGGCTGGCTCGTCACGGCCACCGCCACGACCGTCACGATGAGCCCGACGCCCAGCACCACGGAAGCGATGGCCAGCCCCCAGCCCCACCGCAGCAGCCGCCTCGCCGACTCCGGCTCGTGGTCGGCGCGCCCCATGGTCAGCGCACTGACCACGATGCCCGCGACGCCCAGCGGCGAGCAGCACAGCCGAGCAGCACAGCATGGTCAGCACGACATTGGTGACCAGCGACCCGATCGCCCAGCCCCGGGTGTTCTCGCCCGGCGGCGGCGCGCCGTACGGCGGCCCGTACGGCGGCCCCTGCTGCGGCCCGTACGGCGACCCGTACCCCACCGGCGGCATGGGCGGCGGGTAGGCGCCGCCGTACTCCTGCGGCCGCGGGTACCGGTACGGCTGGCCGGAATCCGGGTACGGCGGTGGATCGCTGGAGCTCACTCGCGGAGAGTAGCGGCGTCACCGCAGCCGGGACACGATGCCGGTGTCGTAGTCGCCGGAGACGAACTCGGTCGAGTCGAGCACCTCGGCAAGGAACGGCAGGTTGGTGGTGACGCCGCCACGGTCCGGCCCGCGGATCTCGAACGCGGCGACCGCGGCCCTGGCCCGATCGAGGGCCTCGGCGCGCGACGACCCGTGCACGATCAGCTTGGCGATCAGCGAGTCGTAGGCCGGCGTCACCGTGGTGCCGGCCGCGTACCCGGCGTCCACCCGAACCCCGTCGCCGGACGGCGGGCGCCACACCTCGATCCGGCCCGGCTTGGGCAGGAACCGCTTGGGGTCCTCCGCGTTGATCCGCAGCTCGATGGCGTGCCCGGACGGGGCGAGCGAGTCGATGTCTACGCCGGGCGGGAGGCCGGCGGCGATCCGCAGTTGCTCGGCCACCAGGTCCACGCCGTACACCTCCTCGGTGATCGGGTGCTCCACCTGGAGCCTGGTGTTCATCTCCAGGAAGAAGAACTCGCCGCTGGCCGGGTCGAGCAGGAATTCCACGGTGCCGGCGTTGCGGTAGCCGACCGCCTCCGCGGCGCGCACCGCCGCGGCGCACATCCGCGCCCGCAGCTCGGGGTTCACCGCCGGCGACGGGGTTTCCTCGACCACCTTCTGGTTGCGGCGCTGCACCGAGCAGTCCCGCTCGCCGAGGGCCACCACCCGACCGCAGGCCAGCCCGAGCACCTGCACCTCGACGTGCCGCACCCGCGGGAAGAAGCGCTCGACGAACACGCGCTCATCGCCGAAGAGCCGGCCGGCGGATCCAGTGACCTTCTCGTACTCCTCGGCCAGGGCGGCGGCGTTGTGCACCACGGCCATGCCCATGCCGCCACCACCGGCCGAAGCCTTGATCATCACTGGGTAGCCCACCCCGGCCGCCTCGGCCGCGCAGGCGTCCACGCCGGCCACCGCAGCCACGGAGCCCGGAACCACCGACACCCCAGCGGCCACCATCCGCGCCCTGGCCGCGACCTTGTCCCCCATCGCCTCGATTGCCTCGGCCGGTGGCCCGACCCAGATCAGCCCGGCCGTGGTCACCGCGCGGGCGAAGTCGGCGTTCTCGGACAGGAAGCCGTACCCCGGGTGCACCGCGGCCGCCTCGGTCCGGGCCGCCACCGAGAGGATCTGCTCGGCGTCGCGATACACCGCCTGCGGCGGTCCGTCCAGCTGCACCGCCTTGTCGGCCTCGGCCACGAACGGCAGCTCGGCGTCCACGGCGGAGTGGACCGCGATAGTCCGCACCCCGCACTCCAGCGCGGTCCGGATCACCCGCCGGGCGATCTCCCCCCGGTTGGCCACGAGCAGCGACTCGATCATGCCGGGGACACGGTGGCGCGGTCCAGATCCGGCTCGAGGTAGATCAGCCGGGCCACCGGAACCTCGCGGCGGACCCGCGCCTCGGCGTCGTCGATCGCCTTGGCGATCTCGGCCGTGGACAGCGCCGGTGTCAGGGCGATCTTGGCCGCGACCAGCAGCTCCTCCGGCCCGAGGTACTGGGTGCGGATGTGAATGACGCGTCGCACCGGCCCCTGGGCCAGCTCGTCGACGATGGTGCGCAGCACGGCCCTGTTGGCGCCCTCGCCGATGAGCAGGCTCTTGGTCTCCGTGATGAGGATGATGGCGATCACGGCGAGCAGGACGCCGATGCTGACGGTGCCGGCGGCGTCCCACGTCGGGTCGCCAGTGATCATGGTGAGGCCGACGCCGGCCAGCGCGAGCACCAGGCCGAGCAGCGCGCCGGCGTCCTCCAGCAGCACCACGGGTAGCTCGGGGGTCTTGGCCTGCCGGATGAAACCCCACCACGAGGCGTCCCCCTTGAGGTGCGCGGACTCCACGATCGCGGTACGGAAGCTGTACGACTCGAGCCCGATCGCGAGCACCAGGATGACGACCGCGACGAGCGGCGCGTTGAGCTCGTGCGGGTGCCGCAGCTTGTCCACGCCCTCGTAGAGCGCGAACACCGCACCGAGGCTGAACAGCAGCAGGGCGACGATGAAGGAGTAGAAGTACCGTTCCCGGCCGTAGCCGAACGGGTGCTCCTCGGTCGGCCGGCGCAGTGAGGTGCGGGTGCCGAGCAGCAGCAGGCCCTGGTTGGACGTGTCCGCGATCGAGTGAACGCCCTCGGCCAGCATGGATGACGAGCCCGTTATCGCAAAGCCGACGAACTTGGCGACCGCGATGCCCGCGTTGGCGAGCAACGCCGCGATGATCGCCCTGGTGCTGCCTTCAACGGACACCCGGCCTCCCGTCTGCCTCCGTCGGCTACTCTCAGTGGATCAGTCGACCATACCGGTGGTGGCCCGGAAGACACGGCAGTCGTCGCCGGTAGCCCGAATGGTGACCGGCGGGTCCGTGGCGGCGACCCAGGCCGCCGCACCGCGTGGCAGTTCCAGTTTGCGGCCGTCCGCCGCTTCCAGCACGGCGGTGCCGGCCACGCTGAGCAGCACCTGCGGCCCTTGCCCGGCGTCCTCGAGGGCGACCGGCTCGGCGTCACCGGCCGCCCAGTCCAGCCGGGACAGCCGGAACTCCGGCGTCGGCGTCGGGTAGCAGATCTGGTGGCCGCCCTCGGACTCGCCGCCGAGCACACGGACGTCGCCCGCGGCAAAGTCGAGCACCCGAAGCAGCTCGGGCACGTCGACGTGCTTGGGGGTCAGGCCGCCGCGCAACACGTTGTCCGAGTTGGCCTGGATCTCCACCGCGGTGCCGTGCAGGTAGGCGTGCAGGTTGCCGGGCGGCAGGTAGATCGCCTGGCCCGGGCTGAGCATCACGTGGTTGAGCAGCAGGCTGGTCAGCACGCCCGGATCGGTCGGATACGGCTCGGCGAGCTGCAGGACGGTGCGGCACTCGCGGGCGAACGGCCCGCGGGCCCTGATGTGATCGACGCAGGCGGCCAGCAGGTACGGCATGAGCTCGGCCAGAGCCGGCTGCGGCAGGGTGATCCACGTGGTGAACAGGGCCCGCAGCCCGTTGGCGTCCGGCTGGGCGTTGAGCAGCTCGACGTACGCGTGGAGCTCGCGCACGTTCAGGGTGTGCAGCAGCTCCAGCGCGCTGGGCACGGCGCGGAACCCGGCCAGCGCGTGGAACTCGGTGAGCGCGCAGACCAGCTCGGGCTTGTGCTCCGGGTCCTTGTAGTTGCGCTGCGGGGCGTCGAGCGGGATGCCCCGGGCCTCCTCGCGCCGGTAGCCCTCGCGGGCCAACCGGGCCGACGGATGGGCCTGCATGGACAGCGGCTCGTCGGCTGCCAGCACCTTGAGCAGGAACGGTAGCCTGGCGCCGAACCTGGCCGCGCACGTGCTGCCAAGCTGGCCGTCCGGATCCTCCTCGACCGCGGTGAGCAGGGACCGCTCCGGCTCGCCGAGCAGCACCGACGGGTCGGTGGGGTGCGCGCCGATCCACAGCTCGGCCTCCGGGTGCGGCGCCGGCACCGGGCGGCCGAGCAGCGACGCGATGGCGGTTCGGGATCCCCACGCATACGCGCGCACCGGGTTCCGCAGCAGATCCACCGGCTCAGACCCGCACCGGCGCGGTCAGCCCCGGCCCGCCGAGGGTCCCCGTCGCCAGCCCGAGGTACAGCCCGGCCAGGTCGAAGCGGCTGGCCAGCAGGGCGGCCAGCAGCGGCTCGTCGCCAGCCACCTCGTCGCCGGGGGCGAGCTCGTCGGCGGTGGCCAGCGCGCCGGTGGCGGCCTGCCGGGCCACCCCCACCGCGTCGTCGGCGCGGATGGCCAGCAGCATCACCCGCAGCGGTTGGCCGGACCCGCCGTCGTCCGCCTCGTCGAGGAACGGGTCGCGGAACACGTCGGCCTGCGCGGTCGCACGCACCGCGGCCTGATGCAGCGCCGGCTGGGCGAGCAGCTCCCGGTAGCCGGTGGCCACCGCGAGCTGCCCGGCGTGCGCGCCGAGGGTGGCAGCGGCATGTTTGGCCACCGCCGTCGCCACCGGATCCAGCCCGAGCAGCAGCGGGCTGCGCTGCACCAGCCGCAGCGCAAGCGCCTTGGCGGGGCACACGAACGACTCGTGCTGCGGGTGGTTGCGCTCGGCCTCGCGGTCCAGCTCGTCGGCGATGTCGTCGATCTTGGTACTCAGCAGCCCGAGCGCCGAGGTGACCAGCAGGCCGGTGGTCAGCGCGGCGGGCAGCGCCAGCGTCGGCGGTGCCGTCACCCGCGGCACCAGCAACCGGGCCCGGCCGGCCGCCGCGGCCGCCACCGGACCCTCGGCCGGCGCGGTGAGCACCACCTGCGCGCCACGGCGAGTGGCCAGGTCGATGGAGTCGGCCAGCGGCCGGTCGTTCTCGTCGGCGCTGTAGCCGACGAGCACATCGAGTGGGCCGATCCAGGGCGGCGTGGAGTCGACCGCGACCACCGGCACCGGGCAGCCGGGGCCGAGCAGCGAGCGGAGGATGCCGGCCGCGGACGAGCCGACGCCCGGCCTGGTCAGCAGCACGAGTGCCCTCGGCTGGGCGCCCCGCAGGGCATCGTCCAGCCTGACCTCGGTGGCGATCTCTGTGGTTGCCCGCACCTGCGCGCCCGCGGTCGCCGCGGCACGCAGGAGCTGGCCGGACTCGCCGGCCATCAACCGCTCAGGGTCGTCCAGCAGCGCTTCGTCCAGCATGGTCACACGGTGCTCTCCGGCTCGCCCGGGATCAACGTCGTCGGCGGGGTCGCCTCGTCGAGCAGCAGTACCGGGATGCCGTCGGTGACCGGGAACGTGCGCCCGCATGCCGTGCAGGTCAGTGCATCGGCCTGCGGGTCGTCGGGGGTACCCGGCTGCAGCGGCGCATGGTGCGGCGCCGGGCAGGCCAGGATCTCGAGCAGTTGCTCGTCCAGTTCGACTGCCATCTGGCATGCCTCCCTCTTCGTGGCGACTTCGTGGCGACTTCGTGGCGACATCGTGGCGACTTCGTGGCGTCTCGCGCGGCCGTCGCTAGTTGCGCACCAGCGCGAGTACCTCGTCGCGCAGCGCGGCGACGGCCGCGCCGTCGGCCGCCTCAACGTTCAACCGCAGCAGTGGTTCGGTGTTGGACGGCCGCAGGTTGAACCACGAGCCGTCGGGCAGTTCGACGGTGATGCCGTCCATCTCGTCGATGGTGACACCGTCACGGGCCTGGTAGGCGCGGCGGACCGCGCTCATTCGCGCGGCCTGGTCGTCGACCGTGGAATTGATCTCGCCGGACGCCTGGTACCGCTCGTAACTGGCCATCAGCGCCGACAGCGGGCCGTCCTGCTCGCCGAGCGCGGCCAGCACGTGCATCGCGGCCAGCATGCCGGAGTCGGCCCGCCAGAAGTCGCGGAAGTAATAGTGCGCGGAGTGCTCGCCGCCGAAGATCGCGCCGGTACGCGCCATCTCCGCCTTGATGAACGAGTGGCCGACCCTCGTCTTGACCGGGGTGCCGCCATGCTCCCGGACGATCTGCGGCACGGCCTTGGACGTGATGCAGTTGTGGATCACCGCGCCCGGTTCCTTGGCCAGCTCGCGGACCGCGACCAGCGCGGTGATCGCCGACGGGGACACCGGGCGGCCGAGCTCGTCGACCACGAAGCAGCGATCGGCGTCCCCGTCGAAGGCGATGCCCAGGTCGGCGCCGGTGGCCCTGACCCGCTTCTGCAGGTCGACGAGGTTGGCCGGGTCCAGTGGGTTTGCCTCGTGGTTGGGAAACGTGCCGTCCAGCTCGAAGTACAGCCCGTCGACGCGCAGCGGCAGGCCGCCGAACACCGCGGGTACGGTGCGGCCGGCCATACCGTTGCCGGCGTCGACGGTCACGGTGAGCGGCCGGATGCGGGTCAGATCCACCAGCGTGCGCAGGTGTGACGCGTAGTCGGCCAGCAGGTCCAGGTGGCTCGTCCGTCCCTTCGGGCCGTTGTGCGGCGGCACGCCCTGCTCGACCATGGCCCGCACGTGGGCCAGGCCGCTGTCCTGGCCCACCGGGGACGCGCCGGCCCGGCACAGCTTGATGCCGTTGTAGCGGGGCGGGTTGTGGCTCGCCGTGAACATCGCGCCGGGCAGGTCGAGCCGGCCGGACGCGAAGTACAGCATGTCGGTCGACGCCAGCCCGATGTGCGACACGTCCGCGCCCTGGCCCGTGACGCCCTCGGCGAATGCGGCGGCCAGCCCCGGCGACGACTCTCGCATGTCGTGCCCGACGACGACCGCGGCGGCCGGGCGGACCAGGCGGGCGAACGCCGCGCCGATCTCCCGCACCACCTGCGCATCGAGCTGGTCACCGACCACGCCGCGGATGTCGTAGGCCTTGACGATGGCGGAGAGATCGGGCACGAGCCGAGCCTATCGGGCGTCCTGTCCCGGTGCCGCGCCCCGTTGGGGTGCTCAGGAGTTCGGATCGGGTAGCACCC
>DASXTS010000145.1:0-21836 GCA_036505275.1 Pseudonocardiaceae bacterium
CGAGCGCGTCCAGGTAGACGGCCCAGCGCACAGGCTCGTCGTCGACGATGTTGTACGCCTGTCCGGCGCGCCCCTTCTCCAGGGCGGCCACGGTCGCGGCGGCGGCGTCCTCCAGGTAGATGAAGTTGACGAACCCGCCGCCGGACGAGGGCACCGGCAACCGGCGCTTGCGCACCAGGTTGATGATCATCCGGGTGAAGCTGTCCTGGCCGTAGAAGGCGCCGTAGCGCAGCGCGATGCCCTCGATCTCGTCGGCCGAGAACACCTGCTCCTCGGTGGAGCGTATCGCCGCCATGCCGTCTGCGAGCGGGCCGGGCTGCGGTTCGGCGAACGGGTCGTCCTCGGTGATCACATGCGGTCCGTGATCCCGGTAGCCGTACCCGAACACGATCGACTGGGTGAGGAAGCGGTGGGCGCCGGCCACCCGGGCGGCCGCGAGGAGGTGCGCCGTTCCGGTGGTACGCAGGGCGTTCGTGCCCTGCATGGCCTCGCGCATCTTCGTGGTGCCCAATGCGGTGAGCTGGTGCATGACCGCGTCGGCCCGCACGTCGCGCACGGCGGCGAGCAGGTTCTCGCGGTCCATCACGTCGGCCACCACGGCCTCCGCGCCGGCGGTGCGTAGCCGCTCGGCGTTGGCCTCGCTGCGGGTGATGCCGACGACCTGGTGGCCGGCAGCGATGAGCTGCCGGGTGAGCGGTGTACCGACGGCGCCCGAGGCGCCGGCGAGCAGTACTCTCATGGTTCGGTCCCTTCCTGCCGGTCTCACCGTGCGGACGGGGTACCGGCCGGGCGTGTGACGACCTGGCGGTGTGATACCTCGCACAGCGGGCATCCAGCCCCTCCATCACGACGCCATCTGCGCCCAGCAAGTCGAGCTTTGCCGCGCTCGTCGTCGGAGCCGTCACCTGGTGGCCACGGGCCGCGCGCACCGCATCGCCTCGCTGGTCACCGGCCTCGCGCCGCCGGGTTCGGCGCTCGACCCACACGCCGGGTAAGCCGACGACGAGCGGGAGCACCCCGCGTACTGGCTGTTGTGGCGCGGGGATGCCTTACCCGAGACTCGACGCGTGACCGACGTGTCCCTTGTCGCTCGAGCGGTGGAGCTGACGAGGGTTCTCGACGTGGTCGCGCGGCAGCCGGCGGAGACGATTCTGGTCACCGGCGAAGCAGGGATGGGCAAGACAAAGCTGCTCCACGAGGTCGTTCGGCAGTTGCATGGCCGGCGGTCGGCCGCCATCCTCGCGACGGCGAGCGTTCCGGCCAAGGCGCTGCCCCTCGGGGCCCTCGCGGGGCTGCGTCCGGCCGGCCCGGACGAGCACGGTGCCGTCGATCTGATGAAGGCGATCCGGGACAATCTCGCCAGGCCGAGAGACGGTCGTCGTCCCGTTCTCGCCGTCGACGACGCGCATTGGCTCGACGACGTGTCGGCGGCCCTGGTCCACCAGGTGATCGCCGAACGCATCTGCCCGGTCGTCGCGGCCGTCCGCACTGGCGAGCTCACGTCCGAGTGGCTCGGCCCGATCTGGTCGCTCGAGTGGGTCCACCGGGTGGCGGTCGAGCGGCTGGCGCCAGAGGACGTGGCAGCCCTGGCCGCTGCGATGCTGGACGGACCCGTCGATGGCCCGACCGCACACCGGTTAGCCCGGCTGTGCGACGGAAACCCTCTGTACCTGCGCGAACTCGTACTTGCTGGGCGCGAGAGCGACAGCTTGACGCAGCACGACGGCATGTGGCGGCTCGATCCTCACCAGCCGGTCGTGCCGTATCGCCTCGCAGAGCTGGTGGGCCGGCGGGTCGCGGCGTTGGACTCGGCGGCGCGGCGCGCTGTCGAACTGGTCGCGTTGGCCGAACCGGTCGAGGCCGGCTTCCTCGAGGCCGCGGCGCCGCCCGATGTGGTGGAGGGCCTGGAGGAACTCGGATTCATCGCCGTCTCGCTGGACGGCCGACGCCGCGTCGTCAGGATCGCTCATCCGCTGCACGCCGATCTGATCCGCAACGGGACGTCGCCGCTTCGAGCCCGCAACCTGCGTCGCACGCTCGCCGGGCTGCTGCAGGAGACGGGCGGCCGCCGCGCCGGCGACGCGCTTCGGCTCGCGATGTGGCAGCTGGACGCGGGGGCGACCGCCGAGCCCGCCGTTCTTGCGCGTGCCGCCGACGAGGCGGCGGTCCGCGGTGCGTGGCCGTTGACCAGCCGGCTCGGCCACGCGGCGTGGACCGCCGGGGCCGGTGTTCAGGCCGGCATCCGGATCGCCGAGGCGGCGTTCAAGCAGGGACGGCCCGATGAAGCGTTGGACTGGCTGAACCGTCTGCTGCCGGTCGCGGGCTCCGACCTGGAGCGAGGCTGGATCGCCGAGTTGACCGCGTACGTGCTGTCCAACCTGCTGGGCCGAACGGACGAGGCGTTCGCCACCATCGACGGGGCGCTCGCGACGATCCAGAGCCCGCTGGCCCGGACCCGGCTCTACGCGCGGTCGGCCTTCGAGCGTTTGTTCGCCGGCCAGGCCAGGCCGGCGCTACAGCTGCTGGAGCCGCTGCTCGAGCCAGGGCGGCCCGGGTATCACCGGGTCGCGTACCCCGCCGCTCTGGCGATGTGGATGGTCGGCCGTTTCGACCGTGCGGTGCAGACTGCGATCGATGGTGAGCGCATCCACCTCGAGTACCGCCGATCCTCCGGTGGTACTCGAGATCTGCAGAATCCGGTGGTACACCGGGTGGCGCAGGTGCTGGCCGGCCTGTCGGCGGGACGGCTGGCGGCCGCCTCCGCCGCGGCGGCGGCGCTAGATGCCGCGTCCACGGCGGCGGAGGACCCCGAGCTGCGGGCGACCGCGACCCTGATGTGCGGTCAGCTGGCGCTGGCTCGCGGCGATGTGTCGGCTGCGGTCCGGTACCACCGCGAATGCGCGCTGGTCAACCGGGAGCAGAAGGACACCGCGGCGTTGCGCTGGGCGCTGGCCGGTCTTGCCCACTCGAGCGCCCTGGCCGGCGCCGATGCGGCGGCCACCGAAGCGCTGGCTGAGCTTGACGGGGTCGTCCGCAATGACGTCGGGCTGTTCGAGCTCGATCTGGTCGAGCGGGGTCGGTCCTTGGTCGAAGCCGGACAGGGTGACCGCGCCGCGGCGCTGCGACGGCTCACCGCGGCGGCGAACCGGGCGGCGACGCAGGATCTGCCGACGGCCGAGGCCACCCTGTTACACGACCAATGCCGGCTGGGCCGCGGGGACGCCGCCAACCGCCTCGGGGAGTTGGCCGGCGAACTCGACGGCGAGCTCATCGGCCTGCAGAGCAGGCACGCCAGGGCGGTCACCAACGGTAACCCGGCCCAACTCGATGCGGTGGCCGCGGGGTTCGCCGACCTCGGCTATCTGCTGTTCGCCCGAGACGCCGCCACTCAGGCGGCCGGCGCCTGGGAACGCCGCAGCGAGAGCCGCCGCGCCACGGCAAGCGGTCGCCGGGCGGCCGAACTGGCCACGGCGTGCGCGGGGTTCGTACCACCGGCGGACGAACGCGACGAGCCGGCCGGGAACCTGACCAGGCGAGAACGGCAGATCGCGGGCCTTGCCGCCAGCGGTCTGTCCAACCGGGAGATCGCCGATCAGCTGGTGCTCTCGCTGCGCACCGTCGAGAACCACCTCGAGCGGGTCTACTCAAAGCTGGGTATCTCGGGCCGTCGTCAGCTGGCCCGCACGCTGGGCACCACCGTCAGGTAGCACCCACGCTCGCCAGCACGTGGCCGGACCGGGTGTCGTCCTGGGCGCCGCGGCCACTCAACCCCGGCTGCCCGCCGAATCTGAGTAGTCACCACTCAAGCCCGCGTATCCGGGCGGCTCGCAGCATATAGACACGATCAGGTTGAAGGACCGAAACCGGCCCCCCACCACCACCTTTCAACCATGGAGGCACCGAATGTCCCACCGCCAGACGCTCCGCCACCGGCTCGCCGCCGCCATCCTCGGCGGGGGACTCGCGCTCGCCGCTCTCGGCGTCGCCGCGGCGGACTACCCGCCCGGCCCGGGCGTAGCCACATCGGACTTCCCACCCGGCCCGGGCGTCGCCGCGGCCGACCTCCCGCCCGGGCCGGGCGCTGAGGTCGCCGACCTCCCGCCCGGCCCGAGCGCTCTGGCCCTGGACTACCCACCCGGCCCGAACGCTCAGACCGCTGACTTCCCGCCCGGCCCGAACGCTCAGACCGCGGACTACCCGCCCGGCCCGACCGCTCAGACCGCGGACAGCCCGCCCGGCCCGAGCGCTCAGACCGCTGACGTCCCGCCCGGCCCAGGCGCTCAGACCGCTCTGGCCGCGGACTGGCCGCCCGGCCCGGGCGCTCAGACCGCTGACCTCCCGCCGGGCCCGACGGCTGCATGACGAACGACTCCCAAGACGACGCCGGTCACCTCGACAGGAGGTGACCGGCGTTTTCCAACGGCGGTGTCGACGGCAGGCGGCGCACATCACACGGCCCGGATCGGCCGGCTGGCGGGCCGTGGAGAACACCGCAGCGGCCTCGCCGCTGCCGCGGTTTTGTCAGGCACCCGCCGCGATTGATCGGGGGCGCGCCGGCAGGTGCTCGTAGCCGCGCAGCACCCGCATCTGCCGTCGCACCGGACGACCAGTGATCGTGAGGTCGGGAAAGCGCTCGAACAGCATGCGCAGCGCCACGGTCCCCTCCAGGCGGGCGAGGCTGGCGCCGAGGCAGAAGTGGATGCCGGCGGAGAACGCCAGATGGTCGCGCGCGTTCGGGCGGGTCACGTCGAACCGCTGGGCATCGGTGAACACGTCCGGATCGCGGTTGGCGCCGCCGAGCATGAGGCTGATGAACCGGCCGGCCGGGATGGCCTGCCCGCACACCTCGGTGTCCTCGCGGGCAAGCCGAGCCGTCGCTTGCACCGGCGAGTCGTAGCGCAAGATCTCCTCTACCGCGTTGGGCCAGCGGCTCGGCTCGGCGCGCAGCAGTGCCAGCTGCTCGGGATGCTCGAGCAGCTGAACGATCCCGTTGCCGATGAGGTTGACCGTCGTCTCGAAGCCGGCGCCGATGACCAGCAGTGCGGTGGCTCGAAGCTCGACCTCGTCGAGGGTGTCGCCCTCGTCGACCAGCACCGCGAGCCGGCTCAGCAGGTCATCGCCGGGATGGCGGCGCAGTGTGGCCAGATGGTCGGCCAGCCACCGGTGGATCTGCCGCAGCGCCGCGGACGCGTTGCGGAACTGCCGGTAGCGCAGCCCCGGGTCGAGCGTCACCGCGGCGGCATTGCCCCACTCCAGCACCTTGGCGTGCATGTCGGCGGGAATGCCGAGGATCTCAGCGATGACGCGCACCGGCAGCGGGGCGGCATACATATTGACGAGGTCGACGGCCTCCCGGCGCCCCATGTTGTCCAGCAGCTCGTCGGCGATCTCCTCGACCCGTTGCTGCATCGCCGCGATGGCACGCGGCGTGAACACCTTGGACACCAGCCGGCGGTATTTCGTGTGGTCCGGGGGGTCAACCGCGAGCATGGAAGGCGGCTCGGCCGGCCCAAGCGCCCACGGGTCGACGGCCAGCGACAACATCCGCCGGGTGCGCGGTGGCAGCCGCTCCAACGACCTGAGGCCGACGCCGAACGATGGGCTGCGCAGCACCTCGGTGGCGACCGCATGCGAGGCGGTCGAGCTGATCGGCGCGGCGACGAGCAGCGGTCCACGCGCGCGCATCTGTTCGTAGACCGGAAACGGGTCGTCCCACAGCCGGCGGTCGATGGCAAGCCGGGCGCCGAGCTGGCCGGCTCGCGCGGCGCGCCGCAGTACCAGCCGCGGCATCACGGACTGAACGGTCCACCGAAGCAACGTCGACGCCATGCGACCAGGATGCCGTTTTCGCGGACCGTCGCCCAGGGTGTGCGTTGACGTGCCGTCGGCGATGCGCCTTCCCCAATACTTTATTGACTTCCACAGAGGTAACGAGATTGGTTTAGTGCGGTGCAATTCCAATGACGGCAAGAATGAGCCACGCGCGTTCCCTTGTCAGCGTTGGGGCTCACAATTCGGACGTTCGCCCTCTGTACGGGGTTGGTACCCGCAACCTCCACCGGGTGGCGGTGGTGGCTGGTGACCTGGGCAACCGGCGTTGCTCCCCCGCCCACCCCGGGGAGCCCGAGCCGCGGCAGGTACGACCACCCCGCGCCCTGGTGGTGGCGTCGAGCGCCGGAACGGAGTTGGCTATGCCGGGTGGAAATCGATCAGGCACTCGCCGTTGTGGCCGCTCAGCACCGGGCGGTGCTGGCCACGCTCCGCGGTGACGGCACGCCGCAGATGTCGCCGGTGCTGGTCACCGTCGACCAGGACGGCAAGCTCACCATCAGCACCAGGCAGGCGGCGTACAAGCTGCGCAACATCCGCCGCAATCCGCGGGTGTGGCTGTGCGTGCTGCCCGACACGTTCTTCGGCAAATGGGTCCAGGTCGAGGGCACGGCGGAGGTGCTGGAGCTGCCAGAGGCCATGGAGCCGCTCGTGGAGTACTACCGCTCGATCTCCGGCGAGCACCCCAATTGGGACGACTACCGCGCGGCCATGGAGCGCGAGCGGCGCGTGCTGATCCGCATCGAGCCGACCCGTGCCGGTCCGGACCGCTCCGGTTGAGCGTTTCCCAGGACTTCACCCTTCCAAGATCTATACTGTCCGCTATTCGACCGCTACCTTGCGTGACAGCGGGTGCCAATGGTGCGGGCCCGCGTCATGCAGGGAGGTCTGAAGTTATGGGCAGAGCCGAACTACGCCACATTGCGACGTTCTGTGGCTCGCGTAGTGATGGTTGTCCCGAGGTCTATCTGGACGAACGGGCCGAGCCGGCACGTCGCGTGGTGATCTGGGACGACTTCGGCCAGCGCATCCATATGAGCCTTGACCAGCTGGGCGACCTGGTGCAGGAGGTCCGCGACGGAGTGCTCGACGAGGTGCTCGGCGGCATGAGCTGACGGGGCACAAGCCTCTCCGGCGTCATCACTGAGCAGCACGAGCAGCGCACCGCCCCAGACCAGCGCGGCTGCGGCCTGGCCCGCGCCGAGGGCGAGCGGGCCGCTACCAGGTGCGGTCCTGTTGGGCCAGCGCGACGGCCTCCAGCTGCGAGCCGACGTCGAGCTTGCAGAGGATGGACCGAATCTGGGTGCGCACGGTGGTCAGCGAAACCACGAACTCGTCGGCGATGGCGGCCGCCCGATGCCCCTGCACCAGCCGGTCGAGGACGGCCCGTTCGCGGGCGCTGAGCCGGGCGAGCCGCGCGCTGCGGCGGGCGGCGGCCGCCCCGAACTGGCGGTCGAGAGCCAGCCATGCCTCACGCGTCTCTCGGGAGAGTACAGACCGACCGGCGGCGATGTCGACGACGGTGCGCACCAGGGCTGGCAGGGGCTGCGACTTGGAGACCTCCCCGATGGCGCCGGCGGCGATCGCGGCGGCGATCTGGGCACGGCTATGGCCACCGCTGACCACGAGCACCGACCAGCCCCGGGCCCGTAGCGGGCGGACCGCGTCCACACCGCTGATCGTCGCCCCGTTTCGGCCGGAGCCCAGATGCAGGTCCAGCAGCACTAGACCAGGCGTGTGGCGGTCCGCCTCGGCGAGGATGGCCTGGAGGGTCGACGCCTCGCAGGGATGGGCGGCGAAGCCCTCCTCGTGCAACACGATGACCAGCGCGGTGCGCACCAGTTCGTGGTCATCCACCACCAGCACCGACCAGGGTCGGCGGTCGCCCACGCGGGCGGGTGTGAGCGTGCCGGTCATGTCCGCCTCACGGGGTCCGTGTCGACGTCAGGGAGGTTCCAGCCTGGAAGGTCGACCGCCGGCATCGCCGAAGGGTCCCGCTGCCGCGGCAGGTCGACGTCCCCGTCGGGGTCCGGGTCGGGCAGCACCCGCGGCAGCTCCACGACGACCGTGCAGCCGGGGTGCGCCGGATCCAGCGGCAACACTCGCAGCGACCCGCCCTCGCCGGCCAGCAGTTGCTGGCTGACGTGCAGCCCGAGGCCGCTGCCGCCGCTGACCGGATGCCGCGCGCCGCGCTCGAGCACCAACCGCTCCTGGCCTGGGGCGATCCCCGGGCCTGAGTCGGACACTTCGATGATCACCTTCAGGCCACAGGCGCCGGCGCTGACCGAAACCGGCGAGCCGGGCGCATGGCGCGCGCAGTTCTCCAGCAGGTTTGTCACGACCTGGGTCAGCACGGCGGGCGATCCGGTGGCGCGCAACCCGGGTGCGGCCGACAGGTGGATCACTGCGCCGGCCGAGTTGCGCAGCGCGATCACGTCGCTGAGCACCAGGCCGACGTCGTAGCCCTCCACCGGCGCGGTGAACTCCGGGCGGTCGACGATGGCGGCCAGCCGCGCCAGCTCCCGCAGCACCGCGGATCGCAGCCGCTCATGCTCTGGCCCCGGGTCTGGGGAGCCGAGCAGCTCCGTGATGCCAGCCAGGCCGGCCAGACCGTTGCGCAGCTCGTGGTCGCGCTCGGCCGCCTTCTCGGTGGCCCGGCGCATGTGCGCGGTGGCGATCCGCAGCTCCTCGTCGTGGGCAAACCGCTCGTCGCGCAGTGCCCGCACGCCGCAGGCCACCAGATGCGCCATGCCGACCAGCACAACGACCAGGCCCAGCAGCCGTACCCCGTCGAAGAGCAGGTCGGCGGCCAGCACGTCGACGCCCGCCGTAACCCGGTACAGGTGCGCCCCGGCGATGGCCAGCAGTCCCAGTCCGACCTGCCACAGTGGGGCGCCGCTGCGCCGGCGACCGGCCAGCACCAGCCCGGCTGCGACCAGGCACCAGCCGATCATCAAGGCCACCGTCACCACCGGCGGCGAGGTGATCAGGTTCAGCAGGTCCTTGAAGATCACCGCGCTCTCGCCGGCCGCCGCGATCGCCAGCGCGGTCACCGCCGCGATGGCCCAGGCGCCGCCCGGGCCGAGTCGCCGTGGCGGTGAGGTGGCCACGACCAGCAGCACCACCACGGCGAGCAGGGCAACCAGCCGCACGGACCGAATCACACTGTCGTTGTCGCCGGACGTGGGCAAGAGGAAGGTGGACGGCACCACGAACAGCGTGTAGAGCACCAACGCGGTGGCGATCCAAGTCGGCCGCGCGTCACCGGTGAGGCGGGCCGCTATGTCGCCTAGGATCGCGGCTGCCGCGCCAACGGCCGCCGCGACCAGAGTGAGCACGAGGTGCACCCGTTCGATGGAGGCCGAGCCGCGAATTTCGGGGGCGATCGCCATCGCCACGATCACGCAAGCGACAGCCACCAGCCCCACCAGGTCCCGCGTGGATCTGGTGGGGCTGGGGCGGCTTGTGACCCCCCCTGTCAACCCTGTACCCATCGGACCTCCGACTGCCCGACGGTGCGTTACCCCGGCAAGTGGACGCGATCCACCTCCCACGGATATAACCGTATGTCTCACCCTGCGCGTTACCTTCGCCCGAAAAGTTTCCCCCGTAAGGGCTAAGACCCGGCCCTTCGTGTGCGCTGAGTAACCCCTCCTTGACCCAAATGAATCAAACGCCTGCTGCGCTCGGGTACGAACTCCCAACCGTAGCTGGTCGGGCGCAGCGTCATCCTCGGCACCCCGAACGTGGTGTCGCTGCGGACCTCGCTTTCAGCCGCCCGCATGCGCCTGCGGGTCGCGCTGCAGGCTTGCTAGTGGCAGCTCGTGCTACCCGAGTCGGTGAAGGGCGTGGGGGGGTCGGCCACGTACTGCCAGCTGAAGCTGGTCGGCTCCAGGGTCAGCTTCAGTACGCCGAAGAGGTTCTTCGCGCGCACAAGGCTGTTGGGCAGCGGCGTGGCGAACCCGGTGAAGAAGGCGCCCCCGGTGCCGACGATGATTTCGGTGATCCCGTTGGCGTTGTCCAGCCCGCCAGAGGGGTTCTGCGGCGCGAACCGCTCGTAGCTGTGCGCGTGCCCTGTCAGCAGCAGGTCGGCGCCGTCGGCGTAGAGGAGGTCGACCAGCGGGGCGATGTCGGCACTGCCGAAGCTGTTGGAGCTCCACCTCGGCCGGTGCACGAGCGCGGCCGTGCACATCGCGCTGTTCGCGGCGAGGTCGGCGGTCAGCCACTGGTGCTGCGGCGAACCGACGGCGCAGCCGGTGCCGCCGGAGATCCGGGCGCACTCGGTGTTGAACACGACGACGTGCCAGGAGCCGACGTCGAAGCTGTACCAGCCGTTGCAGCTGCTGACGCAGCCGGGCTGCAGCGGGGTGGCGGCGTCACCGAAGTAGTTGAAGTACCCGTTGGCGCCGCTCTGGCCGTACTCGTGGTTGCCGACCACCGGTCTGGTGATCGACTTGAGGCGGCCCCAGGTGGGGTCGTAGCTGGCGTTGAACTGTTCCAGCCTGCCGCTGTTGTACTGCTCGTCGCCGAGCGCGAACACCGCGGTGGGCGCGATACCCAGCGCCAGGTTCGAGGTGTGCAGCATGCGGCACCGGGTCGCTGTGCCCTGTCCGCCGTTGTATCCCTCGTCGTCGGTAGGGCAGGCGATGTCTCCGGCCGCGACGATCACCGGGCTGCCGGGGGGTGGTGGTGGCGGCGGTGGCTCCAGCACGAGCTGCGGTTTGTTCGTGGCTTCCCGGCTGTCGAATGTCCGGGAGGCGGTGCTGGGCGTGGTGAGCGCGAACGAGTAGAGGCCGTTGCTGGTGACGTGCGCCGTGACGTCGATCGATACCCAGGTACCGGCGACCAGCGAGCCGGACGAGCCGAGCTGGGCGCCGACCGGTGGGGCGTTGGTGTAGACGATGCCGGTTTCGGACCATGTGTCGTCGGCGACGCCGAACAGGTCCACCCTCGTGCTGCTGCCGGTCGCGGTCAGGTACAGCCGCAAGGTTGCCTTCCCCGGTGGGCTCGACAGCCCCTGCACGTCGAATCGCAGGTAGGCGGTGGTCACCGGGTCGCCGTCGACCCGCAGCCCGGTCGCGGTGCCGAAGTTCGTCGCCGGTTGGTCGGCACGCACATGGCTGTCGGCTACCGGTGTGATCGTCGTGGCCTGTGCCGCCTGCGCGGGGACCACCAGCAACGACAGCCCGAGCAGCGAAGCGGCGAGCAGGGGAAGTGGCCTGATGACTCTCATTCCTCCCCCATCAGTACCTCGTCGAGGTGGTGCTGCGCGGCGGCGCGCTGCGCCGTTCCCTCCTCGATGTGCCGGCGCATCGTCTCGAAGTCACCCGCGAGGCACGCCCGGCCGGCGTTCACGAACTCGGCGATGCCGGCGTTGGCGAACTCGTCCACCTTGCTGTCCGGCGCTCGCTCGCTCGCTTGCAGCCGGGTGGACACGTTGGCCAGCCGGGCGCAGATGGCTCTGGCGTCGCCGGATGTCGCGGTCAGGTCCCGTGCCGCCTGCAGCGCGTTGTTGAGCTCGATCTGCGCCGCCTCCCGGTTCTTGAACCACTGTTGAACTCTCGGGTCCTCGCCCGGAGGTACCGGCTTGGCCAAGGCTGCCGGTTGGGCCGCCGCTGGCGCCGCCCCCTCCGATGCGGCCGGGCCCATGCAGGCACCGCACAAGACGGCCAGCCCGGCGAGCATGATCGCCGTTGGACCTCGTCTCATCCCCCGAACACCTCCCTGTGCCTCTGGGAGCTGCGGCCGTACGGGCGCTGCCTGCCTTGGGGTTTCGCAGCCTCAGGTTCCCATCGGGCATCACGACCCGCTTCAACCGTCCGCCAGCGCGTGGCGACCTGCTGGCATGCCAAACCGCCTGACTCCCCAGGCTGCACGCTACAACGATGGGTCACGCGGCTAATCGCAAAAATTGATGCTCTTTGGCACGAGCTGCGAGCCGATCAGAGCGGTGACAGCTCCTTCGGGTCGCCGTCACCCGCACGGCTGGCGAGCTTCCTCCTTCGGCGGGCCGCCCATACCGGCAGCAATAGCGCGAGGGCGACGATGACTGCGATTGCCAGCCAGGACGGCAGGCCCTGCCCGCGGGTCCCCGCCTCGCTGGAGTCCATCGGCAGCGATGCTTCCAGGCCGGCACC
The DNA here is from genome assembly GCA_036505275.1 of Pseudonocardiaceae bacterium. Taxonomy (GTDB): domain Bacteria; phylum Actinomycetota; class Actinomycetes; order Mycobacteriales; family Pseudonocardiaceae; genus DASXTS01. The sequence goes on from DASXTS010000145.1 coordinate 11,967, forward strand.
GGTGCCGGTGATCTCGGCGAGCGTCCGCAGCGCCGTCGTTCCGTACAGCTCGCTGGGCTCGATGTGGCTGTTCTCGCTGAACTCGTTCCAGCTGATGATGGCTATCGCGTCCGGTCCGGACCCTTTGGCCATTTCGATCGCCCGGCGCAGCGTCTCACCGTTCTCGCGGTCGACAACCCGGCGCCCACCGAGATCCGTCGCGTCGAACCCGGCCGCGGCCGGCGCCAGCCACATGCCGCCGTCGGCGTGGACGGCCTCACCCATCCGCTCGAGTTTCTCCCGGTAGGACGGTTCGTCGATGTCCCCACTGGACCAGTAGTACGCGTCGCCCTCGAACAGCGCGGCGGTGCGCTGGTAGTCGTCGAGGTTCTTGGCGGAGGCGAGCACCATCAGCCGGTCCCGTACCGGGCCGACGATCTGGGTCAGCTGCTCGACGGTGTACCGCTCGGTGCCGGTGATGATCACGATCGGCTTGCCGAACAGGTCGAACACCGGATCGGTGGCGTACCTGTCGGCGAAGTACCGCAGGTCCTCGGCCACCTTGGCCGCGGAAAGCGGCTCGCGGGCGAAGTCAAGCCCCTGGTAGACGATCCCCAGCTTGAAGTCCTGCCGCCGAGCCTGATCGACCAACTGCTCCAGCCGCGGGTCCAGAAACTCCGTGTGCTTCCAGGACACCAGGAATCCCGACAAGCCCGCGGCCGCGGCCATCTCGATGTGCCGGCGCATCACGTCGGAGTCCGCGCTGGAGTACCGGCCCAGCAGCGGATAATCCTGCTTGGCCCGCAGCCAGGAGGTCGGATTGTACCAGATGTAGTAATAAGCGAGCAGCGGCTCCTGCGCGTCGGTCATCGGCAGCTGCGCCCGGGCCGCCAGACGCGATACTTGCTCAGGTCTGGGGCCGCCGATGGCGGCTGGAGTGAACACGGAACCGGCGATCAGCATTACTACGAGGACCCGCAGCCACCTTGGCCGCCGTTCACTTTCCATCAGCCGTTTGCCGGCGGCGCGGACATGGTGGCGACGACCAATGAATACCAGACCAAATGCCACCAGGGCCAATGCCGAACCGACAATCCACATGTCCCTTGGGGTGATCACCTCGAGCACGATCTCCTGATCCTTGGAGATCGCGACCTCACGCAGGGACGACAGCCCGGAGGCGTACACCCGCATCTGGTAGTTGCCGCGTGGCAGATTGGTCAGGTTGGCGTACCCGTCGACGAACGGAACTTGATCAACAGTGCCGTCCGGCCGATACACCTCGACGCCCGAGCCGGCCGTGCCGCCGAAGAGCAGATCCTCTCCGGTCACCCGCACCTGGAAGAACAGCAACTTGATCGTCCAGTCGCGCTGCTGCGCCGGTGAGAACTTCTGCTGGCCGCGGTTGACCACCTCGGCCCCGTCGACGACAACCCGATCGACGGTCCAGTACACGTCCTTGGCGATCAGCCCGAGTTGCGTCTGATGAGTGCGGCTCGCCGTCAGCCAGATCGGCCGCGTCAGTTGCGCCCCGTCAGTCGGCACGGTCTCGCCGGTGTTGCTGCGCAGCACCAGCCGGGATATCCGCTCCGGTGCCATTTTCGTCGAGTTGGGGCCGACGAAGTTGTACGTGATGAGCCGTTGGGTGCGCAGGCCGACGGTGAGCACCCCGCCCGGGGGATGCTCGGGAGAGCCCAACATGCGATCGAATTCGACCTTGAGGTTGTCGTTGACCTGGGTTGGCAGCACCTCGAGCCGGGCGCTCAGTCCCGCGAACGTCTGCACCGGCAGCCTGGCCATCCCGGTGTCGTCGCTCACCACGGTGTTTCCGTCGGCGCGGAACTGCGCACCGGCGATGGTCGGGACGGTCTTGATGACCAGCGTGCCCGGCTTGTTGGGTGCGGCGGCCTCCGCTGATGCGGCAGCCGAGGCCGTCAGCGTCAGGCCGATCAGCGTGAGCCCGAGCGTGACGAGCACCCGCCCGGCCGCGCGCACACTCGTGATCAGGGGGCTAATCATGGCGGAGCTCCGCACCGGGCACCGGGTGACGGCGGGTGAGATACCGGCGTCGCGCCGACGAAACCGCGGCTGGTAGCACGAAGAGCGCACCGGCGAACAAGCAGGCCAGCGCGTACCCGAGGTATACGTATCCGGTCCGGGGCGGCTGGACGATCGCCGGCTGACGATCTGTGGACAGCAGTGTCGCCGGCCGGGGGCCTGCTTGGAAGTCGAACGCCTCGAGCATCGCACCGGCTGCGGCGTCGCGACTGGCCAGCGGCTGCAGGCCCCAGTTGACCTCGATGAACTTCAGGATCGACGTGAGGTCGTGATTCTCATGGTCGACAAAGCCACGGCGGGCGTACGGGCTGACCAGCAATGCCGGCACTCGTGGGCCGTATCCGTACTGGTCGACCTGCGGCGGCCGGACGTGGTCGTACCAGCCGCCCGAGTGGTCATAGGACCAGATGAACGCCGATGTGGGCCATTGCGGCGAGCGGCACAGCTCGTTGACCAGTGATCGGACCAGGCGCTGACCGGCCTGCACACTGCCCGGCGGTTGCTCGCTGCTCACCGAAGGCCTGATGAACGACACGGCCGGCAGCTCGCCGCGCGCCGCGTCCTCGAAATACTGATCCAGATCGACGATGCGCGAGGAAAGCCGTAGGTCGTCCAGGTAGCGCGCGTACGCCAGCAGTGGCGCCCGGATCACCTGGGCCCGGCGGTCGTAGTCGGCGGTTTCCGAGACCGGGGTGCGGAAGTTGATGGACGGGTCATAACGCTCGACGTAGAACTTCCAACTGATGCCCTTCTTCTCGAGCCGGTCGAAGATTGTCGGCAAGTCACCCCAACCCCCTGCCGGGATGCCGTCGTTCGGGCCGGTCACGCCCGGTGTGCCGGTCACGGCGTACACGTGGTTGTGCAGGGCGCCCAGCCATGTCGAGCTGAAGAACCGGTCGAAGAGCACGTACTCGTCGGCGACGTTCCAGTAGTAGGGCAGGTCCCGCTGGTCGTAGTACCCCATGGCCAGGGCGCCGTCCCTGCCCTTGCGGTTCTGGGCCGAGACGAACCCGTTCATGTCGGCGTTGTACTGGGTTCGGAAGGTCTCCTCGGTGTGGTCGAGATCCATGATCCCTTTTCCGCCGATGTTGAACGGCCGGACGCAGGGCTCGCTGGTCCCCGGCTGACTCGGCATGCACAGACCCTCGGGAACGCCGTCGACGCCGGGGCGGGTACCGAAGTAATTGTCGAAGCTGTGGTTGCGCTGCAACAGGAACACGAAGTTCTTGATCGGTGTCGTGGTGGCCGGTTCTGGTCCCGCCGCGGCCGCGGAACCCGGCAGCGCGGCCAGCGCAAGTAGTGCCGCTGCGCCGACGACCGCCACCACGGCAGTGCTCCGGCGGGCTCTGGTAATCATGGCCGCACCTCATAGACGACCATGATGGGCACCTCGGTGGGCCGGCCGGACTCGCCGGTGCCGCTGACGAACTCGGTGTGGACGACCCGGCCGTGGTATCGCTCCGCCAGGCGTTTCAGGTAGTCGGAGAAGTAGGGCGACCGGGCGGCCGAAAAGGCGTCCCAGACGACGTACTGTATGTCGGCCTGTCGCAGCCTGCGGTCCGGATTGATGATCGGCTGATAGGACGGGTTGCGGCGCAGCGGGTTGGTGCTGACCGAGAGCCCGTATGCCCGGCGATGCCCGTAGTACTGGACGATGTTGGCCATCGACGGCCCGATGGTCATGACGGTGGCACCGGCCGGAGTGTTGTCCCGGATCCAGCGGCCGGTCTCCCGACCCCCTGGTACACCACCGCTACCGGCCAGGATCTCGGTGCGGGCGGTGCTGAAGACATGCGGCACGGTGGCCACCAGCAGGCTTCCCACGATCACTACGGCCGCGACCGTATGGATTCCCCCGGGCACCGCGGTGAGCCAGCCTCGCCGCACCGACGGCAAGCCCAGCACACCCCGAGCCGCCAGCACGGCCACCGCCGGTGCTATCGGCAGCAGGTACTGGAACCCCTTGACCGGCCACAGCTCGAAGGCCACCACGGGCGCCAGGATCCAGCAGACGAGCAGCACCTCCCGCCATCCGTCGCCGGGCCGCCACAGCCAGGCGCCGAGGACAGCCGCCAGTAGCACCAGCGGCCCGATCGCCGCAGGCACGGTGACGGCGTAGAACTCCCAGCCGTGGTTCGGCGGGCGCAGCAACTGCCAGAGCAGATACGACTTGCCGGTACTGGAGTAGCCGGCCAGCGCCTGGGTCAGCGGGTGTGTCAGGAACACCACGACGATCACGAACACGGCGGCGAGCGTGCCCACTATGGGCCGCCGCACGCGTGGGGTGAGCGCCAGGAAGGCATACACGCCGCCGACGAGCACCAGGCTTGTCTCCTTGGCGAGCATGGTCAGCCCCGTCGCGCCGCCGGCGGTCAACAGCCAGCTGATCCTTCCGGTCCGTCCGTACTTGGCGATGCACAGCAGCGTGAGCGAAGCAAGTAGCACCATCGGCCCGTCGAGCAGGATCTGACGAGTCACGATCACGTGGTAGGGCATCACCGCGAACACCGCCGCCGCGATCACGGCGGTCCTGCGGTCGTACAACTCGTGACCGATCAGGTAGACGACGCCGATCGTGGCCACGCCGATCACGGCGATCACCACTCGGCCCACCGTATCGGGCTCGCCGTGCCGGTAGACCACCGAGAGCAGCGTCTGGACCAGCATGGGGTGGGCGCGGAAGACCGGGAAGGTGTCGGTAAAGGCCGGGTTGCCCGCCAGCGCGGCCGCCTGGCCGGCGTAGACAACTTCGTCGCTGTTCAGGCCCACCGCGTCGAGGTTGACCAACCGCAGCACGGCACCGATTTCCATCGCGGCAAGAAGCAGGGACCCCGCCAAGATCTTGGTGAGTACCCAGGCCTTGGCGGGGCCGACCTCGCCGGCCTGACGCAGCTGACCCCGCGCGACAACGGCAGCGGATGACGACCCTCCCGCTGCGTTGGTCGTTTTCGGAGGCTCGACGGTCAGCGTCACGTGTCACCGCCGAAGGTCGACCAGACATGGCGTAGATCTTCTGCGGCAGTAGAACACCGACAGCAGCGCCTGCACCAGCCTTGAATGCGCGCGGAACGCCGGGAAGGTGTCGGACTGGTACTGCGGATTCATCCCGGGCGCACCCCGCGACGCCCGGGTCGTCACCGTGGTACCGGTCCGTTGGAGCCGATAGGGGGGTGACCGTCGGGCACGTGACCCCTGGTCATCAACGCGACGGTCACATGCCCGTTGACGTTCACACCGCCGTTGCCGTTACCGTTGCGGGCCACCAGCCGTGCGATCTCGGGAGCCCACGAGAAGTCCGGCGTGGATACCCGGCGCACGGGCACGTGGCTCATCGCCGACCGCAGGATCTGCTCCTCCTTGCGGCGCAGCTCGACGTGGTCGTCGGCGCCCAGCACGATCGACGGCGAGAGCTGCCGGAAGGGCGGGAACTGGTAGGCGTCCTCGGTGTTGCTCAGCAGCAGCCGCACCGCTTCGTCATGACTGACCTCGCCGCCACTGAACGGACCGCGTTCGATGATGAAAAGGCTGCGCACCGTCGTCTCGCGGATCACCTGGCAGGGCAGCAACCGGTCTACTGCGTACTTGGGTGGCGGCACCAGCCGCTGGGCGTAGGCGTTGATCGCCATGATGGGCACGTTGAGCCGGCTGAGCAGGATGGCGAACTCGCGGCCCTCCTTGGAGTGAATCGCGCTCTGCACCCGCAGCCGCCGCCACTCCTTACTGGTCAACTCGTGCGACTCGATGGCCTGCACGGTGTGCCGGCTGATCGTGAGCGGCTTGGGGAAGCAGCCCACCGTGCCGTCGCTGTGCACGATCGTCATGTCGTCGGCCAGGAATCGAGCGCCGTACTCGCGGACCAGCCGCAGCACCGTGCCGGTCTTGCCGGTGTCGGTCCGCGCCGAGATCAGCATGCCGTGGCCGTCGAACTCCACGCACGCCGAGTGCAGCAGCATCACCCCACGGGACACCGCGACGAACCGCAGCAACGCCTCGAGCACGTTGGTGTAGACCACATGCGGCGAGCGGGCCAGCCGCGGGGAGACCACGATCTGGATGGTGCCGTCGAAACGGATCGTGAAGTTCGCCCCGAGCCTGCCGAAGTGCTCCTGGTAACAGGCCGCCGGGGGCTCGGTCAACTGAGTCATCTGGGCCCGCCGGTGCAGCCGCCGGTCGCCGGTGGGGCCCACTCGCAGCTCGATCTCGGCCTCGTTGCCCAGCCACTGCGCGCGGAAGTAGTCGAGCTCAGGCAGCTCGATCTGGGAGCCGACCGAGGCCACCTCTGGGATCACGTACCGGTACGGCAGGTACCGAGCCAGCGGCCGGGAGCTGGTCAACACGGACGCGTCGGCGGTCCCGAGGTCGACGACCTCGCGGATGGGCTGGCGATGGGCCGCGCCGGGCACCGGCCGGTTCTCCGGGCTGGTGGCGGCCGCCGGCGTCGGAACGCCCCGCCGGTAGATCAGGACGTCGGTGGCCGCGAACCTGACGGCGAACACCGCGAGCAACGTCACCAGGTTGGCCACCAGCACGTTGACCTTCGCGACCTCCACCAGGAGAGCCAGCGCGGGCAGCCGTGCCACCAGCGCCACGTTGTTCAGCAGGAAGAACTTGGCCGCTCGGCCGGCCAGCGTGCCGGGCTTGGCGCGCCGGAAAATCACCGCGTCAGTGAGCAGGAACAGCCAGCTCGAGGAGACCTGGGTGGCCAGCGCGGCTGCGAGCAGGTAGTGCAGGCCGCCGCTCTCGTTCAGCATCCACAGCGCCCCGGTGTTGACCACCAGCCCGGACAGACCGGCCAACCCGAAGGCGAGCACCCGCGCAAGCCAGGCTGTGGGCGCCACCGCCGCCGACCGGGCAATCGGCCGCACCACGGTGCCCAGCCGCAACGCCACCAGCTTGTTGGCGAAGCGCAGCCCTTCCTTTTGCGACGCCTTGCTTTCGCCTGCCAGCCGGCTGGCCATTACGAAGGAGACCTCCAGCATTCGCAGCTTGGGGTGCCGGACCAGGATCTCCATCAGGATCTTGAAGCCATTGGGGGTCAGCGTGTCCAGTTTCAGCGCGTCCCGGCGCACCGCGAAGAAACCGCTCATCGGATCGCTGCACGGGCCCAAGCGGATCGGGAAGACCAGCTTCGCGAGTCTGATGGTCCCCTCGGATACCGCGTGGCGCATCCGGCCGTCCAGCCCGCTGGCCGCCCCCGAGCCGACATAGCGGCTGGCCACCACCAGGTCCGCCTCGCGGTCCCGCCCGATCGCGGCGAGCCTGACGGCCAGCTCGGGCGGGTGCTGTAGGTCGGCGTCCATCACGACGACCCAGCTGGTGCGCACCGCCCTCATCCCGGCCAGCACCGCGCCGCCGAGCCCGCCGCCGCGTTCGCCGGCGGGCCGGTGCAGTACCTGCACTCGCAGCTGACCGGCGGCGGCGGCGCAACGACGGACCTCGTCCGGCGTCGAATCGTCGCTGTCGTCGACGAACAACACGTCGAACGGATCCCCCGATGCGGCCAACCGGCCGAGCAGGGCAGAGATGTTGTCGGTCTCGTTGCGGGTCGGAATGATCACCGTCAGGTCCAGCCTGCGCCGGACCGCGTGCCCACTGAGCCCGTTCAGCTCGTTGTGCCCGTTGTGCCCGTTCACGGCCGGCGTCAGACCGCGCTCGGCCTGACCGTTGCCGTTCAGATTCATGTCAAACATGCACGTCTCCCCGCCGGGCGATCCTTACCGCCAAACGAACCGCGAGTGAACAGCGCGTGAACAAGAATCAACCGATCGTGGCCGGGTCCGCATCACCACATTTGAGGAAACCTGACGCCTCGATTTCGACCGTCTGTTACCCCACTGCGCTTGTCGGCGGATACGTTCGACCTGGGCGGCGAATGGTTCGAGCCCGCGTACCGCTGCGTGGCAGGGTGGCACCATGCGAGCGACGCACCTCGTCGGGCGCGAGCGGGATCTCGCGATGCTGGACGGGGCGGTGCGCGCCGCGTTGAGCGGGTCCGGGCGGGTCGTGCTCGTGCGGGGAGAGCCCGGCATCGGGAAGACAAGCCTGGCCCGGGTCGCCTGCGACGGTGCGGCGGCGCTCGGCCTGCGCGTTGCCTGGGGGCGCGCGTGGGAGCAGGACGGCGCGCCGCCGTTCTGGCCGTGGCGGCAGGCGGTCGGCGTCGACTCGGAAGCGTTCGCCGTCCCTGACCGCTTCCTCGCCTTCGAGGCGGTCGCGCACCGCCTGGTGGCCGACGCCGAGCAGACCGGTGCTTTCGTCGTCCTGGACGATCTGCACTGGGCTGATCCCGGGACCGTCGCGCTTTTCGTGCACGTTGCGCAGGTGATCGAGAACAGCCGGCTCGTGCTGGTCGGGACTTACCGCGACACGGAGCGCACTGACCTCGTCCGCACCCTGAGCGGGCTCGCCAGCCACGCGTGGGTGAGTCATATCAGGCTCGCCGGTTTGAGCGACGACGACGTCGCGCGACAGCTCGCCGAGGTGACGGGCACCTCCGTCGATGAGGCAACGGTCAGGCGCGTGGTGCGCCGCACCCGGGGCAACCCCTTCTTCGTGGCCCAGCTCGGCCGCGCGCTCACCGAGAACGATCACGAGCCGTTGCCCGAGGCGGTGCGGGCGGCGATCGAGCGCCGGCTTACGACCCTTCCCGACACCGCGCAGCGCGTGGTCGCCGCGGCCGCGGTGCTCGGCGACGCACGCGACCCGGGCGCACTCGCCGCCGTCGCGGAACTGTCGCTGGACGCCGTTCTGGACGGGACGGACGTGGCGCTCGCCGCCGGCGTTCTCGACGAGGACCGCGTGATCGTGCACGACCTGATCGCCGAGACCGCTCGAGCGAGGATCCGCAGCCGCGAGCTGCTGGGCCTGCACGCGAACGCGGCTGCACACCTTGCCACGCGGGCCGACGCCGAGCAACGCGTCGGCGAGATCGCGCATCACCTGCTCACGGCGTTGCCGTTGGGCGATGCTGCCGCGGCGGTCGCCTGGGCCGAACGAGCCGCGGCCCGCGCCCGGGAGCAGCTCGCGTGGGAGCAGGCGGCGGCACTGCTCCGGCGTGCCGTTGAGGCAGCCGGCGACCGTGCCGAGCGGGGCCGGTTGCTGCTGGCCCAGGCCCGGGCGGAATTGCAGGGATACGACGTGGGCACCGCGTTGGACACCCTCCGCGAAGCGGCAGCCATCGCGCGCACGTCGCCCGACCCGACAGCGCTGGCCGAGGTGGCGCTCGTCCTCGAAGGCTTCGGCGACATGGACAAGCAGGGCGAGATCCGCGCGCTGTGCACGGAGGCACTCACCGCGCTGCCGGAATCCGATGTCGTGCGCCGGGCCCGACTGCTCGCGCAGCTCGCCGTGCACGTCCAGCTCGTCGACGCAAGCGAGCAGGCCGAGGACCTGTCCGGCCAGGCTCTCGCCGCGGCAGAGCGGCTTGGCGACCCGCGCACGCTCGTCTCAGCGCTGCACGCGCGGCAGCTGGCCCGCTCCGGTCCGGACGGCGTGCACGAACGGCTCGGGCTCGGTGACCGGCTGCTCGGCCTCGGCGTGACTCTCGATGACCCGACCGAGTCGATGTGGGGACACCTGTGGCGCTTCGACGCGCTGCTCCAGCTCGGGCGCCTGGACGCGGCCGAGGCCGAGATCGGCCCGATGTCGAGCATCGCCGACCGCACCCGCCTCCCGCTCGCCCGCTGGCATGTGCTGCGCAGCAGGGGTGCGATCGCGTTCGGCCGCGGCCGGTTCGCCGAGGCGGAGGCGGTCGCCGACGAGGTGGCCGAGCTGTCGCGGCGTGCCGGGCACGTCGGTGGGCGGATGGCCAGCGAACTGGTCACCATCCTGGTCCGC
>DASXTS010000146.1:0-2529 GCA_036505275.1 Pseudonocardiaceae bacterium
CGTACTCGTCGAACTGCCCATTCGGCTGCCGGCGCAGCCGCACCAATTCCGCAATGGTCGTCAACTGTTCGGCCTGCGCATGAGCGATAACCCGCTCCCAATGCTGCATCGCCGCGATGACGGACTCCCCCTCGAACACGCCCTCATACTATTGCACAAACGACATCCGGGCAAGCCATAACTCGTGATCACCAAAACAGTCGAGTGCCGTTCCGTCCGTGCAATCCCGGCCGACACTCCCAGCGATCACGCGCGCATCCCCACCCTACGAAACCGAGCCATTCCCGCCCAAACGGACTCCGGTCAGAAAGCGGCCAGGACCGGCGGCGTCAGCCCTTTCTCAAGGTGCGGCCGCCTCGGGATGCCGCGGCGGCACCCGGATGCATCGGCGCTTCGAACACCGGCACCTCGGCCGGAATGTGCTCCCGGCCGATCCGCTTGCGGAAGATGTAGTACGTCCAGGCCTGGTAGGCCACGACGATCGGACCGAAGATCGCCGCGACCACCGTCATCACCCGCAGCGTGTACGGCGAGGACGAGGCGTTGTCGACGGTGAGGCCGTCTCCGGTGAGGGATGGCAGCACCGCTGGGTACAGCGTCACGAACAGCGACACCACCGCAACCACCAGCGCCGCCGCGGTCGCGCTGAACGCCACCCCATCGCGGCCGCGCTGGTTTGCCAGCAGGCCCGCCACGAACAGCAGCGCGGCCAGCGCGGACAGCACCGCACCGACGGCATCCGGCCGGATGATCTGCGTCCACACCAGGAAGACCACGGCCAGCGCGGCACTGATCAGACCAACCGACCACGCGGTGCGCCGCGCCCGCTCCCGGATGTCGCCGACCGTCTTCAGTGCGAGGAACACCGCGCCGTGGGTCGCGAACAGGCCCAGCGTGGTCAGGCCACCCAGCAGCCCGTACGGGTTCAGCAGCGAGAACACCGACGCCGTGACCTCGTGCTTGTCGGTCATCGGCACGCCGCGCAGGATGTTGGCGAACGCCACGCCCCAGAGCACGGCCGGCACCAGACTGCCCCAGAAGATCGCCAGGTCCCAGCCGCGCTTCCAGCGTTCGCTGTGCCCCTTGCCGCGGTACTCGAAGGCCAGCCCGCGCACGATCAACGCCACCAGGATGATGAGCAGCGGCAGGTAGAAGCCGCTGAACAGGCTCGCGTACCACTCCGGGAAGGCGGCGAACGTGGCGGCACCGGCGGCCACCACCCAGGTCTCGTTGCCGTCCCAGACGGGCCCGATGGTGTTCACCATCACCCGGCGGTCGATGTCGTCCCGCCCGAGAACCGGGAACAAGATGCCCACCCCGAAGTCGAACCCCTCGAGCATGAAATAGCCGGCCCACAGCACCGTGATCAATATGAACCACAGGTCCGCCAGTGACATCGTCGCTCCTTATGGCCGCGGATCAGGGGCCGGTCAGTACGCGAAGGCCAGGACGCCCGACTCCTCCGGCTCCTCGGCCGGGGCGGCGGGTGGCACCGACCGGGCATAGCGCGCCATCAACGCGCCGTCGATCACCGCTATCACCGTGTAGAGCACCGTGAACACCACCGTCGCGATCGTTCCCTCGGCCAGGCTCACGGCCGGTGATACGCCGTTGGCGGTGAGCATGGTGCCGAACACCACCCACGGCTGGCGGCCCATCTCGGTGAAGATCCAGCCGGCGGCATTGCCGAGGAACGGCGCCGCAATGGCGATCATCGCCAGCCGCCAGAACCAGCGGCCCTGTGGCAGCCGCCCGCGCCTGGTCAGCCACAGCCCGAGCAGGCTGAGCAGCGTCACGATGGCCCCGAAGCCGACCATCAGCCGGAAGGTCCAGTAGGTCAGCGGAACATAAGGTCGGTAGTTTCCAGGCCCGAACCGCTCCTCCGATTGCCGCTGCACGTCATTGATGCCCTCCACCTCGGCCGTCGGGTTTCCGGTTGCCATGAAGGACAGCACGTACGGCACCCGCAGGCTCCAGATCTCCTGCTCGCCGCTCAGGCTGCCGATGGTGAAGATCGAGAAGGACGCCGGTGCGGCGTTGTTGTACAGCGCCTCGGCGGCCGCCATCTTCATCGGCTGCTGCTCGGTCATGATCTTTGCCTGGACGTCCCCGGAGAACACCACGACCAGTGAGGCGACCAGCGCGACCCACAGCCCCAGCCGCAGCGACGGCCGGAACACCTCGACCTCGTGCCGGCGCGCCAGGTGCCAGGCGCTCACCCCCATCACGAACGCCGCGCCCGTCATGAATGCGGCCGTGAGGGTGTGGAACACCGCGACCAGCGTGGTGTTCTGGAAGAGAACAGCCCAGATGTCGGTCAGGTGGGCCTTGCCGGTCTGCTGGTCCAGGACATAGCCCACCGGGTGTTGCATCCAGGCGTTGGCCGCCAGGATGAAGTACGCCGAGAGCGTGGTCCCGATGGAAACCAACCATATGCAGGCCAGGTGCACGCCCTTGGGCAGCCGCTCCCAACCGAAGATCCACAATCCGAGGAAGGTGGCCTCGGCAAAGAACGCCAGCAGGCCCTCC
>DASXTS010000147.1:0-8189 GCA_036505275.1 Pseudonocardiaceae bacterium
GGTCCGCATCGAGGCGTCGCCGTCGGCGTTGAGCACCTCGACGTGCTCGCGCAGGTCCTGCCCGGCGCAGAAGGCCCGGCCGGCACCGGTGATCACCACCGCCCGCACGGTCGGCTCACCGGCCGCCCAGCGCAGCTCGGCGAGCAGGGTCTCCTTGAGTTCGACGGTCAACGAGTTGTACGCATCGGGCCGGTTGAGGGTCAGCATCCGGACACCGTCGGCGTCGTCGACGAGCAGCACAGGTTGATCGGGCACAGCGTCGAGTCTTCCAGCGCTGCGGGATGTCGACCAGCCCGGCGCGGGCGCGCGGTGAAATGATCGGTTCCGATATCCTGCTGCCTGCGGATGCGCGAGAATGGGCACGTCACGTAGGTGCTCAGCCTCGGCCAGGCGATGGGCACCGGCGGTGAGACCAGCGGAGGGAGCACGCTATGGCGGCCATGAAGCCCCGGACCGGTGACGGTCCCCTCGAGGTGACCAAGGAGGGCCGCGGCATCGTGATGCGCGTCCCGCTCGAGGGTGGGGGGCGCCTCGTCGTCGAGATGTCGGCGGATGAAGCCAACGAGCTCGGTGATGCGCTGAAGGCCGTAGCACATTGATCCGGCTGGGGGCCGTGACGGCCCTGCGCACAATCGGCAAGGATGGCCCCGGTCCTGGTTCGCCAGACCGGGGCCGTCGTCTTTGGTGTCGGGAGGACATGGGTCCGTGGCCGCACTTGCGCCGCCCACCGCGCTCGTCGACGTCGAACTTGGTGCCGAGCCGCGGCGCGGCGTGCCGCTAGCCGTCACAGTCCGCAATGCCGAGCCGGACGTCGCGGATACCGGCGAGCATGGTGCCGGGGACGCCGCCGGAGACTGCGGTGACGACGGCGCCGAGCGTGAGCGAGCGGAGCCGGTGCTCGGCCCGCATGCCGACCGCATCGGAGTGGACGCCACCTGGCTCACGGCCGCCGGCATGACCGGTGCCACCGGCAAGGTGCACGACGTCGCGCTGCCCGGCTCGCGGCCCGCGGTGGGCTGGGTGCTGGGACTCGGCGACAGCACCGAGCGGGACTACCGCCGGGCCGGTGCCGCGCTGATCAAGGCTGCAGACGGCAGGGCGGCCGCGGACGGCAAGGAAGGCCGCCGCCCGGCCCGGTCGCTGCAGGTCGCACTGCCCGCCGAGGTGTCGGCCGAGCAGGTGGCCGCATTCACGCTCGGCGCGGTGCTCGCCAGCTACGACTTCCGGGTCACCGCGCAGGACCGACCGCCGCTCACCCGCACCGTCACCCTGCTCGGGCCGGCCGAACTGGAGCCGGCTGTGCGGCGCGCGCTCGTGTTGGCCAGGGCCACCGCGCTGACCCGGGACCTGGCCAACATGCCGAGCAACACCAAGGACCCGGCGTGGCTGGCCGGTACGGCCGCGCGGCTCGCCGCCGCCGTGCCTGGCCTGACCGCTCGGGTTCGCGACGTGCCGTGGCTGCGCGCACGCGGGTTCGGCGGCGTGCTCGCCGTGGGCGGTGGCTCGGCCAGGCCACCCCGGCTGCTGGAGCTCAGCTGGCGCCCGCGGGGCAGCGCGGTGGGACCGCACCTGGCTCTCGTCGGCAAGGGCATCACGTTCGACACCGGCGGCATCTCGATCAAGCCGGCGCTCAACATGCATGTGATGCGCACCGACATGGCCGGTGGCGGCGCGGTGATCGCCGCGCTGATCGCCATTGCGCAGCTTCGGCTGCCGCTGCGGGTCACCGGCCTGGTGCCGATGGCCGAGAACCACGTCTCCGGCTCCGCCTACCGGCCGGGCGACGTCGTGCGGCATGTCGACGGCCGCACCACCGCCGTCACCAACACCGATGCCGAGGGCCGCATCGTGCTCGCCGACGGCCTCGGATACGCGGTCCGGACGCTGCGCCCCGACCTGATCGTCGACGTGGCGACCCTGACCGGCGCAATGCGGATCGCGCTCGGCTGGCGCACCGGGGGTTTCTTCGCCACCGACGACGAGCTCGCCGAGCGGCTGATGGCCGCCGGGGAACGGGCCGGCGAGGCCTGGTGGCGCATGCCGCTCGGCTTCGACATGGTCGAGCTGGACACCGGCTACGCCGAGAAGGTGCACTCCGCGCGGGCCGACGTCGAGCAGTGCCCGGTCGGCCCGGGCGCTATCGCCGCGGCCCTGTTCCTGCGCGAGTTCACCGGCGGCGTGCCGTGGGCGCACCTGGACGTCGCCGGCGCGGCCCGCTCCGAGAAGGCCTACGACGACGTCACGGTCGGTGCCACCGGCTTCGCCGCCCGTACGCTCGTCGAGCTGGCCAGCTCGGTGGCCGGTAGCACCCCCCCGCGTACGCCGGCCCGGTCATAGCTGGCCCGGGCCCTTGTGCCCGATTAGGGTCAAAGATCGTGGAGTCGGTGTTCGGGCGGGTGCACGGTCAGCCCAACGTGCTCGGCATCGTGCTGGCCGGCGGCGAGGGCAAGCGACTGTGGCCACTGACCGCCGACCGGGCCAAGCCCGCCGTGCCGTTCGGCGGCAACTACCGGCTGATCGACTTCGTGCTGTCCAATCTGGTCAACGCCGGCTACCACCGGCTGTGCGTGCTCACCCAGTACAAGTCGCACTCCCTGGACCGGCACATCTCCACGACCTGGCGGCTGTCCTCGGTGCTCGGCCAGTACATCACGCCGGTGCCGGCCCAGCAGCGGCTCGGCCCGCGCTGGTACACCGGCAGCGCGGACGCCATCTACCAGTCGCTGAACCTGGTGTACGACGAGCGGCCGGACTACATCGTCGTGTTCGGCGCCGACCACGTGTACCGCATGGATCCGTCCCAGATGGTCGGCCAACACGTGACCAGCGGCGCCGGCGCCACGGTGGCCGGGATCAGGGTGCCCCGGTCCGCGGCGAGCTCGTTCGGCTGCATCGAGGCCGACGTCGCTGGGCAGATCGTCCGCTTCCTGGAGAAGCCGCTCGACCCGCCGGGCACACCGGACGACCCCGACGTGGCCTTCGCCTCGATGGGCAACTACGTCTTCTCCGCCGAGGTGCTGCTGGACGCGCTGGCCGCCGACGCCCGCAACTCCAACTCCGACCACGATATGGGCGGCGACATCATCCCCATGCTGGTCGACCGCGGCGAGGCCGCCGTGTACGACTTCGCGGACAACATGGTGCCGGGGGCCACCGAACGCGACCGCGGTTACTGGCGCGACGTCGGGACGCTGGACGCCTACTACGACGCCCACGCCGACCTGGTGTCCATCCACCCGATCTTCAACCTGTACAACCGGCTGTGGCCGATCCGTACCGAGACGCCGCCGCTGCCGCCGGCCAAGTTCGTGAACGGTGGCACCGCGCAGGACTCGATCGTGGGTCTCGGGTCGATCATCTCCGGATCCACCGTGACCAGCTCGGTGATCAGCGCCGATGTCCAGATCGAGGCCGGTGCCGAGGTCTTCGGCAGCGTCCTGCTGCCCGGCGTCCGGATCGGCAAGGGCGCCATCGTGCGCCGTGCCATCCTCGACAAGAACGTGATCGTGCCCGACGGCGCCCAACTCGGCGTCGACCTCGACGAGGACCGGCGACGCTACACCGTCAGCGCCGAGGGCGTCGTCGTCCTCGGCAAGGGCGCCCGCGCCGAGTAACCCGTCACCTCCCCGGCGTGTTCGCCGGTTGGGTCGCGCGTGTTCGCCGGTTGGGTCGCGCGTGTTCGCCGGTTGGGTCGAGCGTGTTGGGCGGTTGGGACCATCCGCGGGCACCGCACCGGTGTTGTGCCGAAATGCCCGACTCAGGTGTACGAACGCGCGGACACGCGCGAGATCAGGAGGTGAGGGCGGCGACCAGAAGGCCGTCGCCGACGGGCAGGATGACCGGGGCGAGGCGGTCGTCGTCGCGCACGGCGCGGGCCACGTCGCGCAGGGCCGAGGTGTCCTGGTCGCGCTGGGCGGGGTCGGTGACCCGGCCGCCCCACAGCACGTTGTCGAAGGCGATCACGCCGCCCGGCCGCAGCAGCCTCACGCCCTGGTCCAGGTATCGGCCGTACTCGGACTTGGCGGCGTCCACGAAGACCAGGTCGTAACCACCGTCGGTGAGCCGCGGCAGCACGTCGAGCGCCTGACCCATGATCAGCCGGTATCGGCCGGCCGAGAAGCCGGCTTCGGTGAATGCCCGCTTGGCGGCCCGCTGGTGCTCCGGCTCGACGTCGATCGAGGTCAGCACGCCGTCCGGCGCCATGCCGCGGAGCAGCCACAGCCCACTCACCCCGGCTCCGGTTCCGACCTCGACGACGGCGCGCGCCCGCAGACAGGCCGCGATGAACCGCAGTGCCGCCCCGCCGGCCACCCCGATGGGCGCGCAGCCCAGTTCGACGCCGCGAGCCCTGGCCGAGGCCAGCACGTCGTCCTCGGTCAGGTAACCCTCGACGTAGTCCCGCAGGGTGCTCGCGCCAGCGGGCGAGCCGGTGGGCAACGTCACGCGAGCAGGCTACCCAGCGACCACCGGCAGCCAAGGTCAGCGCGCCGGATGAAGGTCCAGGGATTCTCAGGCTGTTATCAGGTGGCTCTCACCATCGTCATATCCGTGACCGTCAGCGTTTCTGGCAAGCGGGAACAACGCCGCCGCTGGCGGCGTTTGGCGACGTGAGGGCGTGAACCGCCCGGCAGGAGGTATCCATCCGCTCGATGGCAGCACATCCGATCACCGCAGCCGCCACCCCGGTCGCCGTCCAGGCGAGCGGCGAGTTTGCCTGGTCACCGCCATCCTGGGACGAAGTGGTGCGCGAGCACGCCGACCGGGTGTACCGGCTGGCTTACCGCCTGTCCGGCAACCAGCAGGACGCCGAGGACCTGACCCAGGAGACCTTCATACGGGTGTTCCGTTCACTGGCCAGCTACCAGCCGGGTACGTTCGAGGGTTGGCTGCACCGGATCACCACCAACCTCTTCCTCGACATGGCACGGCGCCGGGCCAGAGTTCGGATGGAGGCCCTGCCCGACGACGCTGAGCGCATCCCCGGCGGCGACCCCAGCCCGGATCAGGTGTACGCGTCGAGCCATCTCGACCCCGACCTGCAAGCCGCTCTGGACGAGCTGCCGCCGGACTTCCGCGCCGCTGTCGTACTGTGTGATGTGGAGGGCCTGTCCTACGAGGAGATCGGCGCGACCCTCGGTGTCAAGCTGGGCACCGTTCGCAGCCGGATCCACCGCGGGCGCCAGGCGTTGCGAGCGGCGTTGGAACGCAGGCGGCAAGCCGCCGAGGAGGGCAGCGGATGACCCAGCTGGGTGGCCGGCAGTGGGCGCAGGTGTGGACGGTGTTGTCCTCGGCGCTCGCGGCAGCCGTACCCGCTGAGGTACGGGCCGAGCAGCACCTCGCCACCGAAGCGGTCGTCGCCTACGTCGATGGCGAGCTGAGCATCTCCGCCCACGAACGCGCCACCCGCCATCTCGCCGGATGCACGCTGTGCACCGCCGAGGTCGCCGCCCAGCGCCAGGCACGTGCCGCGGTACGCGGCGCCGCCGCGCCGGCCATGCCGGCCTCGCTGCTGGCGGCGCTGCACGCCATCCCGCACTCCGTCGAGCTGCCACCCGGGCCGGACGTCCTCGCCGTCGGCGAAGACGGTGAGCTCGTCGTCGCCCAGCGATCCCACACCGAACCGAACGGTCGACCCCTGAACGGCGCGGTGCCGCTTGGCCTGTCCGCGCCGCTCGGCTCGGGCGACCGGCTCGGTCACACCGGGTTCGGCAGCGGATCCGGCCGTGCCGGGCGCCTGGTACTGGGCGCTGGCGTGGTGGTGTCCGGGCTGGTGCTCGGGGCGCTGACGCTCAGCTCACCCGAGCCGCCTGACACCGGTTCACCGCGTCCCGGCGCCGAGAGCGGCAGCGTGCCGGCGCCCGTCGTACCGGCCAGGCTCGACCTGGAGCGAGGCACCGACCAGGGCGAACCCGAGGCGCCGTTGACCACGACCCGCCGGCCACAACGCTGACTTCACCACAGGGCGGGCAGGCTTGAGCTGCCCAGGACCGCCAGCACACTCGGGACCGATGAGCAATCCGCCCAGCACACCAGCGTCCGCCGATGGGCCCGTGGACGGGCCTGAGCTCGACGCCGGCCCGCACGACGGCCGTCCCCGGCTCGGCCCGCGGCCACTCGAGCGGCCACCGGTTGATCCGACTCAGCGCGCGGTGTTCGGTCGCCCGGCCGGCCTGGAAGGTGCCTTCGCGCCCCGGCAGACCGGCCCGTCTGCCGTTGACGTACAGCCGGGTGTTCCGAGTGCTTCGACTGCTCCGGGTGCCCCTGGTCCTTCGGCCGCTCCTCATGGTCGGGGTGCGCCGGGTGGCCCGCAGCAGGGCAACGGCCTGCCCCTCGCGCCACCTCCGGCCGAGTCGCTGGCCAGGGCGTTCGGCCGGCCGGCCGCCAGCGAAACCCTGCTACAGCGGCCACCTGGGCAGCCGCACCGGGCCACCGACGCCGAACCCGAGCCGGTGTTCTGGAGCACGGACGCCGAGCGCAGCCCGTGGCGGGACCCTGGAACGCATGCCTTACTCGGCCCGCCGGCTGTCACCGAGGCCCTCGACGCCCCGGCCGCCGCCAGCACCGAGGGCGCCCGGCTGTCGATGCGCGAGGTGCTCTTCGGGCGCCGGGTGGCGCCGCGCGCGCTGATCGGGCTCGGGTTGGTTGCGCTGCTGATCGGCGCCGTCGGCGGCCTGGTCGGGCGGCTGACCGCCGAGGGCGCGAACCCGCTCACCTCACCGGACACCACGCTCGTCCAGAACGAGCCGGCGCACGACCGGCCGCCGGGTTCGGTCGCCGAGGTGTCCGCCCGTGTGGTGCCCGCCGTGGTTTCCATCGAGATCAGGGTGGGTGACAGCGGCGGAGCCGGGTCCGGCGTAGTGATCGACGGCGACGGCTACATCGTCACCAACAACCATGTGGTGTCATTGGCCGCGACCAACTCCGAGGCCAAGCTCGAGGTCGTGTTCTCCGACCAGACCAGGGTCCCCGGCCGCGTCGTCGGGCGGGACCAGAAGACCGACCTCGCCGTGATCAAGGTCGATGTGGCCAACCCGACGGTAGCCGCGCTCGGGAAGTCCGCGGATCTGCGTGTCGGCGACGCGGTGATCGCGATCGGCTCGCCGCTCGGGCTGGCCGGCACGGTCACCACCGGCATCGTCAGCGCGGTCAACAGGCCTGTGCGGCTGGACGGCGAGGGCACCGACACCAACGCCGTGATCGATGCCATCCAGACCGACGCGGCCGTCAACCCCGGCAACTCCGGCGGCGCCCTGGTTGACGCGGGTGGCGCCGTGGTGGGCATCAACACCGCCATCCGCACCCTGAGCGATAGCGGCGGCGGTTCCATCGGCCTTGGCTTCGCCATTCCGATCGACTATGTGGTAACGATCGCCCAGGAGCTCATCCGTACCGGCTCGGTCAAGCACGCGGAGCTCGGCGTGAACGCTAAGTCCGTGACCGACGGCACGTCCGACGGCGCCCAGGTGCAGAACGTTCAGCAGGGCAGCGCCGCCGCGGAGGCCGGCATTGCCGACGGCGACGTGATCACCAAGGTCGGCGACCGGTCCATAGCCAGCGCCGACGAGCTTGTCGTCGCCATCCGTCAGCGGCGGATCGGTGAACAGGTGACCATCAACATAATCCGCCAGGGCCGCCCCCTCACCGTCCAGGTGATCCTCAAGTCCGACTAGGGGTGTCGCGCGTGTTCGCCGGTTGGGTCGCGCGTGTTCGCCGGTTGGGTCGCGCGTGTTCGCCGTTTCGGTCGCCTGTGTTGGGCGGTTGGGTCAGCCTTGTTGGCCTGTCGGCAGGAAAGCCGCGATCCCGAATGCGTCGGTTAGGCTGGAGTCGTCGGGTCGAGGAGGTTACGCCGGATGTTCGACAGCATCGGCTGGGGTGAGATCCTCGTCCTGGTCGTCGCCGGGTTGTTCATCCTCGGCCCAGAGCGGCTGCCGTCCGCTGCGGCGTGGCTGGGCCGGACCGTGCGGCAGGTCCGCGAGTACGCCACCGGCGCGCGCGAGCAGCTGCGGGCCGAGCTCGGGACGGACTTCGACGAGCTGCGCAAGCCGCTGGAGGAGCTCCGCGGTATCCGGGACCTCAATCCGCGGCGCATGGTTACCCGGCACCTGTTCGACGACGATGATGTCAAGCCCAACGGCTACCCAACGCCGTCGCCGTACCCGGCTCCGCCGCCGCCCGCGCGGCCGCTCAGT
>DASXTS010000148.1:0-7702 GCA_036505275.1 Pseudonocardiaceae bacterium
CGGCTGAGCGACCGACCACCGGCGCCGGACGTCGAGCCGCACCAGGCCACGCCCGCCGTCGACGCCCTCTACCAGGCAGGAGGCCAGCGAGCCGCGCCCGTCGGAGAGCTGCAACGGCTCGCCGGGGCGCACCCTGCGGACGACCGCGGCATGCCGTCCTTCGGGGCCGTCCAGCATGAACGGGCCGACGGCCGGCAGCGCGTCGGCGAGGAACAGCGGCGGCGTTGCCATGTCCGTGGTCTCGTCCGTGGTGTCGGCGGCGGCGGGGGTCGTGTGGCGGACGCGGTCAGCGCCCGCCGAGCGAATCGCGCAGCCGGGAGAACAGCCCGCCGGCCCGGCCGTTGGCCGCCAGCTCCGGCTGCTCCTCGCCGCGCAGCTCGGCGAGCTGGCGCAGCAGCTCGATCTGCCTGGTGTCGAGCTTGGTCGGGGTCTGCACGTCGAGGTGCACGTAAAGGTCGCCGCGGCCGTCGGTGCGGCCGCTGGAGCGTAGCCGCGGCATGCCGCCGCCGGACAGCCGCAGCACCGACCCGGACTGGGTGCCCGGCTCGATCCGCACCTCCTCGATGCCGTCCAGGGTGGCCAGCGGCAGCACCGCGCCCAGTGCGGCCGCGGTCATCGGCACCCGGACGACGCAGTGCAGGTCCGCGCCGTCGCGCCGGAACGCCTCGTGTGGCAGCTCCGCGACCTCGACGTACAGATCACCGGCCGGGCCGCCGCCGGGGCCGACCTCGCCGTGCCCGGCGAGCCGGATCCGCATGCCGTCGGCAACCCCGGCCGGGATGTTCACCGACACCGTGCGGCGGGCCCGCACCCGCCCGTCGCCGCCGCACTGCTGGCACGGCTCGATGATCACCTCGCCGTAGCCGCGGCAGTTCGGGCACGGCCTGGTGGACACCACCTGGCCCAGGAATGAGCGCTGCACGGTCTGGATCTCGCCCCGGCCACCGCACATGTCGCAGGTCATGGTCGACGTGCCCGGCGCGGCACCGCGCCCGTCGCAGCGGCCGCACAGCACGGCGGTGTCGACGGTCAGCTCGCGGTGGGTGCCGCTGGCGCACTCCTCCAGGGTGAGGTCCAGCCTGATCAGCGCGTCCGCGCCGGGCTGCACCCTGCTGCGCGGGCCGCGGCTCGTGGTGCCGCCACCGAAGAAGGCGTCCATGATGTCGCCAAGGCCGAAGCCTGCGAACGGGTCGCCCATGCCCTGGCCGGGGCCGCCGGTGGCCAGCGGGTCGCCGCCGAGGTCGACCACCTGGCGCTTCTTCGGGTCGGAGAGCACCTCGTAGGCCGCCGACACCTCCTTGAACCGGTGCTGAGCCTCCGGGTCCGGGTTGACGTCGGGGTGCAGCTCGCGAGCCTTCTTGCGGTAGGCGCGCTTGATCTCCTCGGCGCTGGCGTCCCGGCGCACGCCGAGGATGCTGTAGTAGTCCCTAGCCAAACCTTGCGTCCTTACTTCCTGCTGTGCCGATCTTGCGGCGCCGATGCGCCCGCCTCATCGCACGGCCAGGATCTCACCCAGGTACCTCGCCACCGCGCGCACGGCGGCAATGTTGCCCGGATAGTCCATCCTGGTCGGCCCGACCACACCCATCCCGCCGAGGACAGTGCCGTGTCCGCCGTACCCGATCGACACCACCGAGGTGCGGCGCATCTCCTCGGCCTCGTTCTCCTCACCGATGCGCACCGTGATCGTGCTCGCGTCCCGGACCGCGGCCAGCAGCTTGAGCACGACGACCTGCTCCTCAAGCGCCTCCAGTACCAGGCGCAGCGACCCGGGAAAGTCCGCGGCGTTGCGGGTGAGGTTTGCCGTGCCGCCGAGCAGCAGCCGCTCTTCCGGGTGCTCGACAAGCGTCTCGAGCAGCACGGTGGACACCCTGGTCACAGCGTCGCGCAGCTCGCTCGGCGCGTTGTCCGGCAGCTCCGACACCGCAACCGACGCGTCGGAGAGCCGCCGCCCGGTCAACGCCACCGTGAGCATGGCGCGCAGCCTGGCCACGTCGCTCTCGCTCAGCACGTCGCCCAGGTCGACCATCCGCTGGTCCACCCGACCGGTGTCCGTGATCAGCACCAGCATCAGCCTGGCCGGGGTGATCGCCAGCACCTCGAGGTGCCGGACCGTCGACCTGGTCAGGGTCGGGTACTGCACGACGGCGACCTGCCTGGTCAGCTGGGCGAGCAGCCGAACGCTGCGGCGCAGCACGTCGTCCAGGTCCACGCCGCCGTCAAGGAAGCTCTGGATGGCCCGGCGTTCCGCCGCCGAGAGCGGCTTCACCTGCGACAATCTGTCAACGAACAGCCGGTACCCCTTGTCGGTCGGGATCCGGCCCGCGCTGGTGTGGGGTTGCGTGATGTAGCCGTCCTCCTCCAGCGCCGCCATGTCGTTACGCACGGTCGCGCTCGACACGCCCAGGTGGTGCCGCTCGACGATGGCCTTCGACCCGACCGGCTCCTGCGTCGACACGTAGTCGGCAACGATCGCGCGCAGCACCTCGAACCGGCGCTCGTCGGCGTTCACGTCGTCACCTCCCCGGTTGGCGCACACAAGTGGGCACAGTCGAGTCTAGGGCGCCGCTAGCCTGTACGGCCGGGTTGGCGCTGGGTCGCCGACGGTTGTGGGACGGTTGTGGTAAGGGCCTCGGAGGATGGCGCTGGTGGAGGTGCCGCGACGTGATCTTCAAGGACGTCCGGGACGGGCGACCGTACCCGGAGCACGGGCTGTCGGCCAGGGACTGGGCCCGCATCCCGCCTCGGCAGGTCCGGATGGACGAGCTGGTCACCACCAAGAAGGTGCTCGAGCTGGACCGGCTGCTGTCCGAAGACTCCACCTTTTTCGGTGACCTCTTCCCGCACGCGGTGCAATGGGCTGGCGAGCTCTATCTTGAGGACGGCCTGCACCGTGCCGTGCGGGCCGCCCTGCAGCAGCGCAACCTCCTGCACGTCCGCGTGCTGGACCTCGACGCCATCGGCGTGTCCGCGGGTTCAGCCACGTGAGTTGGGCGTTTCGGCACCGGCCTCGCTCGTCGGCCCGTGCTCGGACTGCCAGCTCATGTGTCCGAACACGCGGACACGCGTGTTCGTACGCGCGGACACGCGTGTTCGTGCGCGCGGACACGCGCGGACGTTACGGCGTGAGGGTGCGGACGACGGCGTCGGCGAGGAGGCGGCCGCGGGGCGTGAGTACGGCGTGTCCACCGCCCAGCGCCACCGGGTCGAGTAGGCCGTCGTCGTCGGCGGCGGTCCGGGCCGCGGCCAGGCCGGCGGTATCCAGCACCGACGAGGACAGCCCGTCCGAGAGGCGCAGCTCGAGCATGATCCGCTCCAGCCGCCGCTCGGCGGGCGACAGCACCTCGCGAGCGAAGGCCGGCGACGGACCGGCGGCCAGTCGCGCCGCGTACGCCGCCGGGTGCTTGACGTTCCACCAGCGGACGCCGCCGACGTGCGAGTGCGCCCCAGGGCCGACGCCCCACCAGTCGCCGCCGCGCCAGTAGCCGAGGTTGTGTCGGCAGCGCGCCGATTCGCCCCGCGCCCAGTTGGATACCTCGTACCAGTTCATGCCGGCCCCGGTGAGCACGGCGTCGACCAGCTCGTACCTGGCGGCGAGCACGTCGTCGTCCGGCGCCGGCAACTCGCCGCGGCGCACCCTGGCTGCCAGCGCGGTGCCGTCCTCGACGATCAGGGCGTACGCCGACACGTGGTCGGCGCCGGTGGCCAGCACTGCTTCCAGTGACGCCATGAGGTCGCCATCCCGCTCCCCCGGCGCGCCGTAGATCAGGTCGAGGTTCAGGTGCTCGAAGCCGGCCGCCCTGGCCTCCAGCGCCGCTTCGACCGCCCGTCCGGGTGTATGCGTGCGGTCCAGCACCGCCAGCACGTGCGGCGCGGCCGACTGCATACCCAGCGAGACGCGGGTGAACCCGGCGGCCCGGATACCGGCGAAGAACGCTGGCGAGGTGGACTCCGGGTTGGCCTCCGTGGTCACCTCGGCGCCTGCCGCGAGGCCGAACATGGCCCGCACCGCGGCCAGCACGGCGGTCAGCCCCTCGGCGCCGAGCAGGGACGGTGTGCCGCCGCCGACGAATACGGTGTCCGCCGCCGGCACGTCGGGCCCGAGCACCTGGGCGGCCATGGCCAGCTCGCGCCGCACCGCCTCCAACCAGGAGGCCGGCGAAGCCGGAGACGCCGATGAGGCGAGCTCACCCGGCGTGTACGTGTTGAAGTCGCAGTACCCGCAGCGGGTGGCGCAGAACGGCACATGCACGTACACCCCGAAGGGCCGCTCACCCAGCCCGCGGAGCGCGGACGGCGGCAGCGAACCGTCGACTGGCGGCGGGTCGCCGGCGGGCAGCGCAGACGGCACGCCGTCCATTGTGACGTCGGCGCCGTGCCTGGGTTCCAGTGCCGGTTGACGACTGAGCATGTGAGCGCCATCCCACCCAGCGGACGTTTGTGGCCAGCACGCGGTACACATGGCACGCTTGCTACATGATTCTGCACGACATCCGGCTCGTGGCACGGCGCCACGTGGACTTTGTCCGGGTGTCCAGTGCGCTGTGCCGCAGCGTGGGCTGTTAGCCCGCGCCGCTGCCTGATCCGATCACCAGCCGGCGCCGGGTGCGCCGGCCGGGCCGTGTGCCATGACCGAGGGTCCTCGACCGGGCGCGCTCCGACGCCACTCCGAGCGCCACCAGGAGCCAATCATGGCGACCGCAACCGTCCCGACCAAAGCGGCAGATCGCGCCGCTCCCCCGACCCCGCGCCGCCGTCGGGGCGAGGGCCAGTGGGCGCTGGGCTACCGGGAGCCGCTGACCAAGAACGAGCAGGTCAAGAAGGACGACGACGGTCTGAACGTGCGGGCGCGGATCGAGTCCGTATACGCCAAGCACGGCTTCGCGTCCATTGACCCGGCCGACCTTCGCGGCCGCTTCCGCTGGTGGGGGCTGTACACCCAGCGCAAGCCGGGCATCGACGGCGGCCGCACTGCCACGCTCGAACCCGAGGAGCTGGACGACGAGTTCTTCATGCTCAGGGTGCGCGTCGACGGCGGCGCGCTGACCACCGAGCAACTGCGGACCGTCGGCGAGCTGTCCCAGTCATTCGCGCGCGACACCGCCGACATCACCGACCGGCAGAACGTGCAGTACCACTGGGTGCGCATCGAGGACGTGCCGACGATCTGGCAGCGGCTGGAGGCGGTCGGGATGACCACCGCCGAGGCCTGTGGCGACACCCCGCGGGTCATGCTCGGCTCGCCGCTGGCCGGCATCGCGGCCGACGAGGTGATCGACGGCACGCCCGCCATCCAGGAGATCCGCCGCCGGTTCATCGGCCAGCCCGAGTTCTCGAACCTGCCCCGGAAGTTCAAGACCGCGATCTCCGGGCTGCCCGATGTGGCGCACGAGGTGCAGGACGTGGCATTCGTCGGGGTGGTGCATCCGACGTACGGCCCGGGCTTTGACCTGTGGGTCGGCGGGGGCCTGTCCACCAATCCACACATCGGGAAACGCCTCGGCGCCTGGGTGCCGCTGGACGACGTGCCGGACGTGTGGGCCGGGGTGGTCGGCGCCTTCCGCGACTACGGCTACCGGCGGCTCCGGCACCGGGCGCGGCTGAAGTTTCTGGTCGCCGACTGGGGTGCCGAGCGGTTCCGCGAGGTGCTGGAGACCGAGTACCTGCACCGGCCGCTGGCCGACGGGCCGGCGCCGCCCGTGCCGGACCGGCCCCGTGATCACGTCGGCGTGCAACTCCAGAAGGACGGCATGCTCGCCGTCGGCGTCGCGCCGATCGCCGGCCGGGTGTCCGGCTCGCTGCTGGTCGCGGTCGCCAAGGCGGCCGAGCGGGTCGGCTCGACCAGGGTGCGGCTGACCCCGCAGCAGAAGATCCTCGTCCTGGACGTGCCACCGTCTGAGGTTGACAGCCTGGTCGCCGAGCTGGACCGGCTCGGGCTGCCGGCCGCCCCGTCGCCGTGGCGCCGGGCAACCATGGCCTGTACCGGCATCGAGTTCTGCAAGCTCGCCATCGTCGAGACCAAGGCCCGCGCTGCCGCCCTGGTGGCCGATCTGGAGCACCGGCTGGCCGATGTCGAACACGGTCTGGACGCCCCCGTGTCGGTGCACCTCAACGGCTGTCCGAACTCGTGCGCCCGGATCCAGACCGCGGACATCGGGCTGAAGGGCCAGATCGTCACCGACGCCGACGGCCGCCAGGTGGAGGGCTTTCAGGTGCACCTCGGCGGCGGCCTCGGGCTGGACGCCGGCTTCGGCCGCAAACTCCGCGGCCACAAGGTGACCTCGGCGCAGCTCGGCGACTACGTCGAGCGGCTGGTGCGCCGCTTCGCCGAGCAACGCCGCCCCGGTGAGCGCTTCCCGCAGTGGGCGGCCAGAGCCAGCGAGGAGGACCTGCGATGACGGCGCCAGGGACCGAACGGGCGACGCCGTTCTACTGCCCGTACTGCGCGGACGAGGACCTGCGGCCGGTCGAGGAGCCGCACGGCGCGTGGCGCTGCGCCGCGTGCCTGCGGGTCTTCGTGGTGCGGTTCGTCGGGCTCGCCGCCTGCAGCGAGGTGACAACGTGAGCGACAGGGTGAGCGACAGGGTGAGTACAGCCACCAGAACCGACGAGCTGCGGGCCATTGCCGAGCAGGGCGCCGCCTCGCTGGGCGGGGCGACCGCGGAGGACGCCGTACGGTGGGTCGCCGACAACTTCGGCGAGCGCTGGTGCGTCGCGTCCAACATGCAGGACGCCGCGCTCGTGCACCTGGCCGGCAGCATCCGGCCGGGAGTCGACGTCCTGTTCCTGGAGACCGGCTACCACTTCGCCGAGACCATCGGCACCCGCGACGCGGTCGCCGCCGTATACCCGGTGAACGTCATCGACGTCCGCCCACGGCACTCGGTGGCCGAGCAGGACGCCGCCGAGGGCCCGCGGCTGTACGAGCGCAACCCGGCGCGGTGCTGTGCGCTGCGCAAGGTGGCGCCGCTGACCGACGCACTGCGCGGCTACGACGCCTGGGTCACCGGGGTGCGCAGGGTGGACGCGGCGACGAGGGTCGACACCCCGATCGTGACGTACGACGAGCGCTTCGGCCTGGTCAAGGTCAACCCGCTGGCCGCGTGGACGGACGAGGACCTGGCCGGCTACGTCGAAAGGCACCGCGTGCTCGTCAATCCCCTGGTCGCCGACGGCTACCCGTCCATCGGGTGTGCGCCGTGCACCGCGCGGCCGTTGCCCGGCGCCGACCCGCGCAGCGGCCGCTGGGCTGGCCTGGCCAAGACGGAGTGTGGTCTGCATGGCTGACCTCGACGCCGCCCCCCACTACCCCCGGCGTGTTCGCCGGTTCGGGCGCCCGAGTTGGGCGTTTCGGCACATTGCTACGTGCCGAAGCCGCGGACACACGTGTTCCAACGCGCGGACACGCGCATGAGGGCGGGCACGGTGGACGCCATGGGGGCGCTGGGGGCGCTGGAGGCCTTGGAGTCCGAGGCGGTGCACATCTTCCGGGAGGTGGCCGGGGAGTTCGACCGGCCGGTGATCCTGTTCTCCGGCGGGAAGGATTCCACGGTGCTGGTGCACCTGGCGCGCAAGGCGTTCTGGCCGGCGCGGGTGCCGTTCCCGCTGCTGCACGTGGACACCGGGCACAACTTCCCCGAGGTCCTGGCCTTCCGGGACAACCTCGTCGAGGAGCACGGGCTGCGGCTGGTGGTGGCCCACG
>DASXTS010000149.1:0-2907 GCA_036505275.1 Pseudonocardiaceae bacterium
CGGCGTGCCGGGCCGCCGGCATACTGCGCGGTGACGAACGCCAGCACATCCGCCGCGACGACCCGCCGCGGTGGCTTACCGACCCCGGTGAAGAACACCTTCAGGTCATACGCGACCGCCACGACCGTGTTCGGCCGTGACCGGACCGCCAGGAACTCCAGATACCCGTCCAGCACCGCGACCCCGAACCGCACGACCAGATCACCGGCCGCGTTGCAGATCACCCCACGACATACAGGCACCTCTCTCCCCGACCCACCAGCACTTACCGGCTGAGGATCAACAAGGATTACCTGCATATCAAGCACGTCCGGACACTCGGGCCGCCATGCGGCCGGCTACGAAGCGTTGCGCCTGCGACCGCTGAGTGTGCGTGACTCTGACGGGCGCTTGTGGAGGGTGGTGGGCGATGTCAGGGGTCTGACCGTGATCGTTGATGATCTGGTCGTGGATTTCGCGGAGTTCGCCGCCCAGGTTCCCCGTGCAGACGTGGTGACTGGCTGGCGTGAACGAGTCGTTGAACCTCGTGCTGACTTGTATCGGGCGGTTGAGCCGTGGCTGGATCCTGCAGACGCGCCGGCGAACCTGCCGCGTTGCTCGGCCGTCGCCAGGAACTCCTCGTTCGCGGCCGGCGTGCGCAGGTGGCGATCCGCGACGTTCATGCTGTCCTGACGGCGGCGCTGCCGGATGCAGGGCCGATCGACGCGGTGGTGCTCGTCGGACTCGGCGGCGCGAACGGATGGGCGACCACGATCGACGGCAGGCCGACGCTGTTCATGGCGGTGGACCGGCTGCCCGACCCGGGATATGACGTCGTCCTGGCCCTGCACGAGATGATCCACGCGGAGCATCAGTACCGGGTAGCGCAGGACTGGCCCGCCCACACGCTGGACGCGAACCTGTTCCGCGAAGGCCTCGCCGTGCACGCCACCGCCCGTCGCATGCCCACCATCAGCGCCAGCGGTCATCTGTGGTTCGCGCCAGGCATGCAGCAATGGATCGACCGGTGCCACGCGACGCGCGCCTTCCTGCGACAACGGATATTGTCCGAGTGGGACCGTGACGACCCGACCGGGGCAGAAAAGTGGTTCAGCGGTGCCCCGACCGTGACGGAGATCTGCCGGGCCGATGCGGTTACTGGCTCGGCTGGGACCTGATGAATCGCATGTTCACCAATATCCCCCTCGACACGGCGATGACATGGCCCTTGGCTGAGGCGTCACGCCGGCTCCAGCGCCACCTGGAAAGCCTTGCCTCGTAGTCAATCGAGTCTCGCCCACGGCACGAGTGGTTGCGGCAGACAGTGCGTCCCGGACTGAAGCTCCGGGCGGGCGGCCGCCGACTGCTTGAGCGCATCGTGGGCTTCGCGGTTGAACCGGCGGTGGCCGCCCGCGGCAGCATAGCCGCAGGTGCACGTTGCAAGCGCACCATCGCCTACGGAGAAACTCTCGATCGCCCACGTCGGCCGCGCGGATCGCGGCAGATCTGTACGTCTCGGAAGCCGGGGGGCATGCCGTCAGGCATGTGCCGGACTAGCTGCGGACGGAGTCGTGCCAATAGTTGCGCTCGGGCAGCAGCACCCAGGCGTGGGGCGGGCCGGTGACCGGGCGGGCGTTCGGCGGACGCAGGCCCACGTAACCGCAGGCGTAGGCGGCGGCGTTGGACCGGTACAGGTAGCTCAGCAGGACCTCGCCGCTCGTGGCGTCCTCCCACGGCGAGCCGCCGGGGTGCAGATCCCAGCCGGTGATCGTCCCGTCGGTGAAGATGCTGCCCTGATTGCCGCTCTTCGGGTTCGCGTACACCCCGTAGGCGATGGTCCCCGCGGATAGGGTCCGGCCGACCACGGGGGTCTGCGGCTGATAGCCCCACGGCTGAGTGACGACGCACCCGCCCGGCACGTCCGTGACGCCGACGAGTCGCAGGTCGTGCACGTCGTCGAGCCACCGCCAGGCATCCTCGTCCTCCTCCTCGGGGTCGAAGTCCTCGTCGACCTCCACGTCGTTGTGGGCGAGCAGCTCCTCCTCGGACATCGGGGTGCCGTCAAGCCGCCGGACCGCCTCAGCGGCGTCGAGGTCGGCGATACAGAGCAGCCCGGTGCCGTCGAAGTGGAATCCGGTCAGCGTGGCTTTCAGCTCCCGTCCCAGCGCCGCGGCTTCTGCCTCGACCGGGGTCAGCGAGGCACCCGCCGGCCGGCCGGGGAACAGTTCGGGCTCTGGGCCGGCCAGGATGAGCCGTCCCGGCGACCACCCCGCCATCATCGAAAGCCACGGGTCGGCCCCGGCGGCCGCCAGGACCTGCGCGTTCTCGTACCGTCCGGAGTACACCGCCAGCCACAGCGCCGACCGCCCCTCAACGAGTCCGTCGAGCTGCCGGGCCGCACCGGCCATCGCTGCCACCACCTCAGGCGACGCAAGCTCAGCCGCGGCATGCAGCATGGTCAAGCCGCCCGAGCCGGACGGCGCGCACGGGTCTGCGCCTGCAGCGAGCCGCGCCTGAACCTGCGCCGCGTCGCCGCCGCCCCACAGCCGCACTCCGTCCCAGTCGCCCATCGCACGTGCCTCCTCGGTGCGTTCATCGACGTGGGAGACGGTAAGCCGTGCCTACGACACTTCCGGACGCCGACCCCGCCCAGCCCGTCTCGTGCGGTGACGAGTCGCGCAGCCAGCACCGCGCCTTGTCTGCGGCAGATCAGATGACATGCATCGGCCGGTCGCGGTCGGTGGGTTGAGTCGAGGTGTACACCGTTCGTGGTCTTGACGATCGGCAGATTCGGGGGGCCTCCTCAGCTCAGACGCAGGTTTCTGCGTTGGACATCGATGGTCACGGAGCTTGAGGAGGTCCCGAATGTCGATCGTAGGCGGCTTGGACATCCACCGGAAGCAGCTGACATTCGACTGGGTCGACGAG
>DASXTS010000150.1:0-7838 GCA_036505275.1 Pseudonocardiaceae bacterium
CCATGTGCGCCGGGAGGCGGATGGTGCGGGACTGGTCGGCCAGCGCCCGGGTGATGGCCTGCCGGATCCACCAGGTGGCGTAGGTGGAGAACTTGTAACCCTTTGTGTAGTCGAACTTTTCGACCGCACGGATCAGACCGAGGTTGCCCTCCTGGATCAGGTCGAGGAAGGCCATACCGCGGCCCGTGTAGCGCTTGGCCAGCGACACCACGAGCCGCAGGTTGGCTTCCAGCAGGTGGTTCTTCGCGGCGCGGCCGTCGCGGACCAGCGCCCGCAGGTCGGCCCGCCGGCTCGCGGACAGCTCCGGGCCCGACTCCGCGGCCGTGTCCAGCACGTGCTGGGCGAACACTCCGGCCTCGATGCGCTTGGCCAGCTCGACCTCCTGCTGCGCGGTGAGCAGCGGCGTCTTACCGATCCCGTTGAGGTAGACCCGGACCAGATCGGCGGCAGGCCCCTGCGCGTCGAGGTCGGCCTCGGCGGCCTCCTCGGCGTTGGGCAGCACGTCGGCCGTGGTCTGGGCCATGGCCTGGTCTGTCGTCATTCGGGGACCCCTCCCTTTGTGGCGCCGTGGCTGTGCCCCACACCGTGCTCAACCACACCGTTCTCAACGCCCTGTTCGGCTGAAACGTTCCCGCCCGGTAACCGCAGGACGTAATAACACCTCGTCGCGTTGGCTAGCGTGACTGGAGTCTCAGCAACGTCTCAGGTTTCGACTAGCACGGTGAACGGACCGTCGTTGATCGACTCGACGGCCATTGCGGCCCCGAAACGGCCGGTTTCGACTCGTGCACCCCGGTCACGCAGCGCAGCCACCACAGCATCCACCATCGGCTCGGCGTGTTCCGGCCGGGCCGCCGCCGTCCAGCTCGGCCGGCGCCCCTTCCTGGCATCGCCGTACAGCGTGAACTGGCTCACCACGAGCAGCGGCGCGCCGGTCGTCGCCGCCGACTCTTCGTCGCGCAGGATGCGCAACTCGTGCAGCTTGCGCGCCATCGTGTCGGCCTGCTCGGCGCCGTCGTCGTGGGTCACGCCGAGCAGGACCAGCAGTCCCGGCTCGTCGAACCCGCCGACCACCTCGCCGTCGACCGTGACGCTCGCTCGGGTGACCCTGCTGACCACGGCCCGCACCCGTCAGATGATCGCGGACGTAACCAGGTGGCGGCACACCGGCCGGCCGCTCGTACCGTACGGCCCGTGATCGAGGTGCAGCGAATCCAGCCGGCCGGCGCGGCGGGCCCGGCCGTGCGGTGGCTGGCCCGGTCCGGTACCGACCCTGTTGGCACGCTGCACTCACCGCCCCGCGCTCGCCCTCCTCGCCCGCCGCGGCGCCACCCGCACCGGTGGCTCCTACGAGCTGGTGCGCAAGCCCGACATCTGACCGGCGTGGCGCGGATTGCGTGCCAGGATGACCGCATGGCGTTGTGGCTGACGGCCGACCCGAAGGCGAACGAGCTGCTCTCCAGCGACCCGCTTGCGCTGCTCGTCGGGATGCTGCTTGATCAACAGGTGCCGATGGAGAAGGCGTTCGGCGGGCCGCTGGTGATCAGGGAGCGGCTGGGGCGGTTCGACGCCCAGGCCATCGCGGAGGCCGATCCGGAGGACTTTGCGGCGCTGTGCTCGAAGCCGCCGGCGATTCACCGGTTTCCGGCGTCGATGGCGAGGCGGGTGCAGGCGTTGTGCGCGGCGATCGTGCAGCGGTATGGCGGCGACTCGAGGGCGATCTGGACCGAGGGTGACCCGGACGGGGCGACGGTGCTGCGGCGGCTGCAGGAGCTGCCGGGGTTCGGGCTGCAGAAGGCGCGGATCTTCGTGGCGCTGCTGGGCAAGCAGTACGGCGTGCAACCGCCGGGGTGGCGGGAGGCGGCCGGCCCGTACGGCGAGCAGGGCTCGCACCGGTCGGTGGCCGACGTCACGGACGAGCAGTCGCTGAACGAGGTCCGCACGTTCAAGAAACAGGCGAAGGCGACGGCTAATCCGGGCTGACAGGTGGGAGGATGGGGCGCGGAGGTGGTGTCGTGAAGGGCTCGCAGCGAGGCGGCACCCCCGGCACCCCGGACTCGCCGGTGCTGATCACCGAGGCCGCGCCCTCCTACCAGGAGCAGTGGGCCGCCCGCCGGCGCAAGTACGCGATCATGATGGGGATGCGGATACCGCTGCTGCTGACCGCGGTGTTCTTGTACCAGACGCCGTGGCTTGCGATGACCCTGATCCTGCTCTCGGTGCCGCTGCCGTGGATGGCGGTGCTGATCGCCAACGACCGGCCGGCGCGCAAGGTGGAGCGGGTGAACCGCCTGCGCCCGGACAGCCGCGCCAGGCAGCTCGAGGCCAGGGAGCACCCGATCATCGACGGCACGTACCGCGACGGCTCATAGCTGGCTCAGCTCACCGGCGACCCGAGCGGCCAGGGCGGCGTTGGCGAGCACCAGGGCGATGTTGGTGCGCAGGCTGGCGCCGGCGGTCGCGGCGTGGAAGTGCTCGAGTAGCGCCGGGCTGACGTCCTTGCCGCGAACACCCCGCTCGGCCACCAGGGCAAGCCCCTCGGCGAGGACGCGGTCGTGCAGGACGGGGTCGAGCTCGTCGGATGCCGGCACAGGGTTGGCGAGCACCGCGCCACCCGAGCTGAATTGGCGGTGCGCGGCGAACACGGCGGCCGCCTCGGCCGCGCAGGACACCCGCCAGGACACCGGCAGGCCGCTGTCCCGCAGGTAGAACGCCGGCACGGTGTCCACCCGGTAGCCGAGCACCGGAACCGAGAGGGTCTCCAGCCGCTCCAGAGTGGCGGCCGCGTCCAGGATGGACTTGACCCCGGAGCACACCACCAGCACCGGGGTGCCGGCCAGCACAACGATGTCCGCGGACTCGTCCCAGGACTCGCGGGACCCGCGGTGCACTCCGCCGAGCCCACCGGTGGCGAACACCGCGATGCCGGCCAGCGCCGCCACGGCGGCGGTGCCGGCCACCGTGGTGGCGCCGAGCACCCCGGTGGCGACGGCCGGGCCCAGATCGCGCCGGGAGACCTTCACCGCTGACTCGGTGCACAGCCGGTCCAGCTCGGCGGCGGACAGGCCGACCACACAGGCGCCGTCGAGCACCGCGATGGTCGCCGGCACCGCACCGGCGGCCCGCACCGCATCCTCGATTGCGTCCGCGGTGTTCCGACGGCTGGCCGGCGGCAGGCCGTGCGCCAGCAGCGTGGACTCCAGCGCGACCACCGGCCGGCCGGCGTGCATGGCATCGGCGACCTCGGGCGAGGTCAGCAGCGGAGCGTTCACGTGCGGCATCATGGTGCACGTGAGCCTGCCTACCCAGACGCTGCCGGATACCGAGACCCGGCCGGAGGGCACCGACCGCGCCGGCGACGACACTCCCAAGGTCTTCCATTACGTGCGCAAGGACAAGATCGCCGAGAGCGCGGTGATGGGCACCCACGTCGTCGCGCTCTGCGGCGAGGTCTTCCCGGTCACCCGCTCGCCCAAGCCCGGCTCGCCGGTGTGCCCGGAGTGCAAGCGGATCTACCAGATGCTGCCGCCCCGCCAGTAGCCGGCCGGTGGCCCCGTCGGTAGCCCGGCTTGTTGCGGCCGGCGGTCAAGGGCGTCGCGGCGGCGCGACCTGCACCGGCGGCTGGTCCAGCAGCAGTGGCCCGGTCGGCGTGGTGTCGGCCGGTGACGGCGCGGTGTGCTCGGCGACGGCTGCACCTGCCCGGTCGGCCTCGTTGGTGGCCCGGCCGGCCCCATTTGCGTCTCGTCCGGCGCGATCCGGCCGGCCGGCACGGCCGGTCGGTGCGGCACGCTCCTCGGCGCGCAGCCGCTCGGCCGCTCGTTCCATCTCCAGCCGGCGCCACATGCGGCGCTCGCGGTGGGTCATGTGCGCCGGCCACATCTCCTCGATCGCGTGGTTCAGCTGGGCGCCCAGGATGATCGCGAACCCGATGAAGAACGTGAAGAGCAGGAACGCGATCGGGGTGGCCAGTGCGCCATAGGTGTAGCCGGTGCCGGTGACCCAGGCGATGTACCAGCGCAGTCCCGCGCTGGTGACCAGGAAGCACAGCATGGCCAGCAGCGCGCCGGGCAGCCCGCGGTGCCACGGCAGCTTGCGCGGCAGCGCCACCTTGTACAGCGTGGTCAGCGCGAGCACCAGCAGCAGGCCGACGGCCGGGTAGTAGAACCGGTCGACCCAGATCGCCACGGTGCTCTCCCATGCGGCCGGTGCCAGCTGGATCAGCAGGTCGGGACCCAGCGCCACCAGCGGCAGGGTGAATACCCCGATCACCATGCCGACCAGGTACAGCAGCAGCGCGAAGATTCGTTGCCAGACCGCGCTGCGCACGTCCCTCTGGCCGTACGCGAGCGTGATGGCGTCCACAAAGCTCGCCATGGCCGACGAGCCGGCCCACAGCGACAGCACGAAGCCGATGGTGACCAGCTCGCCGCGGCCCTCGCTGAGGATGTCCCGCACGGTCGGCGCGATGATCTGATCGACCACCGTGGGGTCGAACACCCGCCGACAGAAGGACAGGGCTTTGTCCTCGACCTCCTGCACGGTCTCCGGGCCGAACCAGCTCGCGATGTAACCGAGCCCACCGAGCAGCCCGAGCAGTAGCGGCGGCAGCGACAGGGTCTGCCAGAAGGCGCCCTGCGCGGAGAGTCCGAAGATGCCGTCGTGCCACGCCTTTGTCGCCGTGCGGACGATCACGCGCAGCGGCCCACGGCGCGCGGGTGGTCGTTCGTTGTCCGGTTCGCTCATCGCATGGACAAGTTTGCGGCATACCGGCACCACTCGGCAGCAGCAGGCGCCTCCGGGGTGTCGGCCGCGGGCCGCGATAGGGTTCTGCGGCCGCCCATTGTGGCGACAGTTGTAGCGACAGTTGTAGCGACAGTTTTAGCGACAGTTGTAGCGACGATGTGACATCGCCCCAGCTCTACTGGGGAAATTCCACATCCTCGACCGGCGGGCCAGCCAACAGGCCTCGACCGGCGGGCCAGGCAGCAGGCCTCGACCGGCGGGGCCAGCCAGCGGGCCGGCCAGCACGCGGGTGGGGGAGGTGACGAGAGGGGAGCGTGCCGCCGCCGTGCCGTTGCTCGAGGGCTGGCCGCGGCCGCTGCGCGGGTGGCAGCGCAGGGCGCTGGCGCGGTATCTGGCCACCCGGCCGACAGACTTCCTCGCGGTCGCGACGCCGGGCGCCGGCAAGACCACGTTCGGGCTGCGGGTGGCCGCCGAGCTGATGGCCGACCGGTCCGTCGACGCGCTGACCGTGGTGACCCCGACCGAGCACCTCAAGCACCAATGGGCGGTCGCCGCCGCCGAGGTGGGCATCCCGATCGACCCGCAGTTCCGCAACACCGCCGGCGCCACCTCGCCGGACTACCGCGGCGTCGCGGTCACGTACGCGCAGGTGGCCGCGCACCCGTCGCTGCACCGCATCCGCACCGACGCGCGGCGGACCCTGGTGATCCTCGACGAGATCCACCACGCCGGCGACGCCAGGTCATGGGGCGACGCCGTGCGCGAGGCGTTCGACCCGGCCACCCGCCGGCTGGCGCTCACCGGTACCCCGTTCCGCAGCGACGACACGCCGATCCCGTTCGTGGTGTACGAGCCGGAGCCGGACGGCACGAGCCGGTCCAGGGCCGACCACTCGTACGGCTACGCGGACGCCCTGCGCGACGGCGTGGTCCGCCCTGTGATCTTCATGGCGTACAGCGGGGAGGCGAGCTGGCGTACCAGCGCCGGCGAGGAGTTCACCGCCCGGCTCGGCGAGCCGCTGACCGCGGAGCAAACGGCCCGTGCCTGGCGCACCGCCCTGGACCCGGCGGGAGAGTGGATCCCGGCGGTGCTGGCGGCCGCGGACACCCGGCTGTCCCGCAAACGCGCGGACGGCGTGCCGGACGCCGGCGGTCTGGTGATCGCCACCGACCACGAGTCGGCGCGCGCCTACGCCAAGATCCTGCACCGGGTGAGCGGAACCGAGCCGGCGCTGGTGCTCTCCGACGATCCTGGCGCGTCGACCCGCATCGACGCCTTCGCCCGGTCTGACCGGCGGTGGCTGGTGGCCGTGCGGATGGTCTCGGAGGGCGTCGACGTGCCGCGGCTGGCCGTCGGGGTGTATGCCACCTCGGCGGCGACACCGCTGTACTTCGCGCAGGCCGTCGGGCGGTTCGTGCGGGCCCGCAAGCCGGGGGAGACGGCCAGCGTGTTCCTGCCCAGTGTGCCGGTACTGCTGGATCTCGCCAGCCAGCTCGAAGCCGAGCGCGACCACGTGCTCGGCCGGCCGCACCGGGCGGCGGAGGGCTGGGAGGACGACCTGGTGGCCGCCGCCAACGCGGTGCGCGACGAGCCCGGGGAGGCGCAACGGGGTTTCACCGCGATCGGCGCCTCCGCGGAGCTCGACCAAGTGATCTTCGACGGCTCCTCCTTCGGCACCGCGGCGCTGGCCGCCAGCGAGGAGGAGCAGGAGTACCTCGGGTTGCCGGGTCTGCTGGACCCGGACCAGGTGCGCGATCTGCTGCGGCAACGGCAGGCTCGGCAGCTCGCCCGCGCCGGCCGCCGAGCCGGCACGCCCGCCGAAGCGACTGAAGGAACGGCCGGACCGGCCGGACCGATCGGGGTTCGCGAGCAGCTGGCCGCGCTACGGAAGGAGCTCAACGCGCTGGTCGCGCTGCATCACCACCGCACCGGAAAGGCCCATGGGTTGGTTCATAACGAGCTGCGGCGGGCATGTGGTGGCCCGCCGATCGCGATGGCCAGCGCCGAGCAGCTCCAGGAGCGGATCTCGACCCTTCGCTCGTGGGGCTAACCGGCCTTCAGCTCGGCGGACAGCTCGCGCAGCCGGGTCTGGTGCTTGCGGGTGTGGTGGCCGCAGAACAGTAGCTCGCCGCCAGAGGGGAGCACGGCACGTGTCGTTGCGACGGCGCCGCAACGGTCGCAGCGGTCGGATGCGGTCAGTGCGGGCTGGGTGAGCGTTCCGGTCATCTGACTCTCCCCTCCCTCCTGGCGCCTTGGAGGCGCCATCGCTACTGTGCCGACCGCACCGGCTGCGGCCGACTGGTCCTCACTTCTCCAGACGCCTTCGCGTCCTGTGGTGTTCCCTATGGCACCGCGACGCCCGTCACATCGCCGTCTCAGTTTGGGACAGGCCTGGTCGTACGTATCCAAGGATGCGTTTGCCGGCGGCGTTGTGCAGGATCTCTGTCGTGGCACTGACAGTGCGACCGGCGCTCCTCGGCCGGCTGCCCGCTCAGCTACTGTTCGTGTTCGGCGGCGTGTCCATGTACGTCGGTGCTGCCATTGCTGTGCTTCTCTTCGACGAGCTGTCACCCTCGGTGGTGGCGTGGCTGAGGCTCGTGGGCGCCGCGGCGCTGCTGCTGGCCTGGCGGCGGCCCGGGCGGGCCGCGTGGCACGGCCGGCGGTTGCTGCTCGCGGTGGGGTTCGGGCTGGCCACCGCTTTGATGAACCTGGCCTTCTACGAGGCCATCGCGCGGATGCCGATGGGCACCGCGGTGGCCATCGAGTTCTGCGGGCCGGTCGCGGTGGCCGCGCTCGGCTCCCGCGGCCGGCGCGACATCGGCGCGCTGGCGCTCGCCGCGGTGGGCGTTCTGCTGATCGCCGACGTGCAGTGGTCCGGCAGCCCGGCCGGCGTGCTGCTCGCGCTGACCGCCGCCACGCTGTGGGCCGGCTACATCGTGCTCGGCAAGCGGGTGGCCCGCGGCGGCACCGGCCTCGACGACCTGGCTGTCGGCATGGCGGCCGGGGCCGCGCTGCTCAGCCCGCTCGCGATCGACGCCGGACCGGCGCTGTCCTCGCCGCGGCTGCTGCTGCTCGCGGTCGGTGTCGGCGTGCTG
>DASXTS010000151.1:0-7367 GCA_036505275.1 Pseudonocardiaceae bacterium
GCGTGTGGTCGACCCCGCTGATGGCCAGGACGTCGCGGTCCGCGAGACCGGCGAGTTCTGGATTCGATCGGCGCAGACGATGATCGGCTACTGGAACCGGCCGGAGGACACCGAGAAGGCCTTCGTGGACGGCTGGTACTGCACCGGCGATGCCGGGTACGTCGACGCGGACGGCTACGTCTTCATCAGCGACCGGGTCAAGGACATGATCGTCAGCGGCGGCGAGAACATCTACCCGGCCGAGGTGGAGCGGGTTGTCATCGATTACCCCGGTGTCGCCGAGGCCTGCGTGATCGGCGTACCCGACCCCGTGTACGGCGAGGCGGTCAAAGCAGTCGTCGTGCCCCAGCCGTACGCCACCGTCGACGGCGATGCTCTCATCGCGTTCACCCGGGAGCGGCTGGCGCGCTACAAGTGCCCGAAGTCGGTCGACCTCGCCGAGGCCCTCCCGCGCAACGCGACCGGGAAGGTGCTCAAGCGAGACCTACGCGCGCCGTATTGGGCCGGCCGCGAACGGGCCGTCTAGGTGTCACGGCAGGGTCGGTCCGGCGCCGTGCTCGCCGGATGGGGCATCACCGACGTCGGCAAGGTCTATGGACGCACCGCCACCGACTTCGCCGCCGACGCCGTCCGCCGCGCTACGACCGACGCCGGCCTGCGACTCGCCGATCTCGACGGGCTGCTGATCAGCAGCGGACTGCGCCATGACGTCGGCGTGCGGCTGCAGGACACCCTCGGCCTGCGGGACCTACGGCTCAACACCGAGATGAACGCGTTCGGCGCGACCGCCGGCGCGATGGTGGCATTCGCGGCCGCGGCCGTCACGGCCGGCGCCGCCACCGCCGTCGCGTGCGTGTTCGCGGATGCCCCGCTGCAACCGTCGGGCGGAGCGGGCAACGCGTACGCCGCAGGCGCCCGGCCGATCCCGCCGGGGCCGTACAGCTACCGCTTTGCCAGCGGGGCGGTGTCGCCGAACGTTCTGTATGCGATGGCCGCCCAGCGGCACATGAGCACGTATGGGACGACCTCCGAGCACCTGGGCGCGATCGCCGTCGCGCAACGCGGATGGGCGGCGCTCAACCCGCTGGCACAGCAGCGCGCGCCGTTGAGCCTCGCGCAGCATCAGCAATCGCCGTGGATCGCCGAGCCGCTGCATCTGTTGGACTGCTGCCTGGTGTCCAACGGCGGGGCGGCGGTCGTCGTCACCAGCGCAGAGCGCGCCCGAGACCTGGCCCAGCCACCGGTCTACCTCCTGGGCTGGGCGCAGGGCCACCCCGGGCAGGTGATGGAGCGCGGCTCGTCCTTCGGGCTGCGCAGCGGCGCGGCCGTGGCCGGCCCTGCCGCCCTTCAGATGGCCGGCGTGCATACAACCGACGTCGACGTGCTGGAGCTGTATGACTGCTACACCTTCACCGTCCTGCTCACCCTGGAGGACTACGGATTCTGCCCGAAGGGTGAGGGGGGTCGATTCGTCGCGGAGGGCCACACCGGGCGCGGCGGGCGCCTGCCGTGCAACACCGGGGGCGGCCAGCTCTCCGGTTACTACCTGTGGGGCTTCACGCCGCTCGGCGAGGCCATCCTGCAGGCCCGTGGGCACGCGGGCGAGCGCCAGGTCGACCGCCGCGACGTCATCATGGTCAGCGGGAACGGCGGAATCCTGGAACACCACTGCACGCTGGTGCTGAGCCCGCATCCGCCGGCCGGAGCACCGTCATGACCGGGCGGCACGCCGTGCGCGATGACGCCAGCGCGCCGTTCTTCGACGCGGCCGGCCGCGAGGAGCTGTATATCCAGCGCTGTGGCGACTGCGGCCACTTCCAGTCCCCGGATGCACGGATCTGTGGGCGGTGCGAGGGCATGGCGCTTGGCTGGGTGCGCGCGAGCGGCAACGCCAGCCTCGTGGCCTGGGCCGTTGTACATCGGCCGCCCCACCCCGCGTTCGCCGACCTCGTTCCGTATGTCGTCGGGATTGTCGAACTTGACGAGGGGCCGTGGCTGCACGCGCGGCTACTCGATCCGGCGGAGCGG
The DNA here is from genome assembly GCA_036505275.1 of Pseudonocardiaceae bacterium. Taxonomy (GTDB): domain Bacteria; phylum Actinomycetota; class Actinomycetes; order Mycobacteriales; family Pseudonocardiaceae; genus DASXTS01. Next base: position 2,029 of record DASXTS010000151.1, read on the forward strand.
TTGCGGCCGGGGGTCGCCATGCGGGTCCTCTTCCTGCACGACGAGGGCGGGGAAAGCATTCCGGCCTTCGGCTTGATTAACCGGTCTACCGGTTAATATACTGAGACTGGACTGAGGAGGCTCGTCCTGTGGAGACACCGTCCCGACGGGCAGCCGTCGACGTCGACCGGCGAGCCAGGGTGTTCCTCGCCTGGCTGACGCTGAGCGGCTGGCCTCCGCTGCATCGCAGGACCCCGGCGCAGGCTCGCCACGAGTACCGGATCCTGGCCGCGGCCGCGAGCTCGTGGCAGCCGGTCGGCTCGGTGCGGGAGGCGCTCGTCCGGACGGCCGAGCATGATGTGCCGGTACGGGTGTACCGGCCGCGGCGCGACGGCGGCCCAATGCCGCTGGTCGTCTGGTTCCATGGCGGCGGTTTCGTGGTCGGCGACCTGTTCACCGCGGACGGAACCTGCCGGCGTATCGCGAACACCGCCGGCGCCACCGTGGTTTCCGTGCACTATCGAAGAGCGCCCGAGCACCCGGTTCCATGTGCCCACCACGACGCACTCGCGGCCACCCGATGGGCACTGCGCCACGCCGAGGATCTGGGCGCCGATCCGGCACGACTGGTCGTCGCCGGAGAAAGCGCCGGCGGCGGTCTGGCGGCGCACGTCGCGCAGCGACTGCGCGACGACGGCCCCCACCCGGCCGCGTTGCAGGTGCTGTGCTGCCCGGGAACCGACTTCAGTCTTGATCACGCCGATCGCGATCCGGCGCTGGCGCGGCTGCTGAGCTGGGAGACCATCGATTGGTTCGCCGGACACTCGATGCCGGCAGGCGTCGATCGACACGACCCGCGGATCTCGCCCCTGTACGCCGAGGATCTGCACGGTCTGCCGCCCGCCGTCGTCGTGACCGCCGGCGTCGACCCGTTCCGGGCCGACGCGATCGCGTACTGCCGCCGGCTCGGAGCGGCCGGAGTGCCCGTCACGCACTGGGACTTTCCGGGCCAGATCCACGGATTCGTCGGCATGGATCTGCTCTTCCCCGCGGGACGGGTCGCATTACGGCGGGCCTCCCGCGCCATCGGAATGGCAACCCCGACCGGAATGACCGGCGCGGACCACGCGCCGCCGGAACCGATCAGCTGGGCCCGTGGGACGGCGCAGACCCGTCGTCGCCTGCGGGAGATGGCGCACCGACTGCCTCAGGTCAACGGCCTGGAAATGCTCGCGACGCTGGTCGACTACCGCCTCCGTGACAGCGGCACGAGCCGCGGACCCGCACCCACCAACGGCCTGACCGGCCAGCGTAGCCCGAGGAGGATCCCGTGACCGCACCGGTCCGATCACCCATCGACCTCGCCCACCCGGACCACTACGCCGACGGCATACCCCACGCGGTGCTCGCGGAGCTGCGCCGCAGCAGCCCTGTCGTCTGGGTGGATGAACCGGCCAGCGGTACGTTTGCCGGTGGGCCGGGTTTCTGGGCGGTGCTGCGGCACGCCGAGGTGTCGCACGTGTCGCGCACCCCGGCGGACTTCTCCTCCTGGCGCGGCACGAGCCTGCTGCGGGATCCGCGACCGTCCGATGTCACGGTGCTCCGCCGGATGATGTTGAACATGGATCCCCCGGAGCACAGCAAGCTCCGGAAGATCGTCAACCGGGCGTTCACCCCGCAGGCGATCCGGCGCCAGCTGTTCGACTCGATCACCCGTCATGCCCGCGCGGTCGTCGATTCGGTGTGCGAGGACGGCAAGATCGATTTCGTGACCGCGGTGGCGGCCGAGATGCCGCTGCGCGTGCTGGCGGACGTGCTCGGGGTGCGCACCGAGGACCGGCATCTGCTGTTCAGGTGGACCAACACCCTGGTCGGTTTTGATGACCCGGAGCATGGCGGCGATTCGAAGGCGTTCGTGGCGGCGTTCGGGGAGATGTTTGCCTACGGCCGGGAACGGAGCGCGGAGAAGCGTGGGCACCCCACCGGCGATGTGTGGAGCACGATCGTCAACGCCGAGGTGGACGGGGACCGGCTCTCCGACGACGACCTCGACCGGTTCTTCCAGCTGCTGGTGATCGCGGGCAACGACACCACCCGCAACCTGCTGTCGAACACGCTGCTGACCCTGTCGGAGCACCCCGACCAGTTCGCCCGGCTCCGCGCCGACCTGGGCCTGCTGCCGTCGGCGCTGGAGGAGGTGCTGCGGTTCGCCCCGTCGGTCATCCAGTTCCGCCGAACGGCGACCCGCGAGCTCGAACTGGCCGGCCAGCACATCGCGGAGAACGACAAGGTAGAGATCAACTACGCGTCCGCCAACCGGGACGAGACGGTGTTCGGCGACCCGGACCGCTTTGACATCACCCGCGACCCCAACCCGCACCTGTCCTTCGGCGACGGAACCCACTTCTGCCTCGGCGCCAACCTGGCGCGGCTGCAAGCCCGGACGTTGCTCGCCGAGCTGTTCACCCGGCTGCCCGACATCCAGGCCAGCGGTCCGCCGACGCGGCTGCGCTCCAGCTTCATGAATGGCATCAACCATCTTCCGGCGGAGTTCACGCCGGTGCCGCGCGCATCCCGTCCCGCCGTCGCCCCAGGGTTCACCGCACCGGAGCCGAAAACGGCGGCGGTCTTGCCACCGAGCCGGGAGCGACCCTTCCACGGCACTCCGCTGCTGGTCCTTTACGGGTCCAACTTCGGCACCGCCGAGGACGTCGCTCAGCAGATCGCCGACGAGGGGACGCGCCGCGGGTTCAGCACCCGCCTCGCCGCCCTGGACGACCACGTGGACGACCTGCCCCGTGAAGGCGCCGTCGCCATCGCGACCGCCACCTACAACGGCACCCCACCGGACAACGCGGTCAAGTTCACCCGGTGGCTGACCGAGAACGAGCCCGACCTGACGGGCGTCTCCTACACGGTGTTCGGCTGCGGCAACCGGGAGTGGGCGGACACGTTCCAGCACCTGCCGATCTTCATCGACGAGCGGATGGCGGCATTGGGGGCGCGGCGCCTGCACGACCGCGGCGCCGGCGACGCCGCCGACGACTTCGACGGCCAGTTCGAGCGGTGGGACACCCAGCTGTGGCCCGCCGTCGGCGAAGCGCTCGGCGTCGACGTCGGCGAGCAAGTTGCTGCAACCACCGCGCCGCGCTATCGGGTCGAGTTCGTTCCGGGCAACCGGCAGAGCCCATTCGTGGCTGCCTTCGACGCGCGGCCGATGCCGGTGCTCATCAGCCGCGAGCTGACCAGCCGGCTGGACGGCGTGACCGGTCACCCGGTCCGCCACATCGAGCTGGCGCTGCCTGACGACGTCCACTACGAGGCTGGGGACCACCTCGGGGTGATTCCGCACAACGGCGATGCGCTGGTGGAGCGGGTGACCCGCCGCTTCGGCCTGGACCCCGCCGCCCACCTCTGGCTGCACGCCGCCGCGGACGACGGTCAGGAATCCTTCCTGCCGGTCGGGGAGCGGATCACCGTTCGCCGGCTGCTCAGCGACTACGTCGAGCTGCAGGAGGTGGCCAGCCGGCGCGACATCCAGACGCTGCTCGACCACACCGAGTACCCGTGGACCCGCGACGAGCTCGCCGCCCTGCTCAACCCGGCCGACGACGGCCGTGCCTACCGCGAGCAGGTGCTCGCCCGCCGCCGTTCCGTGCTGGACCTGCTCGAGGAGCATCCCACCTGCCAGCTGCCGTTCGCGATCTTCCTGCAGCTCCTCGGGCCGCTGGCACCGCGGTACTACTCGATCTCGTCGTCCTCACGGGTGGATCCGCGACGCTGCTCGATCACCGTCGGGGCGCTGACGGATCGCGCCCGATCCGGTCGCGGCGACTTCGAAGGTGTCTGCTCGAACTACCTGTGCCGGCAAGGCACGCAACAGATCGTGTACGGGTTCGTCCGGGACACCGCCTCGTCATTCCGGCTGCCCACGGACCCCACCCGGCCGCTGATCATGATCGGGGCTGGCACCGGGATTGCGCCGTACCGCGGTTTTCTGGCCGAACGCGCCGCCCACGCGGCCGCGGGCACCATCCTCGGCCCGGCGTTGCTGCTGTTCGGGTGCCGGCACCCGCAGGCCGACCTGCTCTACGGCGACGAGCTCACCGAGCTGGCAACCGCCGCGCAGACCCAGCTTGCCTGCGCGTTCTCCCGGGTGCCCGGGCTGTCGCGGGTGTACGTGCAGGACCGGCTGCGCCAGCTCGGCGACACCGTGTGGCCCCTGCTAAACGACAACGCGCTGGTCTACGTGTGCGGCTCGACCCACATGTCCGAAGGGGTCCGCGACGCCCTGCGCGACCTGCACCGTGAGCGCACCGGCTCCGACCAAGCCGCCGCCGACCACTGGATTGCCGCGCTGAACGCCGACGGTCGTTACCTGGTCGACGTCTGGGCCAGCGGCTGACCGCATTGAAACGAATGGAGAAGGGATCGTAACGAATGGAGAAGGGGCGCGCGCATGGCTGATCTACCCGCACTTCCGACCGATTGGAAGCAAGTGTTCTTCGCCGTCGAGTCGCGGCTCTCGCCACGCCTGGAACGCCTGGTCCGCACCGACGCGTTCCTGGACACCCTGGCGGTGGCCAACGGCGTCTCCCGGCTGGCCAGGCGGTCGGCCGGCAACCTCGGCAACGGCATCGTCGAGGCGCTCGGCCTGCCGTCCAGCCGCCAGGTGCGTCAGCTGCAGCGCTCGGTCGGCGCGCTCAACCGCAGGCGGAGCGAATCATGAACAACGCGATCACCCAGCCGATCGCCCGGCCCGTGACCTGGATCCGGGACACCATCGACCGCAACACGCGCCGGACCGTCAACGGTCTGCGCCTGCTCGGCGGGCTGGACCGGCCCAGGACCGGATGCACCCCACATCTCGCAGTCTGGCGGGAGGACCGGCCCAGTCTGCGGCGCTACCGCGCCGGGATGGACACCGGCCGGCCGCCGGTCCTGCTGGTGCCGAGCCTGATCAACCGCAGTCACATCTGGGACCTGCGGCCCGGCGACAGCTTCGTCGAAGGCCTCCAATCCCACGGCTACGACGTATTCCTCGTCGACTGGGGCGTGCCCGACGAGCGCGACGCCCACAACTGCCTGGCGACCTACGTCGATGACTACCTGCCGGCCGCGTTCTCGGCGGTCCGCGAGCTGGCCGGTGAGCCGCCGATCGTCATGGGGCACTGCTTCGGCGGCGTGATCTCCGTCCTCTGGGCGGCGTCGACGCCGGAACGTCCGCCGGCGTTGGTGTGCCTGGGCGTTCCGACGAACTGGCTGGAGATGGGCCCGCTCGCCCAGATGACCCGACAGGGACGTCTGGATCCGGAGGACCTGCTCGACGGCACCGGCAATGTCCCGCCGACCACTCTGCT
>DASXTS010000152.1:0-1569 GCA_036505275.1 Pseudonocardiaceae bacterium
CATGCTGCCCGACCTGCCCCCAGCAACCTTGGCCCACCTCGCCGGCGGTGGCTGGATCGACGCCGGACAGCCACTGGTGCTTCTCGGTGACTCCGGCACCGGCAAGACCCACCTGCTCATCGCGCTGGGCACTGCCGCCGCGGAACCTGTCAACCTTTCTGAGACACGTTCTTGAGCTAACTACTGAGCCGGGTCCTCCTTGTCTCTGGGCTTGTTGATCCACACGGTTCCGGGCAGTCTCGGTGGTTCGGGTGGCGTGCGGACGAACCGTTCGGGGTTGGCGCGGTAGGCGGCGTCCAGGACACGGGCACGGGCGTCGCGGACGGCGTGGGCGCGGCCGTAGTGGACGTCGGCGGGGGTGTGCAGGCCGATCCCCGAATGCCGGTGCTCGTGGGAGTACCAGGTGAAGAACCGGTCGCAGAAGATCCGGGCGTCCTCGATGCAGCCGAACCGGTCGGGGAAGTCGGGCCGGTACTTCAGGGTCTTGAACTGCGCCTCGGAGTAGGGGTTGTCGTTGGAGCAGTGCGGCCGGGAGTGGGACTTGGTCACGCCCAGGTCGGCGAGCAGGAACGCGACCGGCTTGGAGGCCATCGACGACCCGCGGTCAGCGTGCAAGGTCAGCCGGTTGCGGTCGACCCGCTGCTTGCGGACCGACTCCGCGATCAGCCGCTCGGCCAGGGTCGCGGACTCCCGCGAGGCGACCATCCAGCCGATCGGGTAGCGGGAGAAGATGTCGAGGATCACGTAGAGGTAGAAGTAGGTCCACTTCGCCGGGCCGCGCAGCTTGGTGATATCCCACGACCACACGGTGTTCGGTGCCGATGCGACGAGCTCGGGCTTCACCTTGCCGGATGGGTCGCGTGCCGGCGCCGGTCGCCGGTCTCTCCGCGTTCGCGCAGCAGCCGATACATCGTGGACTCCGAGCACAGGTAGGTGCCCTCGTCCAGCAGCGTCGCGTACACGGTGGCGGGTGCGGCGTCGGCGAACCGCTCGGAGTGCAACACCTCCACCACCTTGGCCCGCTCGACGTCGCTCAACGCCCGCGGCTGAGCCTGCGGCTTCCTCTCACGCGCGCGCTCCGGTTCCGCGTCTGCCGCGACGGCCACACTGACCGGGTTGGCCCGGTAGTCGGAGGCGCGAGGGAGCCCGACCGCGTTGCAGGCGGCCTTCTTCCCGACTAGCGGCACCGGCTCGGTCACCGCCTCGTCGATGGCGGTGGTGATCAGCGTGCTCATCCCTGGTCCTCGTCGGTCCCGCTGCCAATGGCGAGCTGTTCCAGCAGCACGGAGAGCTTTCCCTGCACCTAGACCCCCCGGCCTTGTCGGTCTCGAAGTACAGCGTGCTCACGTCATACAAGACCAGGGACGTCGGCCCCAGGGCCGCGTGCCGGGCGCACGCCGCCGCCAAGCCCGCTCGCAGCGACTGCGTCGCGTAGCCCGACAGTCGCCGCTTCAGCGTCGCGTACGAGGCCGTCCGGACCCCGACTCCTCCAGCACCCGCAAGCTGTCCTGCTTGCTGGTCGGCTCGATGACCCGCGCCAGCACCAGCTGGCGGAACACCTCGTCACCA
>DASXTS010000153.1:0-11378 GCA_036505275.1 Pseudonocardiaceae bacterium
TGGCGGCCGTTGCGGTGATCCACGCCGAGGACAACGAGGACATCGAGGCAGCGGTACGCAAGCTGCCGATGTGCTGGACGCCGGAGCGTCTGCGCCGGATCAGCGCCGAGCTAGGCATCGAGGTGGCCACATGACCCGGCACCGGGTCGCCGCCGCCGACCGCACCTCCCGCGAACGGCTACTCGACGACCTCATCCGCGAACGGTGGGCACCGCTGCTGCCACCACCCAAACCCCGCACCCACCGCGCCGACGTGGCGTTGATGCCGAAGCGGCACCCCGGCGCACGCCCCACCGGCACCGGCTGGCCCGAGGTGACCCGATGAGCGACTTCCCGCTTGGACCGCAACCCACGTGGCTCGGCAGCCACAACGGCTGCACATTCAACCCCGACCCGGCCCGGTCGCCTGCCGGTGACTGCGGCGCACCAGCCACGCACCACATCCGGCTCGCCGACGTCGAAGGCTTCCTCGCGGCCTGCGAACAGCACGCACCCTTAGCGCTGGTGCACGCGCCGGTCCTTGACTGGCACGTCTGGCAGGCCTGGTGCAACATGCCCGGCGCGGTCTGGCATCCCAGCACCACACGCGACGAGGCCGGCAGCTGGTGCTCGCTCGATGACGACGCCGACGAACCCGCGCTCATCGGCATGGCCGAGGTGACCCGATGAGCCGACCACGGCGCGCCTGGGTATGGGGCCTGAACGACCTCAGCGATCGGGAGGTCGACGTCCTCCGCCTCGCCGCCGAGGGACTCACCTACGACCAGATCGCCGGCAAACTCCACCTCAGCCGGCACACCGTCCGCAGCCACATCAGCCGAATCATCCAGTGCCTTCAAGCCGGCAACACCGCACACGCTGTCGCTATCGCCTATCAGCGCGGCATCCTCGCCGCCGACCCGGCCGAAGCCGAAGCCGTCCGCCTCGTCCGCCTAGCCGAAGCCATGGGCTACCGCATCGCCCTCGTGCCACGCGAGGACGCCGCGTGAAGTCGACCTACGAGCCGGCCATGCCCCACGTCACGCGCCGGAATCATGCGAACGGTCCGCTCGATCGATCACACGACCCCTGATGAACGACCGCAAGGAGCCTGACATGAAACTGATCAAGGTCGCCGGATGCGCCAGCGGCACCTGCCCAACCATCTACCGGGTCGTCGCCAGCTGTGAAAGCGGCGGCGGCAACTGCCCCACCGTTTACGAAGGCGACAACGGCACCCTCATCGTGCAAGGCGCCACCGTCGACCCGGCCGACGCCGGTATCGACGTGCCGGCCGGTGAGCAGCTCGTGAAGATACCCGCCTCGCTACTCCGGGACTATCTCGCCGCCGCGGAGGCCTGATGACCACCCCGATCCGCTGGCTGCTCGTCGCCGCATACATCGCACTCGCGTTCGCCGGTGCAGCTCTCGTCGACTGGCTGCACCGATGACGCTGCCGCCGTTCCCTGTCGACGACCAGACCCTCGACCTGCTCACCGACGCCATCAACGGCACCAGCGGCGAAGGCGGCCGGTCCAGCGTCGGCGACCTGTGCCAGCTGTACAGCGAGCTCGGTGGTAGCGACCTCGACGCGGTCGAAGAAGACGACGGCCGCATCCGCGTCATGCGCGACCCGCAATACCACCCGAACGACATCATCGCCGCCCTCGTCGACGAAGTCCGCCGACTGCGATGGGGACCTGGATGACCAACGCCAACCCGCAGGGCCCGGGCGGGAAACGCCGCAAGATCCAAACCAACCTGCCGTTGGGCAAAACCAGCCACCAGAAACCCAAGAAACCCGGCATCATCAGCAAACTGCTCGGGAGGCGGAAGAAGTGAGTCGGCCAGCGATCGACCTCATCGCTGAAGTCGCCGACGCACTAACCGAACCCCACATCCACACCGAACCCATCCGCTACTGGGACAACAACCGCAACCCCAAAACCCGGCAACACCGCACCATCCAACCCGGCCTCCTCACCCAGCTCTACCAATCCGTCACCCCCTCATCCAGCGCAGAAACCGCCGCCGGCGGCATACCCGACAGCCGGCCACCCCTCGCCGTCGAAGCACTTTCCCGACACGACACCATCACCATGGCCGTGCTCCGCTGGTGCCGAAGCCTCAACCTCACCCTGAGAGTCTCCGTCGAATCCAACGTGCGGGCCCTCGTCGGAGCAGCCGCCACCATGGACCACGACACCGCCCGAACCCTGCTGTCCGAGATGCGGCAATGGCAGCGCTGGTGCAACGTCCTCACCGGCTGGGAACACATCTACCACCCAGCCGGAGTCACCTGCCCCATCATCGAATGCGGCCGCCTCCACACCCTGCGAATCAACCTGACCAGCAGCACCGCCATGTGCCGGGCATGCGGAGCCACCTGGTCCGGCGACGACGGCACCATCACCGTCCTCGCCGCGCACATCCGCGCCGTCACCGACTGCATCCCCGCATAGCCCGACACGCGGCCTGACCTGCCAAGACTTGACGGTAAGCGATCCAGGTACGAAGATTGCCGCATCTGCACCCTGCCCGGATCCCGGATCCGAGCGGGGCTTCGCTGTATCCGGGGAGGTTCGATGCTCCTCGTCCTGCTCGCGCTCATCGCCTTCGCCTGCGCCGCCATACTCGCCGGCATCCAACGCGCCTGGGCCATCGCGGTCGGCCTGGCCCTGGTCACCCTGCCCGGCCTACACCTGGGCTGAGCTGTGGCCTATCGGGGATGGGGCGACGCCGCGACCATTCCGCCACCAGCCAAGATCCCATCCGCCACGCCGCAGCGCACCATCTGCCGGGTGGAGGTCACATGCCGATGCGGCCCTGCCTCGACTGCGGCGCCCTCACCCCCACCACCCGCTGCCCCACATGCACCGGTACCCGTGACCGGGCACGAGGCACCAGGCAGCAGCGTGGGTATGGACGTGAGTACGAGCGGGAGCGAGAGCGTGCCCTGATCGATGCCACCCACTGTGCTACGTGCGGTGTGCTGTTCACCCTGGACAACCCGGCGACTGGCGGCCATGTGGTGGCCGTCCGCAAGGGTGGAACCGCAGCTGATGGCATCAAGCCTGAGTGCCGACGGTGCAACTACGGATGGGAACGCACAGGCAGTTAGCCGAGGCCAGAATGTCACTATGCGTAGCGGTAGACCCCAAGCCGGACATGTGACCGTGCGTGATTAGAGTCAAAGACTGTGTTTGGTATGTCCGATTTTTTTAGTCAACAAGGATCACAGGACCCCGGGCAACCCGCCTCGGGTTCTGTACGAGTCTGGCCGATTACGCTGGGTTATACGCAGCGTAGCGCCGATTTGATCGAATTCAACTTGATTACGGACGGTGATTACCGATGGCTGGAACGGGGCCACCGCCCAAAGACCCGGCAACCCGCCGCCGCCGTAACGCCGACCCGATCCCCACGACAACACTGACCGCGGACGGGGAGGTGCGCGGCCCGGATCTGCCCGATGGCCGGGATTGGCCGGACGAGACGCGGTCCTGGTGGGAGACCTGGCGGAATTCGCCGCAATCGCAGGCTTTCACGGACACCGACTGGGATTTCCTGCTCGACACGGCGCTTCTGCATTCACGCTTCTGGCGCGGCGACGACAAGGTGGCCTCCGAGCTGCGGCTGCGGGTGGCGAAGTTCGGGGCGACGCCCGAGGACCGGATGCGGTTGCGGCTGCAGATCGACGAGGACGACGTGAAGCCGGCGCAGTCCGGTGCTCGCCCGGGCGGCCGGTACGGGCACCTGCGCACGGTCAAGACGGGCTGAGGGGGTGGTCTGGCTGATGGAATCTCGGATGGCACCCGACTACGAGCCGCCCTCGATGTCCCTCAGCCCACCTTCGAGGGTGGACGAGATCTTGTCCCTCAGGGGCGACGAGGAATGCGGCGTCGACATGGTTTGCAGGCTGTGTGACACCGGTGGCCGCCCGGTCGTCTACTACGTCGGCTACGGCGTACCCAATCCGTACCCAGTTGCCGAGGTGCCGAGCGCCAGTACCATCACCGAGCTTGTCGCACTCGGAGAGCAGCACATTCGCGACGTCCACTCGGCTGTCTGACATGCCCTGGCGGGGCCCTGCGCATGAGGAGGACTTCCCGTCGCTGGGCTGGTCGCTGCTGGAGTGGTGGTCGGAGTATCTGGCCAATCCGCGCGATGAGCTCGAGCCGCTGATCTTCACGTCCGAGCAGGCTCTGGATCTGGTGGAGTGGTACCGGATCGACCCGCGCACCGGGCGGTTCACGCACCGGCGCGGTGCGTCCCGCCGATCGAAGGGCCGCGGGAAGTCACCGGTTGAGGCGGCCAAGAGCATCGGCGAGCTGTGCGGGGACGTGCTTTTCGACGGCTGGGACGCCGCCGGCGAGCCGGTCGGCCGGCCGTGGGGGACGAAGGGCTCCCCGCCGCCGTGGGTGCAGATCGCCGCGGTGTCCGAGGACCAGACCGAGAACACCTACGGCGCCATCTACGAGTTCCTGACCGCGAACGACGGCCGCGCCGCGGATCTGCTGCGCATCGACGTGGGCCTGACCCGCTGCTATCTGCGGGACCGGCCGGGCAAGCTCGAGCCAGTCACCGCAGCGGCGGGTACCCGGGAGGGTCAGCGGGTCACCTACGGGGTGCTGGATGAGACGCACCTGTGGACGCCGCTGAACGGCGGTCGCCGGCTGGCGCGGACGATCCGCCGGAACGTGGCGAAGATGGGCGGCCGTACCTACGAGACCACGAACAGCTTCGTCCCCGGTGAGGATTCGGTGGCTGAGGCCACCCACAAGGCGGTGCAGGACGGGGCGCCGGGCATCCACTACGACGCGGTGGAGGCGCCGCCGGTCAAGCCGGAGGACGACGACGCCACGCTGAAGGCCGCGCTGCAGATGGCCTACGGCGACGCCTGGTGGATCGACCTGGACCGCATCATCGCCGAAATCCGGGACCCGGAGACGACGTGGGAGGACTCCGAGCGGTACTACTTCAACCACAACGTCGACGACCGGCACCAGGCGGTCGCGGTGAAGCGGTGGGAGCAGCTCGCCAGGCCCGACCTGGTGGTGCCGGCGGGTGCGTACATCGGGCTCGGCTTCGACGGCTCGATCTCGGACGACTGCACGGCGCTGATCGGCACGTACCTGGTCGATGGGATCCCGCACACGTTCGAGATCGAGGTGTGGCAGCGGCCGAAGGACGCGCCGATCGGCTGGCGGATCCCGCGCGGCGAGGTGCAGCAGCGGGTCCGTGAGGTGTTCGCGTTCTATCGGGTCGGGCGGATGCTGTGCGACCCGGCGAAGTGGCAGACCGAGATCGAGGGCTGGGCCGAGGAGTTCGGCGAAGAGGTTGTCGTGTTCTTCGACACGAATCAGCCGTCGCGGATGTGGCGGGCGTGTGACCGGTTCTCGACCGCGCTGGCCGAGGGCGCCTACTCGCATGACGGGTCGGCGGTGCTGTCGGCGCAGGTGCTGGCGATGCACAGGCGGAAGGTGCGGGTGCGGGAGCCGGACGACGACGGCCGCACCAAGTACGTGTTCGTGAAGGGCCCCGACCGCCGCAAGATCGACGCCGGCATCGGTGGCGTGCTCGCGCTCGAGGCCGCCATGACCATGCCGGCCAACGAGGACTACGACGTCCTGCAAAGCGTGTGGTGAGGAGGCGGCATGCCCCGCTGGCTTGACCGGATGCTCGGCAGGACCGAAGACCGGATGCTCGGCGGGACCGAACAGCGGGCGATCACCGGGCTGCCGTTCAACTACGCCCCGGATCTGACCAGCCCCGCGGTGACACAGGAGCGGGCGCTGACGCTGGGCCCGGTGTTCGCCGCGGTGCGGCTGCTCGCCGACGAGATCTCCACCCTGCCGATCAAGGCCTACCGCCGGGTCGGCGACGACCGGCAGCCGATGTCGAACCTGCCGCAACTGTTCACACAGCTCGAGGACGACGGCGGCCTTACCGACTGGCTGCACGAGTGCGTGACGTCGTTGGCGCTGCGCGGCAACGCCTACGGCTACGTGACGTCCCGCGACGGGATGCAGTTCCCGACGTCGATCATGTGGCTGAACCCCGGCGAGGTGGACTGCGACGACCGGAACCCGGCCGCGCCGATCTGGTACTGGCAGGGTCGGCGGATCAACCGCGAAGACCTGCTGCACATCCCCTGGTTCAAGATCCCCGGCAAGGTGAAGGGCCTGTCGCCGATCGAGGCGTACGCCACCACCGTCGACACCGGGCTCCAGGCGCAGGCGTACGCGAACGGCTGGTTCGCCGCCGGCGGTGTCCCACCGGGCAAGTTCAAGAACTCGGCGAAGGCGGTCGGCCAGGAAGAGGCCGAGATCGTCCGGGACCGGCTGGTGTCGGCGATCCGGTCGCGGCGGCCGATCGTGTACGGCGCCGACTGGGACTATGAGCCGATCACGATCCCGCCGGAGCAGGCGCAGTTCGTGCAGACCATGCGCATGAACGCCACCCAGATCGCCGCGATCTACGGCATTCCGCCGGAGGAGATCGGCGGCGAGGCGGGCGGCAGCCTGACGTACAACACGGTCGAGCAGAACACGATCCGGCTGTCGTCGCGGACGCTGCGGCCGTGGCTGGTGAAGCTCGAGCGCAAGTTCTTCTCGATCATGCCGTCGCGGCAGTACGTGAAGTTCACATCTGACGCCATGGTCCGCGCCGACCTGAAGACCCGCTACGAGGCGTATAAGATCGCCGCCGAGGTCGGGTTGCTCACCAGCGACGAGATGCGGGCGCTCGAGGATCGGCCGCCGCTGCCACCGGACGCTATCCCCGCCCCTGCTGCCACGCCTGCCTTGCCGGCCGTACCGGCGAAGCCGCTACGGATCGTCAGCTAATGCCGTGGCACGTGGCCAAATCCAGCACCTGTCCGGCGTCGAAGCCGTGGGCCGTCATCCGCGACAGCGACGACCAGAAGGTCGCCTGCCATCCCACCGAGGCCAGCGCCAAGAAGCACCTGGCCGCCCTGTACGCGAACGAGCCGGGTGCCGGCCGTAGTCAGCACAATGAGGAAGGTGACCTGATCGTGGCCGCAGTCGAGCGCCGCTACACCACGCTGCCGGTCGAGCTGCGCGCTGCCGGCGACCAGCCCAGAATCGGTGGCTACGCCGCCAAGTTCAACAAGGAGTCCCGCAACCTCGGCGGGTTCATCGAGGTCGTCACCCCGACGTTCTTCAACAAGTCCAAGGGTGACGGCTGGCCCGATGTGATGGCCCGCTACAACCACGACGACAACCAGCTCCTCGGCACCGTCGGCGCCGGCACGCTATCGCTACGCATCGACGAGGTGGGGCTGGACTACGACGTCACCCCACCCAAGGCGGCCGGGTACGTGGTGGAGCTCGTGGGGCGCGGCGACGTGCGCAGGTCGTCGTTCGCGTTCCGCACCCCGCCCGGCGGCGACGACTGGGGCATGTCGGAGCAGGGCTATCCGCAGCGCAACCTCGTCTCCGGACAACTCGTCGACGTCGCTCCGGTCAACACGCCTGCCTACGTGGACACCCCGACGGCGCTGCGCGCGCTGGCCGACCCGACCAGCGAGCAGGCTGGCGAACTGCGGCGCCTGTCCATCGGACCGGAGGCCGCCCTGCGGTCGCTTGCGGCGAAGATGCAAGCCGACTTCGAAGACGTCCGGGCCCTGGCCGAGGCCGACGAGCTGCGCAAGTTCTTCGTCCGCACCGACGGCCCGGCCCCCCTCAAGCCGCGGATCTTCGCCGCCGCCGCCGCGGCGCAGCTGATGGCCCGCAAGAACGACCCCTGGATGTAGGTCCGGGCAGGCCGAAAGCCACCCGGCACGACATCCGCCATCCATCCCGCGCCCCGTCCGGGCAGGCCGAAAGCCACCCGGACGTCCCGGCGCCCGACCCGCACGTCCATTTGAGGCAGGGCGCCACCCACCTCGCGCAGTCACATCACCACTACAGCCCCGAGAGGACGTCGCATGAGCGACATCGTCAAGCGGCTGCGCGAGCGACGCGCCAACGTCTTCAACGAGGCGCGAGGCCTGACCGATCGCGTGGTCGAAGAGAACCGCAATTTCAGCCCCGACGAGCAGGGCACCTGGGACGCGCTGAACGCCGAACTGGACGCCCTCGACGCCCGGATCAAGTCCGCGATCGACACCGAACAGCGGGCCAAGGACCAGGACGACGCGTTCAACAAGCTGTCCGGCAAGCCGGTCGAGAAGCCCGGCGGGCAAGACGGAAAGCAGACCAGCGAATTCCGCGCGTTCCTGCGCGGCGACCAGGGCGCCCCCCGCTACTACGACGTACTGCCCGAGGGTCCAGTCAACTTCCGTACCCTGTCCAAGCTGACCGCCGCGGCCGGTCTCAACACCGTGCCGACCACCTTCTACGACCGGCTCATCGCCCATCTGATCGAGACGTCGGGCGTGATGCAGACCGGCCCGACCGTGCTGAACACCAGCAGCGGCGAGGCCATCCAGATCCCGAAGACCACCGCCCACTCCTCCGGCGCGATCGTGACGGAAGGCGCGGCGATCGCCGCGTCCGACCCGACGTTCGGCCAGACCACGCTGGGGGCGTTCAAGTACGGCTGCCTGATTCAGGTGTCCCGCGAGCTGCTCTCCGACACCGGCGTCGACCTCGAGGGCTACCTGTCCATGCAGGCGGGCCGCGCACTGGGCAACGCGTTCGGTGCGCACATGGTCACCGGTACCGGCACGACGATGCCCCGCGGTGTCGCGGTCGACGCCACGACGGGTGTCACCGGCCCAGTCGGCACGTCCACCTCATTCGGCAGCCAGGCCACCGTCGGCATGGGTGGCGACCTGCTGATCCAGCTGTTCTATTCGGTGATCGCCCCGTACCGGAACTCGTCCTCGGCGGCGTGGCTGGTCAAGGACTCCACAATGGGTACCTTGCGCCAGATCAAGGACACCACCGGCGACTACCTCGTGCAGGGCGGCCTGGTCGGCTCGACCAGCGAGACGATGATGGGCAAGCCGATCTACACCGACCCGGCCGTGTCCGCGCCCGGCGTCTCCACCACATCGGTCATCTTCGGCGACTTCTCGCAGTACTTCGTCCGGATCGCCGGCGGCGTGCGGTTCGAGCGGTCCGACGACTACGCGTTCAACACGGACCTGGTCACCTTCCGGTGCCTGCTCCGTGCCGACGCCGCCCTCGTCGACCTGACCGGCGCCATCAAGAAGTTCGTCCACAGCGCGACCTAGGAGTTACGCCCAATGGCACTCACCAAGGACAGCACGAAGAAGGACGCCGAACCGACGTTCAACACCTCACCCGACCACCCGGACGAGGTCGTCCAGCCAGTCGCCGAGGTGCCGTCGGAGGCCATCGCGGCGGCGAAGCTGCGGCACGAGCAGGCCGAGAGCGAATTCGCGACGCCGCAGGAGAAGAAGCAGGCCGCGGTGGAGCAGGCGCATGCACTCTCCACCAGGCCGGACGGTTCCTACGCGCAACTGCATGAGACCGACGCGCCGACCCTGGCCGTCGCCGACGATAGCCGCGTGTCGGAGATGAAGAAGGACCAGGAGGAGGCCATCGCCTCGCTCAAGGGTGAGACGGAGCAGGTCCCGGCGGCCGCTTACACCAAGTCGGCGGACGCTGATCGGGCGAGCGCAGCCGCGAAGTCGGCGTCCGACAGGCCGACCAAGTGAAGGTCCGCCTTCGCGGGGACATTTCGGGAACCCGGGACGGCCAGGATTGGCCGCCCCGGGGAACCGTCATCGACTTGCCCGACGACGAGGCCGCCTCGCTGTGCCAGACCGGGATGGCGGTGCCAGTCCCGGCCGACGATGTGCGGGCGGCGGTGCCGCCTGACGATGACGTCGAGCAGCGCGTGTTGACCGGCGAGGCCGCGCCGGTACTCGGCCGCCGCAAGCACGCTTAGGAGGTGGCCCATGGCTCTTGCCACCCCGACGCGGCTGGCCGGCTACCTTCAAAAGGATCTTGACACCTACTCTGCGACGCTGGCGGTCGACGACGCGTCGGACACCTTCGAACTCGAGGCCGACACGAAGTTCAGCTCGACCAGCACCACCTACACGGTCGAGGGTTACGGCCAGAACGTCATCACGCTGCCGAAGCTCCCGATCATCGCGGTGCAGTCGGTGACGGTCGACGGGGTGGCGCTGACGGCCGGCACGGACTATCAGAAGCGCGGCGCCAGCCTGTACCGGATCCTGCGGTGGGGCGGCACGTCCTACTACGCGGCGGACGTCGTGGTCACCTACACCTACGGCTACACGGCCGTGCCGGGCAGCGTCGAACTGGCGGTGCTGCAGCTGGCCGGCGACATCTACGAACACCCGGTCGCGGGTGTGTCCATGGAACAGATCGACGACTACGTGGTCCGCTACGACGGGAACCCGATTCAGGGGCTGACCGTGAACTGGCGGGACATCGCCGCGAAGTACCGGGTCGGCGCGGTCGCCTGACATCGCCGCGGGCTACCACGGCACCGTCGTCGCCTGATCCGAACCGCTACCGCACATCCACATGAGACCGCAGTAGAAGGGCTCTCGCGTGCCGCTGTCCGTCGACAACATCATCCAGGTCAACACCGGCAGCTTCAACGCCACCGGCGGCAACGCCACCCTGACGAACCCGGTCACCGCCGGATCCACGGTGGTCATCGTCGCGGCGTGCCCGGCCATCGCCGCCGACTCCAACGTCATGGTCACCTCCGACGACACAGCGTTCGAGGCGATCGGCGGTGTCACCGCCGTCACGGTGCAGGACGCGATGCCGACGATATTCGCGAAACGCAACGTCGCCGCCGGTGGCACCTCATGGGGTCTGACCCCAAAGAAGAGCGGGGTCGCGTCGGCGCGGCAGGTCGCCTGGGTGGCCATGGAGGTCACCGGGGTCGGCCAGGACCCGTTGGGCACCGGGAACCTGTCCTGGTACGCCGACAAGGCCAGCTCCGACACGAGCGTGGCCTCGGACGCGACGTCGATCAGCACCTACCGGGATGGCGTCACCAGCCCCGGCTCCTGCTATGACACGCTCGGCCTGGCCGTGTTCGCCGCCCGCGGCAACGACGCCACCGTACCGGTGTGGAGCGGCTACACCAACGGGTGGATCGAACTGGCCAACGTCGGGCGCACCGACGCGGGCATCGGGTTCTCGCTGGCCGTCGCGTACAAGCCGTCCCTGGCCATCGGATACATCGAGACCACCGCCACGTGCACCCCGCTGGCCGATTTGGCGGCCGACGCGGTCAGCCTGTACGCCGACGGTGCCCGGCACGCCCACCTCGTCCAGATGATGAGCGGCGCCGAGTTCGGCAGCATGACCGGCGCGGCGACGATGACCGGGCACCAGATCTTCGACACCGCCACGGCCAACGTCACCTGCGTGACGAACATCAAACGGACCGGCAACTACGCGTTCAAGTACGCG
>DASXTS010000154.1:0-24329 GCA_036505275.1 Pseudonocardiaceae bacterium
CGGCGCTGCGGATCTCCACGCTGCGTGGACCGGAGGGCACCATGGCGGCGGCCGGGGGCCCCGCGGCCGGCTCGGCGCCGCGCTCGACGCGAGCCAGCACCAGCGCCCCGGCGGCGGACGCGGAGAGCACCACAAGCCCCACCAGGACGACGATCAAGGCCACCAGTCGACGTTCCGACCACCGCCGACGCCCCGGCCTGTCCACCCACGTCACCGGGGATTCCGCCGCGATCTGCGGTTCTACCGTGCGGCGCTGCTCCGGCTGCCGCCGCTGGCGGACCTCGTCCTCGACCTGCTCCCACCGCAGCCGCCACAGCGTCGGGTCGGCGCCGCAGGCCGTGACGTACGCCTCGACGGTCTCCCAGGTCGGCAGGTGGTCGCCGCCAGCGGCCTCGGACAGGGCGGTGCGGGACTTGCCGGTCAGCCGCGCCATCTGCAGGTACTTGGGATTACCCGCCTGGGCCCGCAGCTTGCGCAGTTCGGCGGCGAACGCCTGCACCGGCCCGGCCAGCGGGTCCAACGGTCTCTCCGGTCGCGGCATCGGCACACCCCCAACTGGCAAATAGATCGTCGCCGGTGGCCCGTTGTCCGTCGCCGGCGGCGAACAACGTGGCACCGGAGTAGACAGCAACCATCTGGAACTCCAAAACCGCTGGCCGGGGGAGCGGGCCACATCTTGCTACGGCAACGTGCCCACTTGGCAACGGTCTGTTACGGCGGGAGGAGCCTTTGCCCCAACCATTGTGGTTCGGAATCCTCGGCCCGTTGCAGGTCCGCCGCAACGGCAGCGTGGTGCGCATCGGCTCGGCCCGCGAACGTGTGCTGCTCGCCGCGCTGCTGGTGCGCGCCCATCAGACGGTGACCGTCGACGAGCTGGTCGACCGGCTGTGGGGGCGGCGGCCGCCGGTGCACCCGAAGGCGGCCCTGCACACCCTGATGACCCGCCTGCGGCAGCGGCTCGGCGAGCACGGCATGATCCACACCGAGCCGTGCGGGTACTCGATCACGCCGGAGCGGCTGGACCTGGTTCAGTTTCACGCCGGCGTGCAGGCCGCCGACGACGCCGCGTTGCGCGGTGACGCCGTCACCGAGGCCGAGCAGCTGCGCACCGTGCTGGCGATGTGGCGCGGCCCGGTGCTGGCCGACGTGCCGTCGGACTCGCTGCACCGGCAGTTCGTGCCGGTGCTCGTCGAGGAGCGGCTGGCGACGCTGCAACGGCGGATCGCGGTGGACATCTCCCTCGGGCGGTCCGATTCGCTGGTCGCCGAGCTGCGCGGGCTGACCGCTGAGCACCCGCTACGGGAGCGGTTCTGGGCCCAGCTCATGCTCGCCCTGCACCACGCCGACCGGCAGGCCGAGGCGCTGGCCGCCTACGACTCGGTGCGCGGCCGGCTGGTCGAGGAGCTCGGCGTCGAGCCGGGCCGGGAGCTGCGGCGCATCCACGCCCATGTGCTCTCGATGACGTTCGAACGCCCGGAGCTGCGCACGGCGTGACCCGAGCCCGGCATCTCTTGCAGTGCCGAGTGCTGATCGGCGGAAGCAGTCTGTGCGCGGCCTAGCGGCGGACGCGGGTCTGGGCGAGCACGGCGGCGGCCTGCCGCGCGGCTGCCGGGTCCAAGGTGTCGGCCTCGAGCAGGGCCAGGGCCTCGTCGACCGCGAAGCGCAGCGCGTTGTACTCGGCGACCCGGGTGGTCAGCTCATCGTGCATCCTCCAGAGGTCGACGAACACGGCCACCTTGGAGCGCAGCACCCAGGGGTCGAACGGCTTGGTGATGTAGTCGACGGCGCCGGCCTGATAGCCGCGGAAGGCCAGGTGTGCGTCGTAGTCGACGGCGGTCAGAAAGATGATCGGCACGTGCCGGGTGCGTTCGCGCTGCTTGATGTGCTCGGCGGTCTGGAATCCGTCCATCCCTGGCATGTGCGCGTCCAGCAGGATCGCCGCGTAGTCGTCGGTCAGCAGCCGCTTGAGGGCGTCCTCGCCACTGGTCACCGATACCGTCTCGAGCGGAAGCCCCTGCAGGATCGCCTCGAGGGCGATCAGGTTCTCCCTGCGGTCGTCCACCGCGAGCACCTTGGCGATGCGGTCCGATCTCACCCGCCAAGCTTTGCACCGCGTTGCGCGCGGGCTCGATCCACCCAGGAGGCCATCACGGACAGCAGTTCATCGAGATCGACCGGCTTGGTGATGTAGTCGCTGGCCCCGGCGGCGAGACTGGATTCCCGGTCGCCGGGCATGGCCTTGGCGGTGAGGAACACCACGGGCAGCGTCTCGCCCTGGGGCAGCGCGCGGATCAGCCGGGTGGCCTCGTTGCCGTCCAGGTCGGGCATCATCGCGTCCATCAGCACCACGTCCACCTCCGGGTGCTGGGCGAGGAGCCGGATGCCGTCCGCGCCGTTGTCCGCGTAGAGCACGGTCATGCCCTGCAGCTCGAGCGCGCTGGTCAGCGCGAACACGTTGCGCACGTCGTCGTCGACGATCAGCACGGTGACCCCGTCCAGGATCACCGCCTCCCGCGGCGTCACCGGCTCGGGTACCTGCGGCCGCAGGATCGGGGTGAACCCGTTTGGCCGGTCGGCGGCGGTGCTGCCGTTGGGCACCGTCCGGGCGAAGAACCGCCCTTGTTGCGTCGCCTTCTCGGCGGTCAGCACGTCGGGTAGGAACAGCGTGAACGTCGACCCGGAGCCGAGCTCGGAGCAAACCGTGATCGCACCGCCGAGCAGCCTGGCCAGCTCCTTGCTGATGGACAGGCCCAGCCCGGTACCGCCGTACTTGCGGCTGGTAGTGCCGTCCGCCTGCTGGAACGCCTCAAAGATCATGGCGAACTTCTCGTCCGAGATGCCGATGCCGGTGTCCTGCACGACGAACGCCACCACCTGGCGGGCCGAGTCGAGCGCCGCGACGCCGTACTTGGCGCTCGGCGGCGCCGGCTGGATCCGCAGGCTGACGCTGCCGCGCCCGGTGAATTTCATCGCGTTGGAGAGCAGGTTGCGCAAGATCTGCTGGAGCCGCTGCCCGTCGGTGACAATCGTCGGGGCCACCTCGGGTGCCAGCTCCACCCGCAGCTCGAGGGAGCGGTCGTCGGCCTGCGGCCGGAAGGCCTGCTCGACATAGCCGCACACCTCGGCCAGCTGGACCGTGGCCGGCTCGATGTCCACCCGACCGGCCTCGATCTTGGACAGGTCCAGGATGTCGTCGATCAGTGCCAGCAGGTCGGACCCGGCGCTGTGGATGGTGTTGGCGAACTCGATCTGCTTCTCCGTGAGGTTGCTGTCCTGGTTGTCCGCCAAGAGCCGGGAGAGCAGCAGCAGCGAGTTCAGCGGGGTGCGCAGCTCGTGGCTCATGTTGGCCAGGAACTCGGACTTGTACTGGCTGGCCAGCGCGAGCTGCTGGGCCTTCTCCTCGACCCCGCGCCTGGCCGCGTCGATCTCCATGTTCTTGATCTCGATATTGCGGTTCTGCTTGAACAGCAGCTCGGCCTTCTCCTCGAGCTCCGCGTTCGTGCGCTGCAGCTCGGCGGACTGGTCCTGCAGCTCGGTGGCCAAGCGCTGGGACTGGGCGAGCAGCTCTTCGGTGCGGCGGTTCGCCTGGATGGTCTTGATCGCGACGCCGATCGTGCCGACCAGCCGCTCCAGGAACATCAGGTGCAGCTCGGAGAACGCCGTGACGGATCCGAACTCGATCACGCCGAGGGCCTCGCCCTCGAACAGGATCGGCAGCACCACCACCGTTACCGGGCTGGCCGAGCCGACGCCGGAGCTGATCGGCAGATAGCCGGGCGGCACCTGGCGCACCAGCACCACCTGCTTGGACGTGGCGGCCTGGCCGACCAGGCCGACCCCGGAGCGGAAGGTGGTTTGCTCGGTGTCCGGCAGCGCGTAGCCGGCGCAGAGCCGCCACTCGGTGGTCTCCGCACCGTCGTCGGTGCCCTGGTTCGAGGCCAGGAAGAACGCCCCGACCTGCGCATTGACCAGCGGCGTGACCTCGTTCATGATCATCCCGCAGACGTCGACCTGGTCCCGCTGGCCCTGCAGGAGGCCGCCGATGCGGGCCAGGTTGGAGTCCAGCCAGCCCTGCTCGGCGTTCTCCGTCGTCGTCTCGCGCAGCGTGACGATCATCTGGTTGATGTTGTCTTTGAGCTCGGCCACCTCGCCGCGGGCCTGCACCCTGATCTGCTGGGTGAGATCCCCGCTGGCCACCGACGTGGAGACCGCGGAGATCGCCCGCAGCTGAGTGGTGAGGGTGGAGGCGAGCTGGTTGACGTTCTCGGTGAGGTTGCGCCATGTCCCGGACACGCCCTTGACCTGGGCCTGGCCGCCGAGCTTGCCCTCGGTGCCGACCTCGCGGGCGACGCGGGTGACCTCGTCGGCGAAGGAGGAGAGCTGGTCGACCATCGTGTTCACGGTCGACTTGAGTTCCAGGATCTCGCCGCGGGCGTCCACCGTGATCTTCTGCGACAGGTCGCCGCGGGCCACCGCGGTGGTGACCTGGGCGATGTTGCGGACCTGCGCGGTCAGGTTGCCGGCGAGCTGGTTGACGCTCTCGGTGAGATCCCGCCAGGTGCCGGCCACGCCCTGCACCTGGGCCTGGCCGCCGAGCTTTCCTTCCGTGCCGACCTCGCGGGCGACGCGGGTGACCTCGTCGGCGAAGGAGGACAGCTGGTCGACCATGGTGTTCACGGTCGACTTGAGCTCCAGGATCTCGCCGCGGGCGTCCACTGTGATCTTCTGCGACAGGTCGCCGCGGGCCACCGCGGTGGCCACCTGCGCGATGCCGCGCACCTGGTCGGTCAGGTTTGCCGCCATGAGGTTCACCGCGTCGGTGAGGTCCTTCCAGGTGCCTGCCACGTTCGGCACCTCGGCCTGGCCGCCGAGCCGGCCGTCGGTGCCGACCTCGCGGGCCACCCTGGTGACCTCGTTGGCGAACAGGCGCAGCGTGTCGGTCAGCGAGTTGATGGTGTCGGCCAGCTCGGCCACCTCGCCGCGGGCGCTCACCGTGATCTTGCGGGACAGGTCGCCCTTGGCAATCGCGGTGGCCGCCGAGGAGATCGACCGCACCTGGTTGGTGAGGTTGCTCGCCATGGTGTTCACCGAGTCGGTGAGCGCCCGCCAGGTACCGGCCACCCCGCGGACGTCAGCCTGGCCACCGAGGGCGCCCTCGGCGCCTACCTCGCGGGCGACCCGGGTCACCTCGTCGGCGAACGAGGAGAGCTGGTCGACCATGGTGTTGACGGTGCGGCCGATGCGCAGGAACTCGCCGCGCAGCGGCCGGCCCTCGATCTCCAGCGCCATGTGCTGGGACAGGTCGCCCTCGGCCACCGCCGCGATCACCCGGGCGATCTCCGCGGTGGGCCGGACCAGGTCGTCGATCAGCGAGTTGACCGCGTGCGCGCCCTCGGCCCAGGCGCCGTCGAAGGCCTCCTCGTCCAGGCGCTCGGCCATCCGGCCGTCCCGGCCGACCACCCGGCTGATCCGCAGCAGGTCGCGGTTGCGGCGCTCCTGCAGGCTGATCAGCTCGTTGAACTGGTCGACCACCTCGCCGGCCAGGCCGCTGCGGCGCGGCAGCCGGACGTCGAACCGGCCGCGCCTGGCCTGCCCCATGGCGTCGGCCAGCTCGCCGAGCAGCGAGTGGGCGGCCGCGTCGAGGTCGCCGGTCGCGCCGGCTTTGTCGGCTCTGTCTGTTGGCGTGGGGTCGGTCGGTCGGGCGGGCTGCACACTCATGCTGGGAGCCGGAGCCATCTGACGCCGTCCTTACCACTGCTTCCGGGCGGCCGTACCGCCATCCGTGACCGTGCGTGCGGCGATCGCGCCTGGAGGACTCTAATCCGTGGCCGGCCCGAGAGACCACGGGGACGAGCGGGCAGACTGCTCCACGTGTCCGTGCAGCTGGCGCGTCGGATGCGGCTGGCGCCCGATCCCCGCTCACCGGCGCAGGCCCGCCGGATGGTGCGCGCCGCCCTCGAGGAGGCCGGGCTGTCCGCGCTGGTGGACGTCGCGGTGCTGCTGGCCAGCGAGCTGTGCGACAACGCCGTGCTGCACGGCGGCACCGACTACGACGTCGAGCTCACCGTGAACGGAGACGGCACGCAGGTGACCGTGGCCGTTACGGACCGGGGTCCCGGCCCGCTGGAGCTGAACCTGGCCATGCCGCGGGTCGGGCGCGCGGCCAGTCACGGCCGCGGGCTGCTGCTCGTCGAGCAGCTGTCCGCCGCGTGGGGCACTCGGCACTTCGGCGGCGGGCACCACCAGACCTGGTTCACGCTGCAACCGGCGGGCGCCGCGCGCATCCCACCCGAGCAGCCGGCGGCCGAGCCGTCCTTGGCGCCGTCGGCTGCCCCGGAGGACTGGCCGCCCGCCCGGGCGGTCCGGTGGCTGCTGCACGTGCCCACCGGCCTGGCCGCGAAGCTCGAGCTGCGCGCCCTGGTCACCGAGCTGCTGCGGCGGTTGTGCGAGGTGCTCGACGCCGAGGGCGCCGAGGTGTCGGTTTACTACGGCGATGGGCGCGGCGCGCAGCAGCTCGCCAACCACGGCCGGCCGGTCGACCCGGAGCACAGCGCGCAGGTGCAGGCGCAGCTACCGCTTCCGGCGCCGCTGCACGGCGTGCTGCGGGTGCTGCCGGCGGACGGGTCCGGCACGGCGGCCGAACTGGCGGGGCTGACCGCGCAACGGATCGCGCTGGCCGTCGAGTCCGAGTGGCTGCGCGGCGCCGACCAGCGGCGCCGGTCCTGGATGACCTACCTGGCCGACACCAGCGAGCTGCTCGCCCAGTCGTTGGACGTGCAGATGACGGTGGCCATGGTGCCGCAGCTGCTGGTGCCGCGGCTCGGCCGGTGGTGCGCGGTGCACCTGGTGGACGATTACGGCCGGCTGCAGCTGGCCGCGATCACGCACGCCAACGAGGACGCCATCCCCGCCCTGCGGGACGGCCTGGACCCCGCGCGGTCGGCGGGTGCCCGCGCGCAGCTCAACCCGCTGCTGCGCACGTCCGCGGGGCCGGTCGGGATCAACGCACCGGCCGACGGCGTCGCGGTTGCGCTCACCGCCCGCGGGCAGCCGCTCGGCACGCTCACCGTCGGCCGGTTCTCCAACCGGCCGCACTCGCCGGAGGAGATCGTGCTGGTCTCCGACCTGGCGCGGCGGGCGTCGCTCGCCATCGACAACGCCAGGACCACCGAGATCCACGTGCAGACCTCGCAGGCCCTGCAGCAGGCGCTGCTGCCGCGGCAGCTGCCGGATGCCGACGGGGTCGACTTCGCCGCCGAGTACCTGCCGGTCAGCTCCGGGAGCGACGTCGGCGGCGACTTCTACGACGTGCTGGCCCTGGACGGCGGTCAATGGCTGGTCTCCATCGGGGACGTGTGCGGCAAGGGCGCGCGTGCGGCCGCCCGCACCGGGCTGGTGCGCGACGTGCTGCGCGTGCTGGTCAACGACGGCCGTTCCCCGCAGCGCGCCATCGAGCTGCTCAACGGCGTCATGATGGAGGCCGGCGACCCGCAGCAGTTCTGCACGCTGGCCACCGCCATGGTCAGCCGCGCCGCGCCGGGCCAGCCGCCCGGGCTCGCCGTCGAGCTGGTGCTCGCCGGCCACGAGCGGCCCGTGCTACGCCGTGCCCACGGCGACGTCGAGCTGATCGGCCAGCCGGGCACCGCGGTCGGTCTGGTGGAGCAGATCACCCCGGCCTGCTCGCGGCACTGGCTGCGCCCAGGCGATGCCCTGGTGATCTATACCGACGGCGTCACGGAGCGGCGCCGTGGCGCCGAGCTGTTCGGCCAGCACCGGCTGCTCGATGCCGTTGCCGGCGCCGCCGACGGGTCGGCCGCCGCCGTGGTCGCCGCCGTGCGGTCGGCCGTCGAGGCGTTCTCGGCCGATCCCCGCCGGGACGACATCGCCATCCTCGTCGTCCGCGCCGCCCCTCGTTAGCACCTCGCGGGCGCCACGCCAGCCGCCGGATCGCATCGTGACACGGCTGGCCGGCGCTTGAAGGGGCGCCCGATGAACGCCTCGGCCTCCAGCGCCGCGATGGCGATCCTGGGCAGGTCGCGGGCGGCGCGGAAGCATACGAACCGCGGCGTCCAGATCGGCCGGTATTTGCGGTTGGACCGGTAGAGCGACTCGATCTGCCAGAACCGTGACGCCACGAGCAGGATCCGCCGCCAGGTCCGTAGGGCCGGGCCGGCGCCGATCCGCTCGCCGCGGGCAAACGTTGACCGGAACATGGCGAAGTTGAGCGAGACGTGGCGCACGCCGATCCCGGGCGCGGCCGCCATCAACTCGGTGACCATGAACTCGACCAGGCCGTTGTCCGAGTTCCGGTCCCGGCGCATGAGGTCGAGCGAGAGCCCGTGGCGGCCCCACGGCACCAGGTGCAGCAGCCCGCGGAGCACTCCGGCGCCGTCGGTTGCCCTGACCAGCACGCAGGCGCCGTCGGACGGGTCGCCGAAGCGGCCAAGGGCCATCGAGAAGCCGCGCTCGGCACGGCCGACGCGCCAGCGGTCCGCGGCTGTGGTCACGGCGTCCAGCACGTCCGGCGGCAGGTCACCGGTGCGCTCGATTGCGGCCGTGATGCCGGCGCGTCGCACCCGGTTGACCGCCTGCCGGACGGCACGCATGTCCCTGCCGCCGAGGCCGAACGCGGCTACGTCGAGGATGGCTTCGTCGCCGATCTCCAGTGCGTCCAGCCCGTGGCGGGCAAAGGCGCTGGCGGCCCGCTCGCCGGCCGCCAGCACGGCCGGCACCCAAGCGTGCCTCGCGGCGTCGTCGAGCCAGGCCTGGATTGCCCCCGGCCACGCCTCCGGGTCGCCGATGGGGTCGCCGGCGGCGAGGCTCACTGAGCCGACCACGCGGTAGGTGATGGCCGCCTTGCCGGTGGGGGAGAAGATGCACGAGCGGTCCGACCGCAGCGCGAAGTAGGAGAGCGAGTCCAACTCACCGTGCTGCCGCAGCAGCGCGCGCAGCCGCTCGGTCTGCTCTGCCGACCTGGCCGGGGGCGCCGCCGAAGCGCGCAGCAGCACCACGAGCAGGCCGGCGGTGGTGGTCAGCCCGAGCGTGGCGAGCAGCAGCGCTGTCCGGGTCGCCGCGTGCGGCGAGGTGAACCCCACCGGCCCGTCGAGCCCGACCAGCCCGGCGGCGGCCTGCACGGCCAGCAGCCGAAGCGGCGGATGTCCGACGATGGCCCGCGGCCGCAGCGCCAGGTAGGCCGTGCCGGTGAGCACGGCCACTGCCGGCGCGCCGGCCACCACCGCCATCGCGGCGGGCCACGACGGCCGGTCGGCGGCGGCGGGGAACGCCCGCCGGGTGGCCAGCAAGCCGGCCAGCACGGCCGCGGAAAGCGTCGCCTCCTCGACGTCCAGGCCCTTGAGCAGGTGCAACGCCACCGCGGCCGCGGCCAGGCACACCGCCACGGCCCACGCGTGCCGCTTGCCCCGCCGCAGCCCGCGGGACACCGCGATCAGCACGAACCCGGTGGCCAGGGTGAACCCGGTGGCAACCGGAGGCGCGTAGCGCGGCACCACCTCGACCAGCACCCCCAGCCGCGGCCGTAGCGCCGGCAGCAGCGCGCTGATCACGCTCACCGCGCCGAGCAACGCGACCAATCGGGAGATCCATCGCGGCGCCCACGGCCGCTCTGCTCGGCTCCACGACCGGCCGCGGCGGGCCTGCCGGTCGTGGGTGCCAAGGTCGGCGGGCATCGGATTCCTCGCAGGGGGCAGGGCGGCGGCGGTGCCGCCCGGTCTGCAGGCAACAGTGCCGCACGGATGCTGTGCGGACGCTGTGGGCGGCCTGGCCGCGCGGCCGGCTGTCCCCTTCTCGGCGTGTTCGCCGGTACGGGTGCTCGAGTTGGGCGCTTCGGTACACGGGGACAGGCGATGGCCGTGGTTAAAGGCCCATCTACGCGGCAATGGTGGTACTTGGAGGCGGGCCAAGCCCACCGGCTCCGTATGCTGCTGGCGGTGGGTACAGCCGCGAGGTGGCTGGGGGCCAGGGCCGGGATCAGGGTCCGGTCGGCGGTGGCGGCCGCGGCGGTGGTGGCGGTGGCGCTGGCGGTCGGCGCGGTGGTGCTGGTGACGCTGCTGGACCGCGCGCTGGGCACCTCGGTGCTGGACCTCGCCGCCGGGCAGGCCGAGCAGGTCGCCGCCGGGCTCGCGGCCGATCCCACCGGCCAGCTGGCAAGGGACAGCCAGCGGCTCTCCGGCTCGGGTCTCGGGCTCGTGCAGGTGGTGACCCCGGCGGGGCAGGTGCTGGCCGCATCGCCGCAGCTCGCCGGCCGCCCGCCGCTGCTGCCCGACCGGCCCGGTCCTGGCCGGCAGGCGGTCGCCACCACCGAGGTCGCCGAGCTCGGCGAGGAACCCAGCCTGGTGGTGGTCGCCCGCGGCGTGCACACCCAGGCCGACGGCGACCTCGTGGTGCAGGTGGGCCGGCCGTCCGGGTCGGCGGAGCGCGCCACCGAGGTCGCCGTCGGACTGATGCTGGCCGGGGTGCCGCTGCTGGCCGCCATCGCCGCGGTGGCGACGTACTGGTTCGTGGGTCGCTCGCTGCGTACGGTCGAGGCCATCCGCTCCCGAGTGGCTGTGCTCACCGTGCGGGACCTGGCGGCTCGCGTGCCGGTGCCGGCGGCGCGGGACGAGGTACGGCGCCTCGCCGAGACGATGAACGAGATGCTGGCCCGGCTCCGGGCCGCGCAGCTCGCGCAGCGCCGATTCGTCGCGGACGCCAGCCACGAGCTGCGCAGCCCCATCGCGACCATCAGTGCCGCGCTGGAGAACGCCCAGGACGGCGAGCTGGACACCGACACGGTGGCGACGCTGCGCGCCGAGACCGACCGGCTCGCCCGGCTGGTCACCGACCTGCTGCTGCTGGCCAGGGCCGACGAGCACGGCGGCGCCACGCGCCGGGACGAGGTGGACCTGGACGAGCTGGTCGACGCCGAGCGGATCAGGGCGCGGGAGACATCCAGCGAGGTTGTAGTCCATGCGGAGACCACACCGGTGCGCGTGCTGGGCGACCGGGACCAGCTCGCCATGGTGATCAGGAATCTGGTGGACAACGCGGTTCGGCACGCCGGGTCCGCGGTGTTGATCCGGCTGCGCCGGGATGACCGCCGGGCGGCGCTCGAGGTGATCGACGACGGGCCGGGCGTGCCGGCCGCGGACCGGCAGCGGATCTTCGACCGGTTCGTGCGGCTGGACGACAGCAGGGCCCGTGCCAAGGGCGGAGCCGGCCTCGGGCTGGCCATCGTCGCCGAGGTGGTCCGCTCGCATGGCGGCGACGTGACGGTCGGGGACGCAGCCGGCGGCGGTGCCCGGTTCACCGTCCACCTGCCAGCGCATCAGGTCACGGCGCCGCCGCCCTCGGTGTCCTCGTCGTCCTCGTCGCACAACCGGTAGCCGGTGCCGCGCAGCGTCTGGATGGTGTGCCGGCCGAACGGCACGTCGATCTTGCGGCGCAGGTAGCCGATGTACAGCTCGACCACGTTGACGTCGCCGTCGTAGTGCGGGTCCCACACCGCGGCGAGCAGGTCGGTCTTGGCCACCGCCCGGCCGGTGTGCCGCATCACGTACTCCAGCACGGCGAACTCGCGGGCCGTCAGCGCGATCTCGGTCTCGCCGCGGTGGACCCGGTGCCTGGCCGGGTCGAGCACGAGGTCGCCGACGGTCAGTACCGCCGGCCGCGCCGGTGCGCCGCGGCGCAGCAGGGCCCGCAGCCTGGCGAGCAGCACGACCAGCGAGAACGGCTTGGTCAGGTAGTCGTCGGCGCCGAGGTCGAATGCGTCCGCCTGGTCGTACTCGCCGTCCTTGGCGGTGAGCATGAGGACCGGGGTCCACACCTGTGCGGCGCGCAGTCGCTGCAACACCCGGTACCCGGACAGCCGCGGCAGCATGATGTCCAGCACGATGACATCGAAGGCGCCCTCGGTCGCCCGACACAGCCCGTCCTCGCCGTCGTGGCACACCTCGACCACATGGCCCTCGGCCGCCAACCGCCGGCGAATCTGCTCGGCGAGTGGCACCTCATCCTCGACGAGCAGCACCCGCACGCCGCCAGCCTGCCACCCGAGGACCGACCCGCGTTTCACAGCGTGGTCACAGCGTGCCTCGGCAACGCTGGGTGTGGTGGGGACCGGACCAGGACCACTCGACTGGTGGGTGCTCAGCGGCTGGGTGCCGGCGGTGGTGCTGGTGTTCGGCGCGGCGGCGCTGGCCCTGCTGGCCCTGCGGCCCGACCGGCGGTGGTTGCGGCGCACGCTGCCGATTGCGGTGCTGCTCGCCGGCGGGGTGACGGCAGCGCTGGCCGTGCTGGACATGTGGTGGCGGCCGTTCGTCGACCCGGTCCCGCCGGTCGTGTGGTGCTGGGTCGGGGTTGCGGTGCTCGCTCCCGTCCTGGCCGCGCTGCGGACCCGGGACGGCTCCCCGCGTCGCGCCGCGGTGGCGATGCTGGCCGCCGGCCTGGTGGTGCTGGCCGCAGCGTCCGCGGTCAACGCCTACCTCGGCGCGTACCCCACGTTGCGCGCCGCACTCGGGCTGCGCACGACGCACCAGGTCGAGCCCGCACAGCTGGCCGGCGTGACCGCGGTGGCGCCGCTGGCCGGCTGGCACCCGCCCGCGGACCTGCCGGCGCACGGCGTGGTGGCCCAGCAGGTCATCCCGGCCACCGGTTCCGGCTTCCCGGCCAGGCCGGGATGCGTCTACCTGCCGCCGGCGTACCTGGTTTCGCCGCGCCCGCTGCTCCCCGTGCTCGTGCAGCTCGCCGGCCAGCCGGGCACCCCGCATGACTGGCTCGACGGCGGCCGGCTCGCCGGCCAGCTCGACGGATTTGCCGCCCGACACGGCGGGCTGGCGCCCGTGGCGGTCATGCCGGACGACCTGGGCGCAACTATGGCATTGCGAACATGGGAATGTGCTGGTCCGCCTCGACCCGCAAACACGTTGGCCGGCGCCTGGCAGGCCCGTAACATCGGCTGACATGCGAGCGACTCGGCGATTTCGCCGCCCCGACCGGCACAGCGGTGCGGTCGGGTTGAGCCGTCGCCTGCGCCGTCGGGACGGCTGAAAGCCGATCTCGCCTCCTGCGGCCGCTCGGGGTGTCTCCGCGTCAACCCCTACCGGCCGAGGAGATCCGCCGTGCCCGAACGAGACCTTGCACAAGACCTTGCCATCCGTGACCTGACCGACCCGGCCCAGGGCCCGCACGCCCTGCAACTCATCGTCGACGCGCTCGTCGACGCGCTGCACACGCGGTGGGGCTGCGCCGTGCGGCTCACCCGCGCGCATCCCGTCGTGACCCTGGCGGACAACTACGAGACCCTCGGCTTCGCCCCCGACGCGGTGACCAGGGACGCCCGGTACACCAGGTATGTGGACGCCGGCCACGTGCTGCGCGGGCACACCACCGCGATGGTGCCCGGCGCGCTGCGCCGGCTGGCCGCCGACCGCGCGGTGGGTGCCGCGCTGGCAGACGTGCTGCTCGCCTGCCCGGGCATCTGCTACCGGCGGGACAGCGTCGACTGGCAGCACACCGGTACGCCGCACCAGCTCGACCTCTGGCGGATCCGGGACGGCGTGGACCGGTGCACCGAGGCCGACCTGGCGGAGATGATCGAGCTGGTGGTCGGCGCCGCGCTGCCCGGCAGCAGGTGGCGCATGGTGCCGGCCGCGCATCCGTACACCGAACACGGCCGAGAGATCTACGCCCAGGGCGACGGCGGCTGGGTGGAGATCGGCGAGTGCGGCCTGGCGGCACCGGCGGTGCTCAGCCGCGCCGGCCTCGACGTGCGCCGGTGGAGCGGGCTGGCCATGGGGCTCGGCCTGGACCGGCTGGCCATGCTGCGCAAGGGCATCCAGGACATCCGGCTGCTGCGCTCGACCGACCCCCGGGTCGCCGCGCAGCTGCTGGACCTCGGGCCGTACCGCCCGGTGTCCGCCATGCCGCCGGTGCGGCGGGACCTCTCCGTCGCGGTGGGCCCGGACGTCGAGGCCAGCGCCGAGGTCATCGGCGACCGGGTGCGCGAGGCTCTGGGCAGTGACGCGGACGTCGCCGAGACGGTCGAGATCATCAGCGAAACGCCGTACCACGACCTCCCGCCGGCCGGCCGCGCCCGGATCGGCATCCGGCCCGGCCAGCGCAACCTGCTGGTCCGGCTCGTGCTGCGCGCGCTGGACCGGACCCTCACCGACGACGACGCGAACCGGCTGCGAGACCGGGTGTACGCGGCGCTGCACGAGGGCGTGGTCGCACAGTGGGCCGCCGCCGGCCGACCTGACGAGAGAACCCCTTGCGGCTAGCATACCGGGTATGCATACTCGGTATTTATGTCGGTGAAGCATGGCCTGCTCGCGCTGCTGGAGCGTGGCCCGATGTACGGCTACCAGTTGCGGGTGGCCTTCGAGGAGTCCACCGGCGGCAGCTGGCCGCTGAACATCGGGCAGGTGTACACGACCCTGTCCCGGCTGGAACGGGACCGGCTCGTGCAGGCGCTACCGGAGGGCGACGGGGGGCAGCGGCCGTACCGGATCACCGATGCCGGCCACCAAGAGCTGGCGGCCTGGTTCGCCACCCCGGTCGGCAGGACGGATCGCCCGCGCGACGAGCTGGCGATCAAGCTTGCGCTGGCGCTGACCACGCCGGGCGTGGACGTGCAGGCGGTGGTGCAGACCCAGCGCACCGCGACCATGCGCACCCTGCAGGAGTACACCAGGCTGAAGGCCGGCAAGCCCGGCAAGTCCGGCCCCGGCGAGCTGTCCTGGCTGCTCGTGCTGGACGCCATGCTGTTCCAGGCCGAGGCCGAGATCCGGTGGCTGGATCACTGCGAGGCGAGCCTGATCCGGTACTCGTCGCCTCCGGCCAGCGTGCCGGAGGCCGCCAACCGTGAGATCGAGAAGGCGAGCCGGCGATGACCGTCCTCGAAATGCGCGCCGTACACCGGGTTCACGGCAGCGGCGAGACCGCCGTGCATGCGCTGCGCGGCGTGAGCCTGACCGTGCTGGCCGGCGAGTTGGTCGCCGTGATGGGCCCGTCCGGGTCGGGCAAGTCGACGCTGCTCAACCTGGCCGGTGGGCTCGACCGCCCCACCGAGGGTGAGGTCGCGGTCGACGGCACGGTGCTCGGCGGCTGCAGCCGGCGGATGCTGGCCGCACTGCGCCGCCGCCGGATCGGCTACGTCTTCCAGGATCTGAACCTGCTGCCCAGCCTCACCGCGGCGGAGAACGTGGCGCTACCGCTCGAGCTGGACGGCGCCGGCGTCCGCCAGGCCCGGCGGCTGGCGCTCGCCGCACTGGCCACTGTGGACCTGGAGGGGTGCGGCAGCCGTTTTCCGGACGAGCTGTCCGGCGGCCAGCAGCAGCGGGTCGCCATCGCCCGCGCCCTGATCGGAGACCGCATCCTGGTGCTCGCCGACGAGCCGACCGGCGCGCTGGACTCGCAGACCGGGGAGGCCGTGCTTCGGCTGCTGCGGTCCAGGGTGGACGGCGGCGCGGCCGGTGTGCTGGTGACCCACGAGGCGCGGCACGCGGCGTGGGCCGACCGGGTGGTTTTCCTGCGCGACGGCGTCGTGGTCGACACCTCCGGCCCGCTGGACCAGCCGGACGAGCTGCTCAGCACCCCCGGCGGCACCAGGTGAGCGGGTGGCGCGCCGCGCTTCGGATGGCCTGGCGCGAGGCGCGCCGCGCCAAGGGCAGAGCGCTCCTGGTTGTCGCCATGATCGCGCTGCCGGTGGCCGCGCTGGCGTTCGGCACGGTCGTCAACGAGACGTTCAAGCTCAGCCCGGACGAGCGGGCCGACCGGCTGATGGGCAGCGCCCAGGCAGTGCTCAAATGGCCCAGCGACGGGCCGGTGCAGCAGCTTCCCGACCAGGTCCAGTTCGTCCGCACCCTCACGGTGACCACGGCCGAGGAAGTGGCCACAGTGCCGAGCGAGGAGCGGCTGCTGGCCCTGCTACCGCCAGGCACCAGGGTCATCACCGACCAGTCGGGCGTGCTGAGCCTGCGCACCGCCACCGGAGCCGCGCCCGTCGCCGTGCGGCTGCTGGACTACGCCGACCCGCTGGCCGGCGGCATCTACCGCCCGCTGTCCGGCCGGGCGCCGGCAACCGCCGAGGAGGTGGCGCTGACCCCGGCCGCGGCGCGACGCCTCGGTGTCACCGAGGGCGGCACCGTTCGGCTGGCCGACGGCAGCCGCACGTTGCGGGTGGTCGGTATGGTGGAGAACCCGGAGGACCTGTCCGCCACCACGATTGTGCTGCGTCCCGGCGCGCTGCCGACCGACGTGCTGTCACCGGGTTCGCCGAACGCGCGACGTGAGCTGGCCTGGCTGGTGTCCACGCCGACGCCGCTGAGCTGGGAGCAGGTCAAGCAGCTCAACACGCACGGCGTGGTCGCGGTGTCCCGGCTGGTGCTGCGGCAGCCGCCAGCGCCGGCCGAGGAGTACCCCGACCTCATCCAACGCGAAGGCGCCTCAGGGCTCAGCGCTGTGGTTCTGATAGCCGGGCTGGCCGTGCTGGAGATCATCCTGCTGGCCGGGCCGGCCTTCGCGGTCAGCGCGCGCCGCCGGCGCCGGGACCTCGCGCTGGTCGCGGCCGCCGGCGGCACGCCGGCGCACCTCCGCCGGATCGTGCTCGCCGACGGCATGGTGCTCGGGGCGGTGGCGGCAGCCGTGGGCGTGGCCGTCGGCATCGCCGTCGCGGCGGCCGGCCGGCCGCTGATCGAGCATCTCTCCGAGGTCCGCTCCGGAGCCTTCCGGGTGTACCCGCTCGCGCTGGCGGGGCTGGCCGTGCTGGCGGTGACCACCGGGGTGCTCGCCGCGCTCGTGCCGGCGTGGATCTCAGCACGGCAGGACGTCGTGACCACGCTGGCCGGGCGGCGCGGGATCACCCGCTCGCATCGGCGCTGGGCGGTGCTCGGCGCTGTGCTCGCAGCCGGCGGCGTGGTGGTGGCCGGCGTCGGCGCCTGGCGCACCAACGCCACGATCATCCTGGCCGGCCTCGTCGTCGGCGAGCTGGGGATGGTTGTGTGCACCCCGGCCATCGTCGGGTTGGTGGCTCGCGCCGGCCGCTGGCTGCCGCTGGCCGCGCGGATCGCGCTGCGCGACACCTCCCGCAACCGGACGGCTGCGGCGCCGGCCATCTCGGCCGTGATGGCCGCCGTCGTCGGCAGCATCGCCGTCGGCGTCGTGTTCGGCGCAACCACCGAGCGGGCACGCGCGGACTACCGGACCCTGAGCGAGCCGGGGGACGTGGGTCTGGTCGCGGAGGGCAAGGCGGGCGCCGGTAGCTCTCCTGCGCGACCGGAGGTGCTCGCCGCGCTGCGGAACATCATGCCGGCCGAGGAAATCCACCAGGTCAGCGCGCCGTCGTGCGGCACCGCCGACGGGCCATGCTTCGTCGAGGTGCAGATGGCGGCCGAGCGTGCCTGCCCGTACCAGCCCAAGGTGCTGCGCCGTGAGCTGTCCGACGCCGAGCGTCGGGCCGCCCGGGCCGACCCGCGGTGCGCCGGTGCCGGTCTCAGCTACACCTACTTCGGCGGGTTCACGTCCGACGCCGGCATGACCGTCATCATCGCGGAGGCCGCGCTCGCCGCGGTGGCCAAGATCCCGGCCGAGGACATCGCCGAGGTGGCTGCCGCCCTGCGGTCCGGCGCCGTGGTCGTCGACGACTCCCGTTACCTGGTCGACGGCCGGGTGACCCTGAGGGTCTCGACGTTGACGCGGTCCGGCGAGCCGGGGGACCAGCGCAGTGTGACGGCGCCCGGCTTCGTTCTGCCGAGCCGGCCACGCGCGCCCATCACCCTGATGACCGAAGCGACGGCCCGCTCGCTCGGCCTGGACGTGTCGCCGCTGGTGACCGTGGCGACCACCAGCCGAATGCCGACGGTCGAAGAGGAGGACCAGCTCAGGGCGGCCCTCGGAGACAGCGTGTGGGCAACCGTCGAGCGACCACCGCAAACCGACAAGACGGCGCTGGTGGTGCTGGCCATCGTCGCCGGCGTCATCACCCTCGGCGCAGCCGCGATCGCCACCGGCCTGGCCGCCGCGGACGGCCGCGCGGACCTCACCACCCTGGCGGCCGTCGGCGCCAGCCCGCGGGTACGCCGCGTGCTGTCCCTGAGCCAGGCCGGGGTGATCGCCGGCCTCGGCTCCCTGCTCGGCACCGTTGCCGGGCTGGGCGCGTCCACCGCCGTGCTTGCGGCGCTCAACCGCGGGCTGGCCGACAGCTGGCCGGCCCCCACCCCGTACCCGCTCGCCGTGCCGTGGCTCAATGTGACCGTGGCGCTGCTGGTGGTCCCGCTGATCGCCATGCTCGGCGCCGGCCTGCTGACCCGCTCCCGGTTGCCCATCGAGCGCCGCCTGTGACGGTCGGTAGCGCACCCCTGGGGTTCATTCACCCCACTATTGGGGTGACTTACGGGCTTGACCCTGATGTATCCGAGACCACCTTGGGCGCATCCTGGTATGAGAGAGGATCAGCCCAGCCAGGTGGTGATCGCAATGGACGTGTTGACGCTTGCCGAAGCTCTGTTCGTGAGCCCGCTGCGGCCGTCGGACCAGCCGGCGACCGCACAAGTGCAGGCCGCGATTGCGGCGAGCCTGCGCACCCTCGGCACCGCCGGCTGTGTGGTCGCGATGGCCCAGGAGTACGGCGACCACCCGGAGACGGCCCCGGCGCGGATGCGGTGGGCACTCAGCGTGGTCCGCTCGCTGCAGGCCGCCTGAGAGCCTTTTCCTGAATACGTTGGTAGGGGCCCAGCCCCGGACATTCCCGACCCGGTTACGGGTTCGGCCGGGCGGATGTGCTAGCCGCTTTGGTGGCATCAGGACTGGTGGTGTTGGGGACATCCGCTTAGTTACCGCCGTCGGGCGGCTCAGGTGGCCATGTTTGTGTTATACGACGGCAACCGACCTGCGAAGCGGCGCGCTGCGTTTGCTGCCCGGTTCACACGCCAAGAGCACGCCGCTACATTCTGTGCTGCCCAAGGCGCACCGTGAGGCTGCGAATGCGCTCGACACGGCGCACGCCGCGATGGTTGATTCAGCCAGGTCAAGTCACAATTTCCCTACAGGCCGGCGACGCCGTGGTGATAGATTATCGACTATTGCACTGCACTCATGGCAACACGCGCCCACATCGTCGCGACTGTATCCTCTTGAACTTCGCGCCATCCTGGCGCGATCTCCCCGATGAGGTACGAGCGCATCTCAGCCACCCGGCGCTACCCATGGACGGCGAGGTAGTGCCGTTGAGCGGGTGGACCGCGCGATTGTTGCCGAACTTCGACGGGCCGCGGCGATCTTCAACTTGACCGTGACGCCCCTCCCGCCTTCGCGGCTACTCTGTGACGCAGGTATCGCGAGATTGAACGCAACCCCCGACCAACTCGCGGATGAGCTCCAATCAGCCGGCCACCGAGCCGAAGCGCAACACCAGCTGCGGCCACAGCACGGTGTCGATCATCACCTGAAGCCACGCGCTGGCGAGCGGCAGGTCCGCGGGCGCCCCGACCACCGATACCGCGACCCCGTGATCCGTCGCGGTGAGCAAGGCGCGTTGCAGGGCCTGGCCGACCCGCAGGTGGTGCCGCGGGGTGTCGCCGGCGGAAAGCAACACGCCGATCAGCGGCGGGGACCACCGGGACGGCCGGCCGCGGCCCTGCCTGTGCTCCAGTCGCCGGACCAACTCGGCGATCGCGGCGGCGGTCGGCGGATCGGTCACCACGCGTAGGAAACCGCCCTCGGCGGCGGCCGCGTCCTCGATGTCCAGCAGTGCCGCCTCGGACACTGCGTCCGGCCTGGTGGGGTAGGGGTGCCGGTGCGTGACCGCTCGGTACAGCGCCGTCTCCTGGGCGCTGGGCGGTCGATGGCCGCCCGGTTGCACGGTGGCCAACAGCGTCGGATGTGCGGCATTCGGCAGCAGGGTGATCCGCGGCTCGATGCCGGCCGCCCGCAGCGCGGTCTGCATGGTGAACAGCGCGGCGCCGCCGGCGATCCTGGCGTCCCGTCCGGTCGGGTCTGCCGAGCCGGGCGCACGCCGCCAGTCGGCGTGCAGCTCGACGGCGTCCGGCCGCACCAGGAAACGCCACGGCCGGGCCCCGTTGATCGACGGCGCGGCATCCGTGGCCGCGATCGCGGTCGACCAGTCGATGGTGCCCGGCGTCAGGCCCCACCGCTCGCCGATCGACTCGGCCCGGGCGCTCAGCGCGTTCATCGCAAACCTCCACCAGCAGTTGGCTCTCGGCAAGAACCATCCGCCAGGGCACCGCTTCAGGACAGCGCCAAATGGGCCTTGAATGCCGGGCCATTCGTACCGCGCACGGCCCGGAGGGACGTATGGCGGTGCCTGCCTGTTACGTGACCCCCTGACGCTCCCCTGACGGCCCGTGGCCGAAGGCTCATCGACCACGACCCATAGGACTCGGCGCGGTCGAGGGCCACAACAAGCGGCGGAGGATTCGCCACGCCTCAGGCGAAGCAACTCAGCGGGCGGCCTTTGTTGTAGGTGACCATGTCCATGATCGCGGCCATGATGTCGATCGGCGCGCCGGGCTCGGCGCCGTCCAACTCGGCATAGGCGCGGTGCAGGTTGCCGACGATCCGCTCGGGATCCAGCCAACCGGCGTACCCGCCGAGGTCGGTCTCCCGCGCGGTCTGCAGCGGAGTGAGCCCGGCGGCGTGGCCGCGGCGGGCGGTGTCGGCGACGAAGCGCAGGTAGCCGAGCACCTCGCCGATCAGCGCCGGCCCGGCGACCTCGCCGTGCCCTGGCACGACGGTCTCGGCGCCCAGCGGCGCGAGCACGTCCTCGCATGCCCGGATCGCGCCGGCGACGGATCCCATCAGCAGGAACGGCGTGCCGCCGTTGAACAGCAGGTCACCGGCAAAGAGTACGGACCGCTCCGGGATCCACACGATGGAGTCGTTCGTGGTGTGCGCGGGCATGCCGACGTGGCGCACCTCGCAGCGCAGCTCGTCCAACCACACCGTGACCTGGTCCGTATAGGTGAGGAACGGCGGCTCCAGGACGATCTCGCCCCAGTCCACCGGCGTCCAGACGCCGGGAAAGCTTGGCTTGCCCATGGCGATCACCTCGTCGCGGGTGCGCTGGTGCGCCACTACGGTGGCCCCGCCGAAGAGCCAGTTGCCGTGCGTGTGGTCGCCGTGGTGGTGGGTGTTGACGAGCGTCCGCACCGGGCGGTCGGTCACCCGCGCGATCGCGTCGAGGTAGGCCCTGGTGCGCCGCTCTGTGGCGCATGAGTCGATGCTCACCGCGCCGCGGCGGCCGACCAGGAGCCCCGTGTTGTTGATCCACCAGCTGCCGTCCGGCTGGATGTAGGCGTGGATGCCGTCGCTCACCTCGCGCAGCACCGCGGGCGGCAGGCCGCGGTCGTCGGCCGATGAGCTCACCCGCGGAGTAGACCATAGCGACGCCGGGCCGCCGCGTCTCCCTGCGTGCTCAGTTGGTCCCCAGCCTGTTGTCGCCCGGCCGCGGCGCTCCTTACCGTCGTGCCGGTGGAGCCGACGATCTCGCTGAGCACCGAGGTGGCCGCCGACCCGCGGACGGTGTGGTCGCTGATCAGCGACCTGCCGCGGATGGGTGAGTTCAGCCCGGAGAACATCGGCGGCCACTGGGTCAATGGGG
Organism: Pseudonocardiaceae bacterium; assembly: GCA_036505275.1. Taxonomy (GTDB): domain Bacteria; phylum Actinomycetota; class Actinomycetes; order Mycobacteriales; family Pseudonocardiaceae; genus DASXTS01. Next base: position 21,614 of record DASXTS010000154.1, read on the forward strand.
CGACCGGGCCGGCCGTCGGCGCCGAGTTCCGCGGCACCAATCGCAACGGCGCCAGGAAGTGGACCACCAAGGTGCGCATCGTCGCCTGTGAGCCCGGCCGGCTGCTCACCTTCGACGTGCGCACCCCGTTCGGCGTGCGGGTCTCCCGGTGGTCCTACGTGATCACCCCGACCGCGACCGGCTGCCGGCTCACCGAGAACTGGTACCGGGTGGGCAACTGGCTGATCCGCCGGATCATGGGCCCGCGGGTCACCGGGCGGCTGGACCGCCCTGGCTACAACCTGCATTCGATCCAGCACACGCTGGCCGCCGTGAAGGCCCGCGCCGAGTCATAGTCGATTCACCTCATAGTCGATTCACCGGCGCTGGTGCCGGCCGGGCGCGGTGCGCAGCCGGGCGGCGACGGTTGGGATAACGATCGCCGCGACCTGCAGGTGCGCGACGGCCAGCATGAGCTTGGTCGAGGTCGCGGTGTCGGCGGCCGCGAGCGGGCCGGCCAGCGACAGCGCTGTGAGCGCCACGGTGGCCCGGAGGTAGGTCCGTGCCGGGCGGGCGGTGTAGCGGGCCAGCAGCACGGCCAGCACGGTGCCCCAGAACGCGCAGCTCAGCGTGCCGATGGCGAACGCGCCGACGGTGATCGGCCCCGCGGTGCTGGCCCCCAGGCCGGCAGCGGCCATGGGCACGCCGGCGGCGCGGGCAGCCAGGCCGTCGCCGTGGCCATGGTGCACGGCCCAGCCGCAGGACTCGACCAGCTCGACGCCCTGGCCTCCGACGCCAGGATGGCCACCCACCACCGCCTGCTGGCCACCCGGGCGCACCTCCTAGACCGAAGTTGCGGTAGCTCTGCGTAGAAATTGGGTGTGTGGCCTGCGGGGATGTGAGTTCGTCGCTCTCGCTTGTAGACAGAATAGTCGGCGTGTCGCGAGTGGGTTGCCGGCATGGTTGGGTTAGTATGCTCGATATGGCGGCGCCGTTCGGGAAGGTTCATGTAGCCAGAGTGCGCAAGTCTGGCTATGTGGATAAGCAGGGCAACCGCCGGGAGTACTCCTCGGCGTACCTGCGGCGCACCTACCGCGAGGGTGGCAAGGTCCGCAACCAGACGGTGGCGAACCTGTCGGCGCTGCCCGAGCATGTGATCGACTGGATCGACGCCGGCCTGAAGGGGCAGCAGTTGGTGCCGGTCGAGCAGGCGGTGTCGATCACCCGGTCGCTGCCGCACGGGCATGTCGCCGCGGTCGCGGCGATGGCGCACCAGCTGGGCCTGCCCGGGCTGCTCGGCCCGGCCGGCCGGCACCGGGATCTGGCCCTGGCGTTGATCATCTCGCGGGTGGTCCGCCCGGACTCGAAGCTGTCCACCCTGACCTGGTGGGCCGACACGACGCTCGGCGCGGACCTGGGCGTGGCCGACGCGTCCACCGATGAGATCTATGCGGCGATGGACTGGCTGGTCGAGCAGCAGGACACCATCGAACGTGCGCTGGCCGGCCGGCACCTGGCGGCCGGGGTGAATCCGTCGCGGATGGCGCTGTTTGACCTGTCGTCCTCGTGGGTGGCCGGCCGGTGCTGTCCGCTGGCCGCCCGCGGCTACTCCCGCGACGGCAAGAAGGGCACCCTGCAGATCGAGTACGGGCTGCTCACCGACCCGGCCGGGCGGCCGGTGGCGGTGCGCGTGTTCCCCGGTAACACCGCCGATCCGGCCGCGTTCACCGAGATCGTCACCGTGGTCCGGGAGACGTTCGGGCTGCAGCGGGTGGTGCTGGTCGGGGACCGCGGCATGATCACCAGCGCGCGCATCAACGCCCTCACCGAGGCCGACAGCGACCTAGGTTGGATCACCGCGCTGCGCGCCCCGCAGGTCGCCAAACTCGCCCGCGACGACGGGCCGCTGCAAATGTCGCTGTTCGATCGGCAGGACCTGGCCGAGATCAGCCACCCCGACTACCCCGGCGAGCGGCTGGTCGCCTGCCGCAACCCGCTGCTGGCGGCCGAACGCGCCCGCAAACGCGAAGACCTGCTGGCCGCCACCGAGAACCGACTCGCCCCGATCCTCGCCCGCATCCAGCGCGGCACCCTGACCGGTGCCGACCACATCGGCATCGCGGTCGGCAAGGTCATCAACACCCACAAGATGGGCAAGCACCTGCAGCTCACCATCACCGACACCAGCCTGACCATCCAACGCAACCAGGCCCAGATCGCCGCCGAGGCCGCGCTGGATGGCATCTACGTGCTGCGCACCAGCGTGCCAGCCGACACCCTGGACGCGCCCAGGGTGGTCTTCGCCTACAAGAACCTCTCCCACGTCGAACGCGACTTCCGCATCATCAAGGTCGACGATCTGGACCTGCGCCCGATCTACCACCGACTCGAAGACCGGGTCAAAGCGCACGTGCTGATCTGCATGCTCGCCTGCTACCTGGTCTGGCACCTCCGCCACGCCTGGGCGCCGCTGACCTTCACCGACGAACACCCACCCGAGCGCGACAACCCGGTCGCCCCCGCCCACCGCTCAACCCACGCCCAGACCAAGGCCTCCTTCCAACGCGACCAGCTCGGCAACCCCTACCGCAGCTTCCGCGGCCTGCTCGAGCACCTGGCAACCCTCACCCGCAACCAGATCCGCTTCCCCGGCACCGACACCACCGTGCCCATGCTCGCCCAGGCCACCCCCGACCAACGCCACGCCTTCGAACTGATCGGCGCCGCAATCCCACTC
>DASXTS010000155.1:0-16560 GCA_036505275.1 Pseudonocardiaceae bacterium
TGCTCCTTCGGGGTGTCCCTCGAGAGTTTGGTGGCGATCACCACTTCGCGGAACTTCCGGGTGAGCGTGAGCTCGTCCTGGTTGGTGGCGACCTTCACGTACTGCTGGGTGATGCCGGAGCCGCCGCCGGCCTGGCCGCGCAGCTGCTTCCAGATCGCGCGGGCGATGCCCTTCGGGTCGAAGCCCGGGTTGGTGAAGAAGGTGCGGTCCTCGGCGGCGAGCACCGCGTTGCGGACGTGCTCGGGGACGTCGTCGTATTTGACGTTGATCCGGTTGCCCTCCGCCGGGGTGATGGTGGCCAGCTCGGTCTTGCCGTCCGAGTACATGATGGTGACCGGCTGCTGCTGACGGTTGGCGACAGCGGCGAAGCTCGGCACGTCGATCATCGCGTAGCCGATCAGGAAGAGCAGGATCGGGCCGAGGACCAGGCCGGCGGCGCCGGCGTAGCAGATACGGCGGACCCGCCGCCAGATCCTGCTGCGCCGCAGCGCGGCCTCCGCCTCTGGGGTCAGCGCCTCGCCCTGCCTGCGGCCGGGTCCAGGGCCCGGACCTGGACGGGTCGGAGCCGGCGCATGCCCGCGCGGGGCGGGCGGGGCGGGCGGCAGCGGCTCGCGGTGGGTGATCAGCTCCGGCTCACGCTGCGGGGTCCGGGTCGTCGGGGTCGTCGGCGGCACCCGCGGGATGTGGTCGGTGGACTCCGGATCGCCGACCCATGACGGCCGCCACACGCCCGTGCCATCCGGGTCGCTTGGCGCGCCCGGCCTTGGTTGCCGGCCGCCGCCGGTCGGCGGCAGCCAGGGTCGCTGGTCGCGCTGGTCGGTCACTCGCTAGGCCTCCATGGCCGGCGCCGAATGTCGCAGGCACCGTACGTCGGTCTGGCCGGGCACCGCACGGCGGGAGCTACTCGGCCGCGGTTCTCCGGCCGGTCCGGCCGCCGCGCAGCCCCGGTGTCCCCAGGACGTATGACTGCACCAGGTGGTTCCAGCTGCAGGTGCGGCAGACCTCGACAACGTAGACGGTGAACTCCTCGAACAGCGTGGCCATCCTGGCCAGCTCCTCGCCGGTGCGGGCAGAGCCGGAGGCGTGCTTGAGCTCGTCGCCGTAAACCCAGGACACCAGCGTCAACGGCTCCTTGCGGCACACCGGGCAGGTGACCTTGCTCGGCTCGCCGTGGAACTTCGCAGCGCGCAGCAGGTACGGGCTCGCGTCGCACACCTCGGTCACCCCGAGGCGGCCGGAGTAGACCTCCGCGAGCAGCGCTCGGCGCTGCAACGCGTAGTCCACCGTCTGCCGCTCGGTGCGCACCCTGACAGCGTACGTGCTGCTCTCAAGAGGTCTTATGCGCCGTTCGGGCGCGTGCATCTCACCGCCGGTCCTCGCCCGCGAGGATGTATCGATGCGATATAGTGGTCCGACGGATCGGCCGCAAGGTCAGTCGTCGCCGAGCGAGGAGGTGCCCGTGATCGAGTTCGCCATCCTCGGCCTGCTCCACGAGGCGCCGATGCACGGCTACGAGCTGCGCAAGCGGCTCACCGGGCTGCTCGGCGCGTTCCGGGCGTTCTCCTACGGTTCGTTGTACCCGACGCTGCGCCGGATGCAGCGCGCGGGGCTGATCGCCGAGGAGGACGGCGAGCGGGAGCCGGGACGGGCAGCGGCGTGGGGGCGTCGTGCCCGGCGCGTCTACAAGATCACCGCTGAGGGCAAGGAGCGGTTCGCCGAGCTGATCGCCGACGCCGGGCCGCAGACCTTCGACGACGACGGGTTCGGGGTGCACCTGGCGTTCTTCTCCCGAACTCCGGCCGAGGTGCGGATGCGGATCCTGGAGGGCCGCCGGCGGCGGGTCGAGGAGCGGCGGGAGGGGCTGCGGGCGGCACTGACCAGGGCCGGCGAGCAGATCGACCGCTACACCAGGGAGCTGCACCGGATGGGCCTGGAGACCAGCGAGCGCGAGGTGCGCTGGCTGAACGAGCTGATCGCCCATGAGCAGGACCTGCGGGGGGAGGACCCCCACCTGCGGGGGGACCCCCCGCATACCCCCCAGAACAGAACCAAGGACCTGCGGGGGGAGGACCCCCCGCATACCCCCCAGAACAGAAACAAGGACCTGCGGGGGGAGGACCACCCGCATACCCCCCAGAACAGAAACAAAGACCCGCAAACCCCTCAGAACACCAACAAAGACCTGCGGGGGGAGGACCCCCCGCATCCCCAGAACAGCAACCAGAAGGGAAGCCCCAGCAATGGGTGAGAAGCGTGTGCGGGTGGCGATTGTCGGGGTCGGCAACTGCGCCGCATCACTGGTACAGGGCGTCCACTACTACCGAGACGCCGACCCGTCGACCCGCGTGCCCGGCCTGATGCACGTGCGGTTCGGCGACTATCACGTGCGTGACGTTGAGTTTGTCGCCGCCTTCGACGTCGACGCCAAGAAGGTCGGCCGTGATCTCGCGGAGGCCATCGGAGCAAGCGAGAACAACACGATCACCATCTGCGACGTGCCGCCGCTCGGCGTCACCGTGCAGCGCGGCCCGACGCTGGACGGGCTCGGCGAGTACTACCGGGAGATCATTACCGAGTCCGACGAGACGCCGGTGGACGTGGTGCGGGTGTTGCGCGACGCCCGAGTGGACGTGCTGGTCTCCTACCTGCCGGTTGGCTCGGAGGCTGCCGACCGGTTCTACGCCCAGTGCGCGCTGGACGCGGGCGTGGCCTTCGTCAACGCACTGCCGGTGTTCATCGCCTCCGACCCGCAGTGGGCTCGGCGGTTCACCGAGGCCGGCCTGCCGATCGTCGGCGACGACATCAAATCGCAGGTCGGGGCCACCATCACGCACCGCGTGCTGGCCAAGCTCTTCGAGGACCGCGGCGTGGAGCTGCTGCGCACCTACCAGCTGAACTTCGGCGGCAACATGGACTTCATGAACATGCTGGAGCGCTCCCGGCTGCAGTCGAAGAAGATCTCCAAGACGCAGTCGGTCACCTCGCAGATTCCGCACGAGATGGAGCGCGCCGCGGTGCACATCGGGCCGTCGGACCACGTGCCCTGGCTGGACGACCGCAAGTGGGCCTATGTCCGGCTGGAGGGCCGTGCGTTCGGCGACGTGCCGCTGAGCCTCGAGTACAAGCTCGAGGTGTGGGACTCGCCCAACTCGGCCGGCGTGATCATCGACGCGGTGCGCGCCGCCAAGATCGCGCTGGACCGCGGCATCGGCGGGCCGTTGCTCTCGGCGTCCTCGTACTTCATGAAGTCCCCGCCCGTGCAGTACTCCGACACGGAGGCGCTCAACGCCGTCGAGGCCTTCATCCGTGGCGAGGTCGACCGCTGATCCGCCGCGCTTTACGCGACGATGTGACGTTGTCCCAGTTCTACTGGGGAAATTCCACATCCTCGACGAGGGCGCGGGCGGGGGCTGGCGGGGCGGATCACTCCGGCCGCTGCCACCGCAGTCCGGGGAACCGGGCGAAATCACGGTCGAACGACACGACCGCGCCGCCATGCTCCACGGCTATCGCGGCGATGACGGCGTCGGGCATCAGGTCGCCGCTTGCCTCGGCGTCGGCGCACAGGCTGGAAAGCACGTCGAGGTGCCGCGGCCCGGCGTCAAGGTGCACGTGGCCGGGCTGCAGCCGTACGGCGTGCACGAAGCCGATGGCGTCTTCCAGGGGCGTCGGCACGCCAAAGATCCGCCGGTTGGTCGCAAGGCGGAGAAACGACCACCAGACCGGCCACGGCACCGCGAACTGGCGGCCAGACCTGGTCAGCTCGGTCAGCCACTGCCGGCTGACCGCGAAGTCCGGATGATCGTCCCGGTGCGCGGCCAGCAGCACGTTCACGTCGAGCACCAGCATGGTCAGTCGTCCAGCAGCTCGGCGAGCGCACGGTTCGATCGCAGGTCGATGCCGGGACGCACCCCAGTGCCGCCACGGAACACGGGCAGGGGTATCGGCTGCCTGGCTGTGTCGGTGCTGAGCTCGCGGCGCAGTGCGTCCTCGATCAGCTGGCCCAGGGTCAGGCCGCGGCGCCGAGCCTCCTGCCGGGCGGCTGCAAGCAGCTGCTCATCGACGGACACGGTGGTGCGCATGATGCAAGCATAGGCGCATCGCCTGCATCACCGGGTATGCCCCGCGCTAACCTGGCTGCTGTGACGGACCGTCCGCGCGCACTGGTCACCGGGGCGTCCCGAGGCATTGGTGCGGCGGTGGCGACCGCCCTGGCCCAAACGCACGATGTGCTCCTGGGCGGGCGCGACATGGAAAGACTGGCGCGGCTGGCGGCCGAACTGCCTGGCTCACACCCGTGGCCGGTGGAGCTGACGGACGCCGAGGCGCTGGCCGCCGCCACGTCGGGCGTGGCGTCGCTGGACGTGCTCGTGCACTCCGCAGGCATGGTGCAGATCGGCCCGTTGGCCGACACCACGTGCGACGCCTGGCGGCGCATGCTGGATCTGAACGTGGTCGCGGTGGCCGAGCTGACCAGGCTGCTGCTGCCGGCGTTGCGCGCGGCGCACGGGCACGTAGTGCTGATCAACTCCGGCCAGGGTCTCGCGCCGAGTCCCCGCTGGGGTTCGTACGCGGCGAGCAAGTTCGCGCTGCGGGCGTTCGCCGATGTGCTGCGCGCCGAGGAGCCGTCGCTGCGAGTGACATCGGTGTTCCCGGGCCGCACGGCGACCGACATGCAGCGCCGGGTGCAGGCCGCCGTGGGGGGCGACTACCGGCCGGAGCAGTACCTCGCGCCGGAGACGGTGGCACGGACCGTGCTCAACATCATTGCCACGCCGGCCGACGGGCACCCCACGGAGGTGGTGCTCCGACCGGTGGCCCGCTGAGCCGGGCCAACCGGTGGCGGCGGTAGGTCGACCCGGCACGCGTCACAGCACGATGTTCACCAGCCGGCCCGGCACGATGATGATCTTGCGCGGTTGCTGGCCGTCGACGATTGCGCGCACCCGCTCGTCGGCCAGTACCGCCTCGCGCAGGTCGTCCTCGCCGGTCGAGGCCGGCACCACGACCCTGGCCCGGACCTTGCCGTTGACCTGGATCGGGTACTCGACGGTCTCGGCCACCAGATAAGCGGGGTCGGCGACCGGAAACGGCCCGTGGGCCAGCGAGTGGTCGTGGCCAAGCCGGGACCACAGCTCCTCGGCCAGATGCGGGCACAGCGGCGCGAGCATGAGCACCAGTGGCTCGACGACCGCCCGCGGGGCCCCGCCCGGGTAGGTCTTCGTCAGGTGGTTGGTCAGCTCGATCAGCTTGGCCGCCGCGGTGTTGTGCCGAAGCGTGGCGAAGTCCTCGCGCACACCGGCGATCACCCGGTGCAGCAGCCGCAGGTCGTCCACCGAGGGCTGCGCGCCGGTGACCCGCAGCGCGCCGGAGACCTCGTCGACCGCCAGCCGCCACACCCGCTGCAGGAAGCGGTACGAACCCACGACGTCGCGGGTGGCCCACGGTCGCGAGGTGTCCATCGGCCCGGTGGACATCTCGTACAGCCGGAACGTGTCCGCGCCGAACGCGGCGCACATCTCGTCCGGCGTCACGGAGTTCCGCAGTGACTTGCCCATCTTGCCGTACTCGCGGTTGACCTCCAGATCCCCGAAGTAGTACCGGCCGTCCCGCTCGACGACCTGCTCGGCCGGCACGTACACGCCGCGCTCGTCGGTGTAGGCGTACGCCTCGATGTAGCCCTGGTTGAACAGCCGGCGGAACGGCTCCTCCGCGCTGACGAAGCCCAGGTCGTACAGCACCTTCTGCCAGAACCGGGCGTACAGCAGATGCAGCACGGCGTGTTCGACGCCGCCGACGTACAGGTCCACGCCACCGGGGTCGTTCGGGCCGTGCTCGGACGGCCGCGGGCCCATCCAGTACCGCTCGACCTCGGGGTCGGCCATCGCCTCGTGGTTGGCCGGGTCGGTGTAGCGGATCTCGTACCAGCACGAGCCGGCCCACTGCGGCATGGTGTTGGTCTCCCGCCGGTACCGGCGCGGGCCGTTGCCCAGGTCCAGCTCGACATTCACCCAGTCGGTGGCGCGGGACAGCGGCGGCTCCGGAGAGCTGCCCGCGTCCATCGGATCGAACGTGCGCGGCGAAAAGTCGTCGACGTCGGGCAGCTCCACCGGCAGCAGGTGCTCCGGCACGGCGACCGGCAGGCCGGCGGCGTCACCGTCCACCTCGTAGACGATCGGGAACGGCTCACCCCAGTAACGCTGCCGGGAGAACAGCCAGTCGCGCAGCTTGTACTGCACGACGGCCTCCCCGAAGCCGCGACGTACCAGCCAGTCGATGATCGCCTTCTTGGCGTCCACGACACCCATGCCGTCCAGGCTGATCTCGTCATTGGCCGAGTTGATCGCCGGACCCTCGCCGACATAGGCCTTGCCCTCGAAGTCCTCCGGTGGCTCGACCGTGCGGATGATCGGCAGGCCGAACGCCTCGGCGAACTCCCAGTCCCGCTCGTCCTGCCCGGGCACGGCCATGATCGCGCCGGTGCCGTAGCCCATCAGGACGTAGTCGGCGACGAACACCGGGATCTGCGCGCCGGTCGCCGGGTTGGTTGCGTAGGCGCCGGTGAAGACGCCGGTCTTGTCCTTGCTCGCCTGCCGGTCCAGCTCGGATTTCTTGGACGCCACGCGCCGGTACTCGGCCACGGCGTCGGCCGGGGTGGCCGCGCCGCCGGTCCAGTGCAGGTCGACTGCACCGGCCGGCCAGGTCCGCTCGGTGATCACGTCGACCAGGGGATGTTCCGGGGCCAGCACCATGTAGGTCGCGCCGAACACGGTGTCCGGGCGGGTGGTGAAGACGTCAATGGCCACCGGCGGGACCGTCGTGGCGGCCGTGGGGGCGGCCGTGGGGGCGGACACCGTCACCGGGAACTTGATGCGCGCACCGTGCGAGCGGCCGATCCAGTTGCGCTGCATGGTCTTGACCGACTCCGGCCACTCCAGCCGGTCAAGGTCATCGACCAGTCGGTCGGCGTAGGCGGTGATCCGCAGCATCCACTGCCGCAGGTTGCGGCGGAACACCGGGAAGTTGCCGCGCTCGCTGCGGCCGTCGGCGGTGACCTCCTCGTTGGCCAGCACCGTGCCCAGCCCGGGGCACCAGTTCACCGGCGCCTCGGACAGGTAGGCCAGCCGGTACCCGTCGATGATCTTCCGCTGCTCGGCGCCGGTCAGCTCGCACCAGCCGCGGCCGTCGGGAGTGCGGCGCTTGCCCTGCGCGTATTCGGTCGCCAGCTCGACGATCGGCCGGGCGCGGCCTCCGCCGCCGTCCGCCTCCCGGTCGATCCACGAGTTGAAGATCTGCAGGAAGATCCACTGTGTCCACCGGTAATACTCCACGTCGGTGGTCGCGATCCTGCGCCGCTCGTCGTGGCCCAGCCCCAACCTGCGGATCTGGGCCAGGTAACGCTCGATGTTCTCATAGGTGGTCTTGCGGGGGTGCAGGCTGCGCTGCACGGCGTACTGCTCCGCGGGCAGCCCGAACGCGTCAAAGCCCATGGTGTGCAGCACATTCGCGCCGCACATCCGCTGGAACCGGGCGAACACGTCGGTGCCGATGAAGCCGAGCGGATGCCCGACGTGCAGGCCCTCCCCGGAGGGGTACGGAAACATGTCCAGCACGTACAGCTTGTCCTCGGGCACTTCCGGCTGGCCCCATGGCCCGGCCGGGTTCGGCGCGTGGAACGTACCCAGCTCGGCCCAGTGCTGCTGCCAGCGGCGCTCGATCTCGCCGGCCAGCGCCGCGGTGTACCGGTAGGCCGGGGTGTAATCGGCCGCGGTGCCGGTCGGCGCCGCTTCGGTGGTCATCGCCAGGTCCTCCGTGGATCGGGGGCGTTCCTTGGAATGGTCAGTGTCCGCCTCGATGTGCCTTGGTCCGGAAATACGAAACCCCTCAGGCCCGGTGTTGGGCATGAGGGGTTGCCGCGCTGTGGAGCCCGGTGACTCCGGCTCAGCGCGGCCCGGTAAGGAGCAGGCGGCACGTGCTCACGGGCATGAGGGTACCGCACCCCCGGTACGAGCCGCTGGCGGTTGGCTGGACCGGCGGTCCGGTGGCCTCCGCGGCCGGTGGCCTCGGCGGCTAGGGTGACGGACCGTGCAGGTCGTGGCCGGGGTGCTGGTGATCGTCGCCGGCGCGGCGCAGGGCGCCGTCGGCTGGCTGGGGTGGCGCGGCCGGCTGCGCCGCAACCGGTACCTCGGCGTGCGCACGGCCGCAACCTTCGCGAGCGACGACGCCTTCCGGCTCGGCAACCGGGTGGCGGCGCCCATGCTGCTGGCCGCGGCGGCGGTGGCCATGCTCGGCGGTGTCACGGCGCTGGTCGCCCCGTCCGTCCCGGCGTACTCGGTGGTGCTCGCCGTCGCGGTGCTCGGCATGCTCGGGCTGGCGGTGGCCGGCGGGGTGCTCGGCTCACGAGCGGCCGCATCGACAGCCGCACCGGCCACCGCGACCCCGACGCGGGGCGATACGGCCCCGCTCACCGCCTGTGCCGGCTGCATGTGCGCCGGCGGGCAGGGTACCCGCGGCTGCCTTCGCTGACCCAGCGTAATAGCAGGTGGTCAACTGGGTGCGCAAGGGCCCACAGGGCACAGTTTTCCGGCCCGATTCCTCAAGCGATGTGACGCTACGTTGCCCAAGCTTACGTGTATCTGGACCGCTCGGTTCGATGCGGGTTAAGTAAGGGCAAAGTGAGGTGTGCCTGAGATGAGAACGGCCGATGTGGTTGGGCGATTAGCCGGCGCCGTGGCCCTCGCCGTGGTGACCGGGTTGGCGGTGGCCGTGCTCGCGCGGCTCGCCGGCACACCCGAACGAGCGACCGTCACGTACTTCACCCCGAACGAGTTCCTGACTCAGACCACCGACCACATCGTCACTGGCTCCGTCACGGACCCACGGCACAGCTGGCACCGCTAGTTCCGTTCCACGTCGATCGGGTGGGTGGCCAGCAGCGCGAGCGGCATGCCCTGACGGCGCAGCACGCGGCCCCACAAATCGACGCCAGAGGGAGTCATCACGTCGTCGGGCAGCGCCGGCACCACGATCCAGTCGCCGCGACCGATCTCCCCGGCGAGCTGCTCAGAATCCCAACCGGAGTAACCCGCGAACACCCGCAGGCCGCGCACCTTTGGCGCGAGACTGTCCGGGTCGCTGTCCAGGTCGACCAGCGCGACCGGGCCGCGCACACCGACCAGGCCCTCGATCGCGGAGGCCTGCTGGCCCGGCCGCAGCGCGGCCAGGCACAACGCCGTCTTCTGCTCGACCGGGCCGCCGACGAACACGGCCTGTGGGCGCGACGTGTGCCGGCCCCAGCTCGGCAGCACATCGACCACGGCGATCTCGCTCGGCCGGTTCAGCACCACTCCCAAAGTGCCGGACTCGCGGTGATCGATGACGAACACCACGGTGCGGCGGAAGTTCGCGTCGAGCAGCCCCGGTGCCGCCACCAAGAGGGCACCGGGCTCGACGTTGGCGTCGGGCGGGCCTGGAGGTTGCACCGAGGAATGATGCCATTGCCGGCCGGTGGCATCGCCATCCACCGGCCCTAACGCCGTTTCATTGCGTCGGAACTGTGTGCGGAACGGCGTTAGGACGGCCGATGCGGGAGGGTGGGATCGTGCGTCGCGTGGCATCGCCGGCCGGCTCGGATCCCGCCGTGGCCCCGCCGTCCGGCGCGCCGGACGCGGACGAGGCACCGCGGCTTGGCGTGCGGCGGCTGCTCGGCACTCGTGGGTTCCGCCGGCTGCTGGCGTCCCGGTTCGCGGCGCAGTGGGGCGACGGGGTGTTCTCCGCGGGTCTCGGCAGCGCGGTGTTGTTCAATCCGGAGCGGCAGGCCGATCCCGTCGCGGTCGCCATCAGCCTGACCGTGCTGCTGTTGCCGTACTCGGTGCTCGGCCCGTTCGCCGGAGCCCTGCTCGACCGCTGGGACCGCCGCCAGGTGCTGGTCTTCGCCAACCTGCTGCGCGGGGCGTTCGTCGTGGTGACCGCGGTCATGGTGGGTGCCGGGGTGGCCGGCCCGCCGCTGTACGTCGGCGCGCTGCTGGTCACCGGCGTGAGCCGATTCGTCAACGCCGGGCTGTCCGCGGCGCTGCCGCACCTGGTGCGGCCGGAGCACCTCGTCGAGGCGAACGCACTCTCGGCGACCATCGGTGCCGGCGTATCGATCGCCGGCACCGGCTGCGCCATCGGCCTGCGTGAGGTCTTCGGCGCCGGCGACGTCGGCTCCGGCTGGACCACCGCCGTAGCGCTGCTCGGCTCGCTGGTAGCCGCACTGGTCGCCGCCGGCTTCCGCCGCGGCCGGCTCGGACCGGACGAGGTGGACGAGCCGGCGCAGCCCCTGCTCGCGGTGGCCCGCGGCCTCATCGATGGCGGGCGGGCGGCGTGGCGCGCACCCACCGTCGCCGCCGGGTTCGGCGCGCTGACCGGCCACCGGGTGGCGTTCGGCATATCCACGCTGCTCGGCCTGCTGCTGTTTCGCAATGCATTCGCCGACCAAGGGTTCCTCCGGTCCGGGGTACCGGGCCTCGGCCAGGCGCTGGCCGCCGGCGCGATCGGCATCGTGCTGGCCGCGGTGGTCACGCCGGTGGTGGTTGCATGGCTCGGGCGGCCGGCCACCGTGCGGCTCGCCCTGCTCACGGCGCTGCTCGGCCAGCTGACTCTCGGTGTGCCGATGCGGCTCGCGACCGTGCTCGCGGCCGCCTTCGTGCTCTCGCTGGCCGGACAAGTGATCAAACTGTGCCTGGACGCCGAGGTGCAGAGCCAGATCGGCGACGAGACCCGCGGTCGGGTCTTCGCCCTGTACGACACCGTGTTCAACCTCAGCTACGTGGTCGCGAATGTGGCCGCGGCGACCATAGTGCCCACCGACGGCCGGTCGGTGCCGCTCATGCTCACCGCCTCGGCGACGTACCTGGTCGGCCTGGTCGGGTACGAAATGCTGGTCCGCCGCCGCCCGCCGTGACTGGCTACGGGCCGTGACTGGCTACGGGTTGAGGAAGTCCGGGTCACCAGCGGGCACAGTGTGGTCGACCGTGCCGTCGCCGTCGATGTCCACCAGCATGGTGTCGAGCCAGCCGTCGGGTCGGCGTCCAGGTAGGCGGTCTCCATCCGGCCGTCACCGTCCGCGTCGACCAGGACCTGGTCGAGCGCACCGTCATCGCCGGCGGCCACGACAAGCTCGTCGCTGTCCCCATCGCCGTCGAAGTCGACCCACGCGGCGTCGTTTCTGCCATCGCCGTCGACGTCCTCGGTGGCGCGGTCGGTCCGCCCGGTGCCCCCGGTGTCCGCCCAGTGGATCTGGCGATCGGACGGCGGCACCGGCCCCGTACCCGGCAGGATGCCGGTTGCGTTCCAGACACCGGCCCCACTCGGGTCGGTGTATCCGTGGTCGGGCCGGCCGTCGTCGTTCAGGTCCAGCAGGGCGGTGTCGGCCACCCTGTCGCCGTCGGAGTCCCACATGGCGTCATCCACCCGCCCGTCCCCGTCGAAGTCCAGCGCGACGGCGTCCGGGCGGCCGTCCCGGTCGGTGTCGACATCGGCCGCGTCGCACCAGGTGTGCCGGATGCCCCGGCCGGTGCCGAACGAGTACGCAATCCGCGCCATCCACCTCGGACGCCGCGCCCCCGCAACCTGTTCCGTCTCGACGGCGACGATGTCAAACTCCACATCCTCGCCTGCCGAGGGGTCCTAGGGGTCGGAGCGGTCGCCAGGTATGGGGAGGCCGCGGTCGCGGGCCCAGGCCAGGAGCGCCGCCTCGGCCTCCTCGCGGCTCAGCGGGCCCCGATCCAGCCGAAGGTCCTTGAGGTGCCGCCAGGCCTGCCCGACCAACGGCCCAGGGGACAGCCCGAGCAGCGCCATGATGGCGTTGCCGTCGAGGTCGGGGCGCACTCGGGCCAGATCCTCCTCGGCCTGCAGGCGGATGATCCGGGCCTCCAGCGACGAGTAGCTGCGCTGCAGGGCCTCGGCCTTGCGGCGGTTGCGGGTGGTGCAGTCGGCGCGCACCAGTTTGTGCAACCGCCCCAGCAGTGGACCGGCGTCGGTGACGTAGCGGCGGACCGCGGAGTCGGTCCACTCGCCACGGCCGTAGCCGTGGAAGCGCAGGTGCAGGTAGACCAGGCGGGCGACGTCCTCCACCACCTCGCGCGGGTGGCGCAGGGCACGCAGCCTGGCGCGGACCAGCTTGGCGCCGACCACCTCGTGGTGGTGGAAGCTCACCCCGCCGCCCGGCTCGAAGCGGCGGGTCGCCGGCTTGCCGATGTCGTGCAGCAGCGCGGCGAGCCGCAGCACCAGGTCCGGCCCGGCATCCTCCAGCGCGATCGCCTGGTCGAGCACCACCAGGGAGTGGTGGTAGACGTCCTTGTGCTGATGGTGCTCGTCGATCTCCAGCCGCATCGCCGGTACCTCGGGCAGGATGACATCGGCCAGGCCGCTGTCGACGAGCAGCTCGACGCCGCTGCGTGGCGACGCCGCGCCAAGCAGCAGCTTGGACAGCTCGGCCTGCAGCCGCTCTGGCGTGATCCGCGCCAGCTCGCCGGCCATGTCGGTCATCGCGTCCACCACTCGCGGGGCCGGCGTGAAGCCGAGCTGGGCGACGAACCGCGCCGCCCGAAGCATCCGTAGCGGATCATCGGCGAAGGACTCCTGCGGCGTGGCCGGGGTGTCCAGCACGCCGCGCGCCACCGCGGCCAGCCCGCCGAACGGGTCGACGAACTCGCGTGAAGGCAGCGCCACCGCCATGGCGTTCGCGGTGAAGTCACGGCGCCTCAGGTCGTCCTCGATGGAGTTCCCGAAGGCCACCGACGGGTTGCGGCTGATCCGGTCGTAGGCGTCGGCGCGGAAGGTGGTGATCTCTATGGTTGTCCCGCGGCGGCGCGCACCGATCGTGCCGTACTCGATGCCGGTGTCCCAGACGGCATCCGCCCAGCCGGCAAGCAGCAGCAGCACGTCCGGCGGCCGGGCGTCGGTGGTGAAGTCGAGGTCGCTGTCCGGGCGGCCGAGCAGCGCGTCGCGCACCGATCCGCCGACCAGGTAGAGCCGATGCCCGGCCGCCTCGAACCGCGAGGCGAGCTCGTCGGCCACAGGCGGGATCGACATCAGGTCCACAGCGTCCACGGCGGCATTGTCGGCGGCATTGTCGGTGGCATTGTCGGTGGCATTGTCGGCGGCATTGTTAGTGGCATTGTCGGCGGAAGCACGGGCGGAGGTACGAGCTGGCACGACGAGCCAGAGTAGTCGGGGGACACTGGCAACGTGAGCGGCTTGTCCGAGTACCGGCGCAAGCGCGACGCCGCGCGCACCCCGGAGCCGGTGCCGCCGCCGGGTGACTCCGGCGAGGACGACCTGCCGCGCGGCAACGATGACACATTCGTCATCCAGGAGCACCACGCCAGACGGCTGCACTGGGACGTGCGGCTGGAGCGCGACGGTGTGCTGGTCTCCTGGGCGGTACCGAGGGGCCTGCCGGAGGCGCCCGGCGACATCCGGCTAGCCGTGCACACCGAGGATCACCCGATGGAGTACGCCACATTCGAGGGCGTGATCCCCAAGGGCGAGTACGGCGCCGGCAAGATGATGATCTGGGACCGCGGCAGGTACGAGACGGTCAAGTGGTCCGACCGCGAGGTCGCGGTGGTGCTGCACGGGCAGCGGGTGAGCGGCCGCTACGTGTTCTTCCGGAGCAGCCGAAATGTCGAGGATCGGGACTGGATGGTGCGGCGCAGCGACCCACCGACCGACCCGGACTGGCAACCGCTGCCGGACGCGCTCGCTCCGATGCTGGCCACGCCGGGTTCGCTCCCGGCACCGGAGGACGACGCGAACTGGGCGTACGAGTTCAAGTGGGACGGCGTGCGCGCGCTGGCCAGGGTGGAAGGCGGCCGGGTACTGCTCACCGCGCGCAGCGGCCACGACATCACCGTCACCTACCCGGAGCTGCGGGCGCTCGGCGCGGAGCTGGGCAGCAGCCAGGTGCTGCTGGACGGCGAGATCGTCGCCCTGCGCGACGGCCGGCCGTCGTTCGCCGCGCTGCAGAGTCGGATGCACGTGGCCAACGCGGCCCAGGCCCGCCGGCTGGCCGACCAACTGCCGATCACGTACCTGATCTTCGACGTGTTGCACCTGAACGGCCGCCCGACGCTGGCGCTGCCGTACGCCGACCGCAGGTCGCTGCTCGAGTCGCTCGAGCTGGACGGTCCGCGCTGGCAGACCACGCCGAGCTTCACCGGTGACGGCGCCGTGATCCTCGAGGCGGCCACCGAGCAGCGGTTGGAGGGCCTGGTCGCCAAACGGCTCACCTCGCGCTACCACACTGGCCGCCGCAGCCCGGACTGGATCAAGATCACCACGGACAAGGTCGTCGAGGTGGTGATCGGCGGCTGGCGGCCGGGCGGCGGCCGGCGCGAGGGTCTGGTCGGCTCGCTCATGCTGGGTGTGCCGTCGCCGGATGGCGGCGGGCTGCGCTACGTGGGCCAGGTCGGCACCGGCTTCAGCGACGAGGCACTGCGCGCGATCACCGCCCGGTTGCAGGGGCTGGCGCGCCCGGCGTCGCCGTTCGTCACCCCGGTGCCGCCCGACCGAGCGCGCGGCGCGACGTGGGTGGATCCGGTGCTGGTCGGCGAGGTGATCTTCCGCGAGTGGACCCCGGACGGCCGGATGCGGCTGCCATCCTGGCGCGGGCTGCGCCCGGACAAGACGCCGGCCGACGTCACCCCGCCCTGACGTGCAGCCTGTCGTTCTGCCGGCCGTTCTGGTGGGAGGCACCTCGGAGACCAAGCCGCGGGCGACCGAGGACGGCGACTAGCCCGGCGGACTGGGCTCGGGCCAAGCTGCCGTTGCCGGGAAGGAGCCGCCACTACCATCGCCTTCATGTCATCGCCGCCCGGTCGTTCCGGCAGTCCACAGCCGGGGCGGCGCCGTCGGCGACGCCGTAGATCGTCCCGCGGCGGCGGCGGCATCGGCTCGGGTGACGGCGCGACCAACGGCGGACCAGGTGGTCAGGGCGGCCGCGCCGGCGGTGATCCCGAAGGCGGCCGGACCGGCGGCACGGATAGCGGCCGCAGGGGCGGCGCGGTTGGCGCAGGTGGCGTCGGCGGCGCAGGTGGCGCCGGCGGCGCAGGTGGCGCCGGCAGCTCGGGTGGCTCCGGTGGCCAGCGTGGCTCGGTTGGCGATGGCTCGGTTGGCGATGGCTCGGTTGGCGAGGCCTCTCGTGGCGAGGGCTCGGGAGGCGAGGGTTCTGGTGGCGAAGGCTCTGGTGGCACCGGCCGTGGTGCGACCGGCGGCCTTGGCCGCCGCAGAAGGCGCCGTGGGGTCCGCGGCGGGGCGGGTGGCGGTGCTCGGAAGACGGGCGGTGGCACCCAGGGCGGGACCAGCGATGGCGGCGCCGCGGTAAGCACCCCGGCCGGCAGCCCCGCGGGCGGTGCTGGTGGCGAGACAGGGGGCGGGGCAGGCGGCCGGGGCG
Source organism: Pseudonocardiaceae bacterium (assembly GCA_036505275.1). Classification (GTDB taxonomy): domain Bacteria; phylum Actinomycetota; class Actinomycetes; order Mycobacteriales; family Pseudonocardiaceae; genus DASXTS01. Next base: position 15,440 of record DASXTS010000155.1, read on the forward strand.
AAGGCGCCCGCGGCGGTGGCCACAGCGGTGGCCACGGAGGTAACCGCGGAAGTGGCCACGGAGGCGGCCCGGCAGGCCACGGAGGTGGCTCGGCAAGCCGCGGAAGTGGCTCGGCAAGGCGCGGCCGGGGCCGGGGACGGGGGAAAGCGGTCCCCGCGACGCCCAGCGGCGGGCCAGCGGAGGCATCGACCACCGCATCGACCACCGCATCGACCACGGCATCGACCACGGCATCGGCAGCTGTCTCGACGACCGTCTCGACGACCACCTCGACGGCCACCTCGCCGCCTGGCAAGCCGCTGGCCGGCGGCGAACCGGGAGAACTGGGGGAACAGGGCGGCCAGGACACAACCGGCGGCGGGGACCGGCGCCGGAGCCGGTCCGGCCGCGCGAGGGCTGCGGCGGCGAGCTCGACGAGGGGTCGCAGTGGTGGACGCCGGCTTCGGACCGTGGACGAGACCTCGGCCGGCGGCCTCGTGGTCGACGCCATGCGCTCCAACGCCGCCCTGATCGGCCGGCTGGACCGCCGCGGGCGGCTGTTATGGTCCCTGCCCAAGGGCCACATCGAGCACGGCGAGACGCCCGAGCAGGCGGCCATCCGCGAGGTTTCCGAGGAGACCGGCATCAAAGGCCGCGTGCTCGCCCCACTCGGCACCATCGACTACTGGTTCGTGGCGGAGGACCGTCGAGTGCACAAAACCGTGCACCACTTCCTGATGGAGGCGATCGGCGGCGAGCTGTGCGACGAGGACGTCGAGGTCACCGAGGTAGCCTGGGTGCCGCTCACCGAGCTGGACCGCCGGCTGGCCTACGCCGACGAGCGCCGCCTGGTTCGGCTGGCCGCCGGCCTGCTGTCGGAGTACGCGTGATAGCTCCGTCCAGCCGCCCCGCCGCCCCGACCCGCACCACGATCACCGGAACGGTCGATTCCCATCGCAGCGCCTCCCATCCCAGGGCCGCAACGCCAGTCGACACTTCTGGCCATCATGGAGGGGGCGGGGGCGGCAATGGGCGCAATCTGGCGGCCGCCACCACCCGCGGTGCTGGCGTTGTCACCCGCGGCCTTGCCGCGCTCGGCGCAACCGCGGCGCTCGGTGCCGCCGTACTGCGCGGCGCCCCCG
>DASXTS010000156.1:0-2114 GCA_036505275.1 Pseudonocardiaceae bacterium
GAACCGGCGAACACGCCCGAGGTTGGACCGGCGCGCCTCCGAGGAGGGCGGCGGGGTATTTGTCACGATCGGCCACATGAGGTTATCCGGCCTGCTCGCCCGGCAGCCGTCGCCGCAGCTGCCCGGCGTCGTTGGCGTCGCCAGGGTGGACCGCTCCGCCGACGGCCTGCTGCGCCGCCTGCACGCCGACGACATCGCTGTGTTGAACGCCATCGACCTGGACAGGCAGACCGCGGAGTCGCTGGTGGCCAGGCAGGTAGCCGCGGTGGTGAACGCCGCGCCGTCCATCTCCGGCCGGTTCCCCAACCTCGGGCCGGAGATCCTGGTCGCGGCGGGGATCACCCTGGTCGACGGCGTGGGCGCCGAGGTGCTGCGCACCGTGAAGGACGGCGCCAGGGTACGGCTGCACGAGGGCGGCGTGTACTGCGGTGACAAGGAGATTGCCCGCGGTGTCGAGCAGACCGCCGAGTCTGTCGCCGACCAGATGATCCAGGCGCGGTCCGGGATGTCCGCGCAGCTGGAGGCGTTCTCCGCGAACACCATCGAGTTCCTGCGCACCGAGCGGACGATGATCCTCGACGGGGTCGGTGTGCCGCGGGTCTCGGTCGATATGGAGGGCCGGCACGTGGTGGTCGTGGCCGCTGGTCCGGACCACGCGAAGGAGCTTGCCGCGCTCAAGCCGTACATCCGTGACTACCGGCCGGTGCTGGTCGGCGTGCAGGACGGCGCGCAGGCGTTGCGCCGAGCCGGCCACCGGCCGCAGGTGATCGTCGGCGACCCACGCGGCATGGATGACGCGACACTCAAGTGCGGCGCGCTCGTCGTGGTGCCGGCGGACGCCGACGGGCACGCGCCTGGCCTCGACCGGATCCGCGACATGGGCGTCGGCGCGGTGGCGTTCGCGGCGTCGGCCAACCCGGACGACCTGGCGCTGCTGCTGGCCCACGAGCACGGCGCCGAGCTGATCATCACGGTGGGGGTGCGCGCGGGGCTGCACGAGTTCCTCGACCGCGGCCGATCCGGGTCGAACCCGTCCACGTTCCTCACCAGGCTCAAGCTCGGTGGAACGCTGGTCGACTCGCACGCCGTCGCCGCGTTGTACCGCAACCGGATCTCGGCGGGTGCGGTCGCCCTGCTGGTGGGCGCCGCCCTGGTCGCGGTGTTGTCCGCGCTGCTGGTATCCGGCGTCGGCGGCAACTACCTCGACCTCGCCGTTGAGGCCTGGCACGGCATCCTGGCGTGGGTCAGGGGGCTGTTCACGTGATCTCCCTGCGGTACCACATCGTGTCCATCTCGGCGGTGTTCCTGGCCATCGCGCTGGGCGTGGTACTCGGCTCGACCGCGATCAGCGATCGGCTGCTGTCCGGCCTGAACCGGGACAACGACTCGCTGGCCAGGCAGGTCAACGAGCTGCAGGCGGAGCGGACCGCCCAGCGCGACCGGCTGGCCGACGCCGACGCGTTCGCCGCCGCGGTCGGTCCCATGGCGGTGCGTGGACAGCTCGACAAACGCACGGTTGCGATCGTCAGCACCGCGGACGCAGACCCGGCCGACCGGGACGCCCTCGTGTCCCTGGTCAAGGCTGCCGGTGGCGCGGTGACCGGCGAGCTGCAGCTCACCGACGCGTTCACCGACGGCAGCCGGGCCGACCAGCTGCGCGAGCTGGTGACCAGGCTGCCGGCCGGGGTCCAGCTGCCGACCGCGTCGGATGCCGGCACGCTGGCCGGTGGTCTGCTCGGCCCGCTGCTGCTGCTGGACCGCAGCACGGTCAAGCCGCAGGCCTCGGCCGAGGAGAGCGCGGCGGCGTTCGCCGGGCTGGCCGATGGCGGGTTCGTGCGGGTCGGGGAGAACCTGCGGCCGGCGCAGCTCGCCGTGGTACTCACCGGCGGCGCGATCAACGGTGACGCGGCCGGCGACCGGGCCGCGATGATCGCCCGGTTCGCCGCCCAGCTCGACCGCTCCGGGGCCGGCACCGTGCTCGCCGGCCGGACCGCGGCCGCCGACGGCACCGGGTCGGTCGGAGTCGCCAGGGCGGACACCGCGATCACGTCGGTGCTGTCCACAGTGGACGGGGTGCAGACCGCCGCCGGTCGCGCTGTCACCGTGCTGGCGCT
>DASXTS010000157.1:0-24120 GCA_036505275.1 Pseudonocardiaceae bacterium
TCTGCCGGGTGCTCTCCTCGATGGTCAGCGCGGGTGTCGCGCTGCCGGAGGCGCTGCGGGTGTCCACCAACTCGCTGCACAACCTGGTGTTCCGCCGGTCACTCGGCCGGGTGCGGGAGGCCATGCTCCAGGGTGAGGGGCTGGCCCAGCCGCTGGCGGTCTCCGGGGTGTTCCCGGCGACCGCCATCCAGATGATGAGGGTCGGCGAGCAGACCGGCACGCTGGACACCCAGCTCGACGTGACCGCGGGCTACTACGAGGGCGAGCTGGACTACCGGCTGAAGAAGGTGATCGCGCTGTTCGAGCCGGCGGTCATCGTGGTGATGGGCGGCATCGTGGGCTTCGTCGCCGTCGCCATGGTGTCGGCCATGTACGGGATCTTCAACCAGAACATCACGCCATGACCTTCAGGAGGACCTGCGGCGGGCCCGACCGGGGCGAGACATTGATCGAGCTGATCGTCGCGGTGGCCATCCTCGGCATCGCCGGGGTGGCGATCGTCAGCGGCCTCGGCACCGCGATCGTCGTGTCCGGCACCCACCGCCAGCAGACCACCGCCGGCGCGACCGTGCGCAACTACGGCGAGGCGATCGAGACCGACGTCATCGCCAACGGGTACCAGGCCAGCTGCACCCCCGGATATGCCGCCGGCTTCGCCGCTCCCGCGGGCTACTCCGCACCACGAATCGCCGCCGTCGCCTTCTGGAACGGCTCGACGTTTCCGGCGACCTGTGTCGCGACCGGTGACCGCGGGGTGCAGCGGCTCACCCTCGAGGTGTCCAGTGTGGACAACCGCGCGACCGAGCGGCTGGTGATCCTCGTACGCAAACCGTGCGCGCCGGGGGGGTCATGCGGCTGAATACCGATGAGCACGGCTTCACCCTGATCGAACTGATCGTCGCCGTCGCCATCATCACGGTGATCACCGCGCCGATCGGCGGTGTGCTCGTGATCTACCTGCGGACGTCGGACGCCACCGCGGCCCGGATGACCGAGTCCAACGACGCGCAACTCACGGCCGGCTACTTCGCCCGTGACGTGGCGAGCGTCGGCGTCCGGCAGAGCGCGAGCCCGTATGCCCTGCGGCAGTCCGTGGACACCTCGAACTCGGCCGCCTGGCCATACCCCTGTGCGGCCGCCGGCACCACGCCCGTCGTGCGGTTCGCCTGGGACGACTACCCGGGCGGCCCCGGTTCCGCGACTCAGCTGCGCGTCGCCTACGTGCTGGCCGGCGGCGGTACCAAGCTGCGCCGCCTGGCCTGCGCCGGGTCGGCCACCCCGGTGTCCGACGTGACCGTGGCGCGCGATCTCGATGCGGCCACCGCGCCCACCGTGACCTGCTCGACCACCTGCACGGCCGGCGCGGTACCGGCGACGGTGAGCCTGACGCTCACGATCAAGGACCAGCGCAACCGCGAAACTGCGTACTCGATCACCCTCACCGGCCAGCGGAGGCAGACGTGATCGGGGCGCTGCGGCGCGACGACCGCGGCGCCAGCCTGGTGCTCATGCTCATCATCATCACGGTGGTCAGCGTGGTGGTCACCGCGCTGGTCTCGTTCGCGTTCACCAGCAGCCGCACCGCGGTCCAGGCGCGCGAGCAGCGCGCCGCGACCTACGCCGCCGACGGTGCCGCCCAGATCGCGATCAACGCCCTGCGCCGCGACGAGTTCAACGGCGCCGCCGGCCACTGCGTCACCGGCGCGAGCTCGATGCTGCTGCCGGACTTCTATCCCGGTGCCAACGGGGCGGCGCCGAGCACGGCGTATGTCTCCTGCACGCCCGGCCCGGCGAACGGCTCCAGCGGCGGTGCAACGTCGGCGAACGCCAGCCCCGGCAGTGCCGTCCTCACCCTGGGCACCGGGGCGGGCGGCGAGGACGGCATCACGGTCACCTCCAACGCCGGCCCGATCAAGGTCCGCGGCGGCGTCTTCTCCAACTCGTCCATCAACGTCACCGCGGGTGGCATCGACAACACCTACAGCCGCGGCGTGCCGTACAACCTCGCCCGCGGCTCCTGCATCAACCAGCAGCTGATCACCCCGGCGGCCTACACGACCTGCAACTACTCAGCGGCCGACGCGCGCGGCGAGGATCCCGGCACGCTCACCCCGCACGGCGCTTCCTACGACCCGCCGCCGGTCGCCCCCGCGGACGGCACGATCGGCGCCTGCACCGGCGGCGCCACATACCAGGCGCTCACCCCGGGCCGGTACACCAGCGCGGCCGCCCTGACCGCGCTCACCGGATGCAGCACCGCAATCGTGCATTTCACGCCAGGCACGTACTACTTCGACTTCAAAGACGCCGGCAGCCACGTCTGGACCGTCGACCGCACCTACGTCATCGGGGGCACGCCGACCATCCCCCTCACGACAACGCCCACCGTGGCGCAGATGCCGACCGCCTGCGTGTCCCCGGCCGACGCGCTGGCGACCACGACCAGCGGGGTGCGGTTCGTCTTCGGCGGCGACAGCCGCCTGGTGCTGACCCACCAGGGGTCGCCAGGCGGGCAGATCACCATCTGCGCGTCCAAGAGCGCCTCCGGGCCCCCGATCGCGATCTACGGGCTGAAGGTGGCGCTCGGCGGCGCCTTCCCGGTCAGCGCGCCGAGCGGTTGCGTCACCACCGTCTCACCGGCCACCTCGAGGTGTGCGCTGATCTACACCGGGCAGTCGCCGAACACCACGCTGACCATCCAGGGCACCACCTACACCCCGATGGCGCTGATCACGATCAACATGAACAACAGCACCAACCAGGTGTTCCGGTGGGGCCTGGTCACCCGGGCCCTGCTGATCGGCACGACCGGGAGCGCGAACGTCGGTCTTCCGCTGATCGATGTGCCGGACGTCGCGGCCAGCCCGATACCCGAGCCGAACATCATGTACCTGGCCGTGTACCTCTGCCGGGGTGCCGCCACCTGCACCGGCTCGGGCACGCCACGGCTTCGGGTGAAGGTGCAGGTCTCGGCCACCGCGCCACGCAGCGCCACCGTGCTCAGCTGGAGCGCAACGGCCTAGTCTAGTGGTCGCGAGGGTCTCTTCCCGGTGACCCGGACGGCGCGTCGTAGCCCGCCAGGGGCCGGCCCCGCACATGATCAGGTACCCCGCGCGTGCGGGAATGCGGAGGCTGCGGAACAGTGATGCAGGTGACACCGATCGACCAGCGACAGGACGGCCAGCACGGATCTCCCAGGGTGCCGCACACCGGGGACGCCCAGCTGCGGAATGGGCACCTGGTCGAGCCCCAGGCGGCAGACTTCGAGCACGCCAGGGCCGCGCCGGCACAGCCGGAGTGGTACAAGCGGGCGGTCTTCTACGAGGTGCTGGTGCGGGCGTTCGCCGACTCGGACGGCGACGGCACCGGGGACCTGCGGGGGCTGGCCGGCAAGCTGGACTACCTGGCCTGGCTGGGCGTCGACTGCCTGTGGCTGCCGCCGTTCTACGACTCCCCGCTGCGCGACGGCGGATACGACATCAGCGACTTCCGGGCGGTGCTGCCGGAGTTCGGCACGGTGGACGACTTCGTGTACCTGCTCGACCAGGCGCACCGCCGGGGCATCAGGGTGATCACCGATCTGGTGCTCAACCACACCAGCGACGCGCACCCGTGGTTCCAGGAGTCGCGCAACGACCCGAGCGGCCCGTACCGCGACTTCTACGTGTGGAGCGACGACGACACCCGCTACCCGGACGCCCGGATCATCTTCGTGGACACCGAGACGTCCAACTGGACCTACGACCCGGTGCGCGGCCAGTTCTTCTGGCACCGGTTCTTCTCCCATCAGCCGGACCTCAACTACGAGAACCCGGAGGTCCAGGAGGCGATGCTGGACGTACTGCGGTTCTGGCTCGACCTGGGCATCGACGGGTTCCGGCTGGACGCGGTGCCGTACCTGTTCGAGGCCGAGGGCACCAACTGCGAGAACCTGCCGCGCACCCACGAGTTCCTCAAGCGCTGCCGCAAGGTGGTCGACGACGAGTACCCGGGCCGGGTGCTGCTGGCCGAGGCCAACCAGTGGCCGGCCGACGTGGTGGAGTACTTCGGCAACCCGGACGTCGGTGGCGACGAGTGCCACATGGCGTTCCACTTCCCGCTGATGCCGCGGATCTTCATGGCGGTGCGCCGGGAGAACCGCTTCCCGATCTCCGAGATCGTGGCCCAGACGCCGGCCATCCCGTCCGCCGCCCAGTGGGGCATCTTCCTGCGTAACCACGACGAGCTGACCCTGGAGATGGTCACCGACGAGGAACGCGACTACATGTACACCGAGTACGCCGGGGATCCGCGGATGAAGGCCAACATCGGCATCCGCCGGCGGCTCGCACCGCTGCTCGAAGGCGACCGCAACCAGCAGGAGCTCTTCACCGCGCTGCTGCTCAGCCTGCCCGGCTCGCCGGTGCTCTACTACGGCGACGAGATCGGCATGGGGGACAACATCTGGCTCGGCGACCGGGACGGCGTGCGCACGCCGATGCAGTGGACCCCGGACCGCAACGCCGGCTTCTCCCGCTGCGATCCGAACCGGATCTACCTGCCGGTGATCGCCGACGCGGTGTACGGCTTCCAGTCGATCAATGTGGAGGCCCAGTCGCACAACAGCTCGTCGCTGCTGAACTGGACCCGGCGGATGATCGACATCAGGCGCCGGCACCCGGCCTTCGGCCTCGGCGCGTTCACCGAGCTCGGCTCGTCCAACCCGTCGGTGCTGGCCTACCTGCGACGACTGGTCAGGTCGGACGGCACGGTCGACCTGCTGCTGTGCGTGAACAACCTCTCCAGGTTCCCGCAACCGGTCGAGCTCGACCTCTCCGAGCACAACGGAGCGACCCCCATCGAGCTGACCGGTGGGGTCCGGTTTCCACCCATCGGGGATCTCCCCTACCTTCTGACCCTGCCCGGCCATGGGTTCTACTGGTTCGAGATCACTCGTTGGTCGGAGGACGGAGACGCCAGGTGACGGTGGACCAGATGACCACGGAGCTCGCCGACTGGATGCCGACGCAGCGGTGGTTCGCTGGCAAGAACCGTCGGGTGCGCGACGTCACGGTGCTGGAGTACACCGAGCTGCTCGCCGGCGACCCACGGCTGGTGCACACGATCATCGAGGTGGCCCACGACGACGGCGGTGCCGACCGCTACCAGCTGCTGCTCGGCCAGCGCTCCGACCTGCCGGACCACCTCGCGCACGGGTCCATCGGCACCACGGACGGCCGAGTCGTGTACGACGCGGTGTACGACCACGAGCTGACCACGCGGCTGCTCGAGCTGATCGCGGCCGACGCCAAGATCGGCCGGCTGGTGTTCGCCGCGGGCCCGGACGCCGAGCTGGACCGGAGCCTGCGGGGCCGCCCGGTCGGCGCCGAGCAGTCCAACACCTCGCTGGTGTACGGACAGCGCTACATCCTCAAGCTGTTCCGGCGGCTGCAGCCGGGGCTGAGCCCGGACCTCGAGCTGCACCGCGCGCTACACGAGGTCGGCTGCCAGCACATCGCGGCGCCGCTCGGCTGGATCAGCGGCGAGCTGGACGGTGAGCCGGCGACGCTCGCCACGCTCAATGAGTTTCTGCCGAACTCGGCCGACGGCTGGGCTATGGCCACCGCGAGCGTGCGCGACCTGATGGCGGAGGCCGACCTGCACGCCCACGAGGTCGGCGGTGACTTCGCCGGCGAGGCGCACCGGCTCGGGCACGCGGTGGCCACCGTGCACGCCGACCTCGACCGCGCGCTGGGCCACCAGGACAGCACCCCGGAGCTGCTGGTCGCCGCGGCGCGCGGCATGCACGAGCGGCTGGACGACATGCTGCGCGCCGTACCGGCGCTGGCCGAGCACGAGGACGGGTTGCGCGCCGCGTTCGACGCGGCCGGCGCGCTGGAGACCGGGCTGCGGCTGCAGCGCATCCACGGTGACCTGCACCTCGGGCAGGCCCTGCGGACACCGCGGCACTGGGTGGTGATCGACTTCGAGGGCGAGCCCGCGGTGCCGCTGGCCCGCCGCCGGGAGCTCGGGTCGCCACTGCGCGACGTGGCCGGCATGCTGCGCTCCTTCGACTACGCCGCACACCAGCTGCTGCTGGGCCACACCGACCGCCAGCTCAGCTTCCGGGCCGTTGAGTGGACCCAGCGCAACGGCGACGCGTTCTGCGACGGCTACGCCGAGGTGGCGCAGGACCCACGGGCGCAGCCGGTGCTGCTGCGCGCGCTGGAGTTGGACAAGGCGGTGTACGAGGTGGGCTACGAGGCGGCCCACCGCCCGGACTGGCAGGCCATCCCGCTCGCCTCCATCGACCGGCTGCTGGCCGCGGGCTGACGGCCGATGGCGCAGGCATGCAAGCGCACCCGGATGCCGTTAGCGTGTCCGGCGTGACCGGCAACCTCGGGTCGGGTCCGGCGTTGCGCCCGCCGGGTGACCGGCTGGACCGGCTGATCGCCGGCGCCGACCACGATCCGCACGGGGTCCTCGGCGCACACCCGGATGGCGACCGGACCGTGGTCCGCACGCTGCGGCCGCACGCCGAAGCGGTGACCGTGCTGGCGGGCACCGGTGCTGAGGACGGCCCGGCGCGGTACGAGATGAGCCGCATCCACGACAGCGGGGTGTTCGCCGTCGCGGTGCCCGAAAAGCTCGACGACTACCGGCTCGAGGTCCGCTACGGCACCGGCGATGTGCACACCGTGGACGAGGCGTACCGCTGGCTGCCGTCGCTGGGCGAGATGGACCTGCACCTGATCGCCGAGGGCCGGCACGAGCGGCTCTGGGAGGCGCTCGGCGCGCACCCCAGGTCCCACGGCAGCTCACACGGTCCGGTCACGGGCACCACGTTCGCGGTGTGGGCGCCGAATGCCAGCGGCGTGCGGGTATGCGGCGACTTCGACGGCTGGACCGGCGAGGCCAGCCCGATGCGCTCGCTCGGCTCGTCCGGCGTCTGGGAGGTGTTCCTGCCCGGCATCGGGCCGGGTACCCGGTACAAGTTCCGGATTCTCGGCCGCGACGGGGTGTGGCGGGAGAAGGCCGATCCGATGGCGTTCGCCACCGAGGAGCCGCCGGCCACCGCGTCGGTGGTCACCGAGTCGAGGTACCAGTGGCGGGACGCCGGCTGGCTGCGCAGGCGGGACGAGACCAACTGGCACCCCGAACCCATGTCGATCTACGAGGTGCACCTGGGCTCGTGGCAGGCCGGCGAGCACGGCGAGCGGCTCGGCTACCGCGAGCTCGCGGACCGGCTGGTCGAGCACCTGCAGGCGACCGGCTTCACCCACGTGGAGCTGCTGCCGGTGGCCGAGCACCCGTACGGCGGCTCCTGGGGCTACCAGGTGACCTCCTACTACGCGCCGACCGCCCGATACGGCAGCCCGGACGACCTGCGCTACATGATCGACACCCTGCACAATGCCGGCATTGGCGTGATCATGGACTGGGTGCCGGCGCACTTCCCGCGGGACTCCTGGGCGCTGGCCGACTTCGACGGCACGCCGCTGTACGAGCACGCCGACCCCCGCCGCGGCGCGCACCCGGACTGGGGCACCCTGGTGTTCGACTTCGGCCGGCGCGAGGTGCGCAACTTCCTGGTCGCCAATGCGCTGTACTGGCTGGAGGAGTTCCACGTCGACGGGCTGCGGGTGGACGCCGTCGCGTCCATGCTCTACCTCGACTACTCCCGCCAGCCGGGCCAGTGGGAGCCCAACGCCTTCGGCGGCCGCGAGAACCTGGACGCCGTGCACTTCCTGCAGGAGCTCAACGCCACGGTGTACAAGCACCATCCGGGGGTGGTCACGGTCGCCGAGGAGTCCACGTCGTGGCCCGGCGTCACCCGGGCAACCCACCTCGGTGGGCTCGGCTTCGGCTTCAAGTGGAACATGGGCTGGATGCACGACACGCTCGGTTACGTCGGCCACGACCCGGTGCACCGCAGCTACCACCACCACGACATGACGTTCTCGATGATGTACGCCTGGAGCGAGAACTTCGTCCTGCCGCTCTCACACGACGAGGTGGTGCACGGCAAGGGATCGCTATGGGGCCGGATGCCCGGCGACGACTGGAACAAGGCGGCCGGGTTGCGGGCGCTGCTTGCCTACACCTGGGCGCATCCCGGCAAGCAGCTGGTGTTCATGGGCGCCGAGCTCGGCCAGCCCAGCGAGTGGTCCGAGGCCGGCGTGATCGACTGGTGGCTGCTCGATCACCCACTGCACCGCGGGGTGTTCGACCTGGTCGGCGACCTCAACCGGGCCTACCGCGCGAACCGGGCGCTGTACAGCCAGGACACGACCCCGCTCGGCTTCCAGTGGATCGACGCCAATGACGCGGCCGACAACGTGCTGTCCTTCCTGCGCTACGGCGACGACGGCTCCGTGGTGGCCTGCGTGGCGAACTTCGCCGGCGTCCCGCACGAGGGCTACCGGGTCGGCCTGCCGCGGCCGGGGCAATGGCGGGAGGTGCTCAACACCGACGCCGAGCAGTACGGCGGGTCCGGCGTAGGCAACCTCGGTGCCGTGCACGCCGAGCTGCGCGAATGGCACGGCCAGCCGGCCTCCGCCGTGCTGCGGTTGCCGCCGGCCGGGGTGCTGTGGCTCGCCCCCGAGGACACCCCGCCCGGCTAGGGGACAATGACCGCTGTGGACGGGGTGCTTCGGCGGACCGCTACGGCGCTGCTGATCGGGGGGGTCGGGCTCGGGCTTGCCGGCTGCGGCCCGCTCGTCACCGGCAAGCCGCAGGCCGCGCCCAGCGTCGCGGTCGGCGAGGCGGACGTCAGCATCGTGCGCGGCACCGACGGCGGCCGGATCGACCAGATCGCCGCGGCGACCGTCATCGACGTGCAGGACTACTGGCGGCAGACGTTCGAGTCGGCGTTCGGCAAGCCCTGGCATGACGTGCGCGGCTTCTACTCGGTGGACACCGCCGACCCCACGGCCAAGCCAGCGCCGTGCACCGAGGACGCCTCCGACGTGGAGGGCAACGCGTTCTACTGCCCGGCCGCCGACTCGATTGCCTACGACCGGGCGGCGCTGTTCCCGGTGCTGGTGGAGAAGTTCGGCGAAGCCGGCGTGGTGGTGGTGCTGGCCCACGAGATCGGGCATGCCGTGCACAACCGGCTCGGCATCGACAGCAACGCCCAGCGCCGCGCCCCGCAGCTCTACCCGACGATCGTGGTCGAGGCGATGGCCGACTGCTATGCCGGCTCGTTCCTGCGTTGGGTCGCCGACGGCAAGGCCGCGCACCTTCGGGTGAACACCGGCCAGCTCGACGCCGCGCTCGGCTCGCTGGTCAACTTCCGGGATCCGGTCGGCACCTCGGCCGGCGATCGCGGCGCGCACGGCAACGCCTTCGACCGGGTCTCCTCGTTCCAGGACGGCTTCCAGCGGGGGCCGAAGCTGTGCTCGCAGTTCACCGCCGAGACCCGCCAGTTCACGCTGCGCGAGTTCACCAACCAGGAGGACGCCGACCGCGGCGGGAACCTCCCGCTGCCGAAGCTGGTCGAGGACATCAGCGGTGACCTCGATTCCTTCTTCGCCACCCTGGTGCGGGCCAGGGGCGGCAGCTGGACCGATCCGCAGCTTCGGCCCGACCCGGACTGCTCCGGCGACCAGGGTCCGGTCGCGTTCTGCCCGCGCGACCGGTCGGTTGGGGTGGACGTCGGCAGCCGCGAGCTGAACCGGCTGCACCAGATCGGCGACTACGCCACCGGCACGCTGCTGGCCACCAGGTACGGGCTGGCCGCACTGGTCGCGCTGGGCAAGTCGGCCGAAGGCGAGCAGGCCGCCAGGGCCGGGCTGTGCCTGGCCGGCGCATACACCGGCGACCTGCTCGGCCGCCGGTCCGGCTTCGGGCTGTCCCCGGGTGACCTGGACGAGGCCGTGGTCCTGCTGTTGCGCTACGACTACCCGGTGCGCGACGCGGACGGCAACCCGGCCGCCGGCAGCGCCTTCGACCGGGTGGGCCTGTTCCGCGGCGGCACCCTGGACGGCGCCGACGCCTGCGAACTGAGCTGACGGCACACCCATTCTCCAATGCCAGAGCCAGCTTCTGGCCGAATCCCGTACCCTGCAACTATGACGACATGCTGGCCTCCGCTGTCCACGGTTGGGTGAACTTGATGCGTGCCCCCAAACGGCGACACCCACGGAAGGACCAACGTTTGGTGCCGGCCGCGGATACCGACCTCGAGGCATTGTCCGAGCAGGTTAGTTACATCGTGAGCAGCGAACACAAAGATTATCTGACGACCGCAGGTCCTGGCCGACTCCGAAGTGATGCGTCGGCCTGTCCTCGGGGTCTCGACTTGGCCGAGGTCGAAACCTGGCTAAAGAAGGCCGTCGCCCGAGGTGACATCAGCGCCGACGCCGTGGGTGAGTTTCCTCGGTATGTCTGGGCGCGCGTGGCTGGTCGCGTCTACGAGGCGAGGCTCAGTAATTCCGGCCTTGGCCAATACAAGGGATACCCGATCCATGACTACGAAGCGCCTGGTTGGCTAACGTGAGCGGCTCCTTTCGCTTCCGAGAACTAGAGTGGCTCGACGCGCCCGACGTGAGCACGCCCGAGCTCGCGGCGACGTGGGCCAGGTACCAGCTATGGGCAACAAATAATTGTGTTACCCAGGTTGAAACGCGAGACGCCACATTCCGCCGGTCGGTGTACGGATCGCTTTATCCATTGGCCGAATGGATCGCAGCGAACTGGTGGCTGCTCACTACCAGTATCCGTCCGTCGGCCATTGATCCCGGCTACTGGACGTGGCAAAACGTCCAATCTCAACGTTGGCTGCGGCACCACAATATGCGTGCTGCCGGTGACGGAATGGCCTGGCCAAACCTGACGCTGGTGCCAGAGGGCGCGGTAACCTCTATTCACTGGTTTGCCGACCGCAATGGCGTAGCTGATCCCGTACGGTTCGTGTCGGCCGGCGGCGCATTCGTCAACTCTCAGGATGTGGCGACTGGCCTCGCCGAACTCGTCGAGCATGTTCTGGAGCGCCTGGCCGAGGAGGGCCTGCCCAAGACCCGTCTTGCCGAGGATTGGGCCACCCTCGCTCACCTGGACGACGAAGAGAAGGCCTTCTGCGCCACCGCCGCCCGTTTAGGACTTGACCCGTTCTCGGTCAGCGATCGATTGGCGACAGAAATCATCGAGGTCGCCAGTGGTCTCCCCGATGAGCTGGTAACCGACTTCTTTGACAACGCTGAGGCGGACGCCCTCGACATGGCCGCAGAATGGATGCGGCGAGCTTCCAGCGTGGCGACCCGCGCATCAGTCAAGGCCAAATCGGACCTTACCGACCTCTCCGTGGCCGTCACACCCGACCTGGAGATGGCGAAGAATTCCGCCGATCGTGCCTGGGAGGTCGGCTACACCATGGCCCGCCGGATCAGGCGAGAGCTTGGCATTCAGAATACCAGACCATTCGATGTCTCACCCTGGCTCGCGATGGGGGAAGTCAGTGTCGACTCAGCTGGAATCCAGGGCATCGGTGTCGTCGACAAGGGCCGATGCGGATTGGTGATGGGCAGTCCAAGACTCGGTAGGCAGAGTCGGTTCTTTGCTCAGGCGCGGGCTTTGGGACGTGCTCTCGTGCGGCCGGACCAGCGATCATTTCTGCTGTCGGCGGCGCGGAGCCACGATGAGCGAGTGGCCCGAGCCTTCGCTGCGGAATTATTGGCACCAGCTGCGGGTATTCACGAGTTCTTGGACCGGCTCGGCAGGCAGGATGACGTGGCTCTCGAAGCGGTTGCGGGCCACTTCGGCGTTTCGCCTCTGGTTGTTCGCCATCAGTACGACAACCAATTGGCTCGCATGTCACCATAGGCCCGGCCAATGACAGCGGTCCGGCCGGGATCAGCCGGCCCGACTCAGAACAGCGCGCTGGCCAGATCGCGGCGGGCCGCGGCCACCCGCGGGTCGTCGGCCGGGAACAGGCCGAACAGCTCGATGAGGTGCTCCCGGACCCGGTTGCGATCCTCGCCACTGGTGCGCCGCACGGCTGCCACCAGACGGGCGAAGGCCTGCTCGACGAGGTCCATGGCCACCTCGGCGTCGGCGGCGTCGAGCTGGGCCGGCACATCGTCCGGGGCGGCGTCGGCGCGCTGGATGGCCGCCGGGTCGGCGGCCTCCGCGCGGGCCGCGAAGCGGACCTGGGCCAGCGCGTCCCTTGCCTGCTCGTTTGCCGGCTCGGCGTCCAGGATCTGCTGGTAGGCGGCCTCCGCGGTGGCGTAGTCGCCGCGCTCGATGGCGTCTTCGGCGGCCAGGAACCGCGGGTCGGCCGGCTCCTCGGCCGGCTGGTCCGGCGCGCCGGCGGCCTGCTCGGCCGCCCTGATGCCGGGCATCCGCTCGCGCAGCGCGTCGATCAGCGAGGTGATCCACTGCCGAACCTGCGGCTCGGGCAGCGCGCCGGTGAACACGTCGACCGGCTGGCCGCCGGCCACCGCGACCACCGTCGGGATGGACTGCACGCCGAACAGCTGGGCCACCCGCGGGTTGGCGTCCACGTCGATCTTGGCGAGCACCCAGGCGCCGCCGGCGGCCTGCGCGAGCCGCTGCAGCACAGGCGAGAGCTGCTTGCACGGCTCGCACCAGGTCGCCCACAGGTCGACGATCACCGGTACGGTCAGCGACCGCTCCACGACCTCGCTCTGGAACGTGGCGTCGGTGACGTCGATGATCCATTGGCTGGGCGGCGCGCCGTTGGTCGTCTTGGTCGGCGGGGACTCGGCGCGGGCCTTGAGGGCGGACAGGTCGACCGCGCCGGACAGCGCGGCGGACAGGGCCGCCTGCTGGCGGGGATCGGGTCGGCTCACGCCATCCATCTTTTCACGGCGCCGCGGGGGCAGCCGGCTGGGCCAGTAGCCGGCGGGCGTCCAGCGCCATCGGGTTGAGCCGCATGGCGTCGTTGCCGTCGGCGATCAGGCGTGCCAGCGGCTCGAGCAGCTCGGTCAGCCTGGCCGTGCGCCGCTCGCCCAGCTCGGTCCACGGGCTGGCGGCCGCCTCGTCGGTGTGCAGTTCGACCTGCCGGCGAAGCCGGCGGCCCTCGTCGGTGATCGCGCCGCCGGTCTCGAGCAGCCCGCGGACGACCAGCGTCGCCGCGGCGTCCTGCCACTCCTGCGGCGTCCAGCCACGGGCCTTCTGCATGTACTCCGGCGCAAGGCCCTGCTCGGCGGCGAAGAGCACCAGAGCCTGGCACGGCCCGAGCTCGGCCGTGCGCAGCGCGGCCACATGGCCGTCGCCGCGGGACTCGCGCAGCACCGTGGTGGCCTGCCAGAGCATCAGGTGCGCCGGCTCCGGCCACGGCAGGGCGGCGTTCGCGGCGGCCATCGGCCGGTTCTCGGTCGGCGCCAGCTCGGCGGCCGCGCGCGCCAGCTCGGCCGCCTCGGCCACCTCGTCGCCGGCGACCGTGGCGTCGCCGAGCATCCGCCGCAATGCGCCGTCCGCCCCGACCAGCCGGGTTTCCAGGTAGCGCGACGGCTCGGCCACGTCCCAGGCGTCCGGGATGGCCCGGTGCACCATCCGCGGGTGGAAGTTGTAGAAGATCCCGGTCACCGTCACGGCATCGACCCGCCCGAGCGGCGCGGCCCGCATGCCGAAGTACCCCATCCAGCCGCCCCTGCAGCCCAACGCGTCGGTCGCGGCGCGCGACTCCGGCGTGAAGTACGTGACGTCGTGGTACGGCTCGAACCGCACCCACATCCGCCGCGCAATGGTGTCCACGCCCATCAAACTAGCGCTGCTACACTTTGCTACGATCGTCGCATGACAGAGGTGGCGTCCAGAGACCTGCGTAACGACACCGCGGGCGTGCTGCGGCGCGTCCAGGCCGGCGAGCAGGTGGTGATCACGGTCAGCGGCAAGCCGGTCGCCGAACTGGTGCCGCTGCAGCGGCGGCGTCGCGCCTGGTTGGGTCGGGACGAGCTGGTGCGGCGGCTGGAGACGGCCCGAACCGATCCGGGGCTGCGGGACGACCTGGCCCGGCTGGCCGGCGACACCACCGACGACCTCGGCCCGATCGGGTGACCGCGCCGGCTCGGGGGGTGCTGGACACGACGGTCTTCATCGCCAGCGAGTCCGGACGCCGGCTCGACACCTCCGCGCTGCCGAACGAGTCGGCGGTCTCGGTCGTCACCCTGGCCGAGTTGCATGCCGGCGTGCTCGCGGCGACCGACGTCGACACCCGCGCGATCCGAATGGCCACGCTCGACGCGTTGGCCGACGTCGAGGCGCTGCCAATCGACGAGGCGGCGGCGGTGATGTGGGCGCGGATGCGCGTCCACCTCGCCGAATCCGGCCGCCGGGCAAACGTCAACGACATCTGGATCGCGGCGACCGCGGCCTCGCGCGGGCTGCCGGTGGTCACCCAGTACGACGACTTCGAGCCGCTCGAAGGCATCGCGGGTCTGCACGTGGTACGGGTCTGAGCTGGAGCGTCCTGAGCCCGACGATGTGGAATCTCCCCAATAGAACGAGCACGATGTCACATCGTCGCACCTAAGCCATCAGAACCGGGCCGGCTCGGTGTAGACGCCCCACTCGGCGCGCAGCGCGTCGCAGATCTCGCCGAGGGTGGCCTCGGCACGGGCCGCGGCGAGCATGGGCTGGATGAGATTGCCGTCCCCGCGGGCCACCTCGACCATGGCGGCCAGCGCGCGGTCGACCGCGGCCTTGTCCCTGGCGCCGCGCCGGCTGGCCAGGGCCTTCCGCTGGGCCAGCTCGATCTCGTGGCTGACCCGCATGATCTCCAGTTCGCCGGCGATGGAGTCGGTGTGGCAGTTGACCCCGACCATCCGCTTGTCGCCCTTCTCGAGGGCCTGCTGGTAGGCGAATGCCGAGTCGGCGATCTCGCCGGTGAACCAGCCGTCCTCGATGCCGCGCAGGATGCCGGAGGTCATCTCGCCGATCGGGTGCCGGCCGCTCGGCACCGCCGCCCGCGCCATGTCCCTGATCCGCTCGAAGATCCGCTCGGCCTCGGCCTCCATGCGGTCGGTCAGCGACTCGATGTACCACGATCCCCCGAGCGGGTCGGCGACATTGACCACGCCGGTCTCGTCCATGATCACCTGCTGGGTTCGCAGCGCGGTCTCGGCGGCGGAGTCGCTCGGCAGCGCGAGCACCTCGTCCAGGGCGTTGGTGTGCAGCGAGTTGGTGCCGCCGAGCACCGCGGCGAGCGCCTCGATGGCGGTGCGGACCACGTTGTTGTACGGCTGCTGCGCGGTCAGCGACACCCCGGCGGTCTGGGTGTGGAACCGCAGCCACTGCGCCCGCGGGGTCTTCGCGCCGTACCCGTCGCGCATCCAGCGGGCCCAGATCCGGCGCGCCGCGCGGAACTTGGCGATCTCCTCGAAGAAGTCGATGTGCGCGTCGAAGAAGAAGCTCAGGCCGGGCGCGAACGTCTCGATGTCCAGCCCGCGGGACAGCCCCAGCTCGACGTAGCCGAACCCGTCGGCCAGCGTGAACGCCAGCTCCTGGGCGGCCGTCGCGCCGGCCTCCCGGATGTGGTAACCGGAGACGGACAGCGGCTTGTACGCGGGGATATTGGCGTTGCAGTACTCCATGAGGTCGCCGATCAGCCGCAGGTGCGGCTCGGGCTCGAACAACCATTCCTTCTGGGCGATGTACTCCTTGAAGATGTCGGTCTGCAGGGTGCCGTTGAGCCTGTCGACTGCCGCACCCTGTCTTTCAGCTGCCACCAGGTACATGCAGAACACCGGGACGGCCGGCCCGGAGATCGTCATCGAGGTCGTGACGTCCTGCAGCGGGATGTCGGCGAACAGCACGTCCATGTCGGCCGCCGAGTCGACGGCCACCCCGCAGTGGCCGACCTCGCCGAGGCTGCGCGGGTCGTCGGAGTCGCGGCCCATCAGGGTCGGCATGTCGAATGCCACCGACAGGCCGCCGCCGCCCCGGCCGAGGATCATCTTGTAGCGCTCGTTGGTCTGTGCCGCGCTGCCGAAGCCGGCGAACTGCCTGATCGTCCACGCCCGGCCGCGGTAGCCGGTCGGGTACAGCCCGCGGGTGAACGGGTACTCGCCCGGCCAGCCGATCCGCTCGAAATCCCGGACGACCTCATCGTCGCGTGGCCCGTACACGGGGTCGACCTCGACGCCGGAGATCGTGGTGAAGTCGGCGTCGCGCACCCGCGACCGGTCGTAGGCGTCCTGCCAGCGCTTGCGGCTTTCGGCGTGGTTCATGCATCAAATAGTAGGACGACCGACTAATCGGAGCCAGGTGCGCTGCGCCACTAGGGTGGCGGGCGTGCTGGTGCTGGGCCCGCTGCTGCGCTACGTGGACGAGACGTCGGCAACGATATGGGTGGAGACCGATCGGCCGTGCCGGGTCAGCGTGCTCGGCGCCGAGTCGCCGACATTCACCGTGCACGGCCACCACTACGCCCTGGTCGACGTGACCGGCCTCGAACCGGGCAGCAGCACGCCGTACGAGGTGCACCTCGACGGCGAGCGGTGCTGGCCGCTGCCGATGAACCCGCCGAGCCGGATCCGCACGCTGTCCTCCCGCCCGCTGCGGCTGGCGTTCGGCTCGTGCCGCACCAGCGTGCCGCACAACGATGAGTTCAACCGCACGCACGGCTACGACGTGCTGCACATGTTCGGCAAGCGGCTCATGTCGCTACCCGAGTCGCAGTGGCCGGACCTGCTGCTCATGCTCGGCGACCAGGTATACGCCGATCAGCCGTCCGCCCCGCTGCTGGAGCTGATCGAGCGGCGCCGCGGCCTTGACGAGCCGCCCGGCGCCGAGTTGGCCGACTTCGAGGAGTACACCGAGCTGTACCGGCTGGCGTGGAGCGAGCGGATCAACCGCTGGCTGCTGTCCACCGTGCCCAGCATGATGATCTTCGACGACCACGACATCCGGGACGACTGGAACACCTCGCTGGCGTGGCGCGAGCAGATGGCGGCGCAGCCGTGGTGGCCGAAGCGGATCATCGGCGGTCTCGCTGCGTACTGGGTCTACCAGCACGCCGGCAACCTCTCCGTCACCGAACGCGGGAAGGACCCGGTGCTGGCCGACCTGCGCGCGGCGACCGGGGACGCCGGCGAGATCCTCGACAGGCACGCGGCCGACGCCGACGCCCGGCCGGAGACCATCCGCTGGAGCTTCGCCCGCGACATCGGCCGCGTCCGGCTTGTCGTGTTGGACAGCCGGTGCGGCCGGGTGCTCATCCCCGGTCGGCGCGCCATCCTGGACGAGCAGGAGTGGGCCTGGTTCGACGACCTGGCGCGCGGCGACGTGGACCACCTGCTGATCGGCACGTCGCTGCCGTACCTGCTGCCGCGCGGGGTGCACGAGCTGGAGCTGTGGAACGAGGCGATCTCGGACGGCCGCGGGCCGCTGGCACGGCTCGGTGAGCGGATCCGCCAGGAGCTGGACCTCGAGCACTGGTCGGCGTTCCGCGCCTCGTTCGACGCCATGGCTGCGCTGCTCGCCGAGGTGATCTCTGGCCGCCGCGGTGCACCGCCGGCGAGCATCGTGCTGCTGTCCGGCGACGTGCACTACTCGTACCTCATGAGGGTGGAGGGCAGCCCCATCTACCAGGCGGTCTGCTCGCCGATCCGCAACCCGCTGCCGCAGTCCATGCGATACGCCAACATTCTGGCCTCATTCGGGGTGGCCGGCGTCGTCGGCCGCCTCCTGGCCCGGTCGGCCGGGCTGCCCCAGCCGCACCTGCAGTGGCACCTCACCCGGCGCCCGATGTTCGACAACGCCATCGCCACCCTGGAACTCACCGGCCGCCGAGCCTCGGTGCGGTGGGAGACAGCGAGCGCGAACGAGTTGGTGACGCTGTATGAAGTGCAGTTGAGCTAACCGGCTTTGCTAGCGTCGGCCCCGTGAGGCGTCGACTGCCGTTCGACCCGATCGAGCGGGCCAGCGAGCTGTGGTCCGATCGGATCGGGCCGCCCGACACCATGGCCGCGGTGACCAGCGTGATGCGGGTGCACCAGATCATCCTGGCCGCGGTGGAGCCGGCGCTGCGCCCGCTCGGACTGACCTTCGCCCGGTACGAGGCGCTGATGCTGCTGTCGTTCTCCCGGCGCGGCAGCCTGCCGATGCGGGTGATGGGCGAGCGGCTGCAGCTGCACCCGACGTCGGTGACCAACATCGTGGACCGGCTGGAGGCCGACGACCTGGTGCAGCGCACCCCGCACCCGACCGACGGCCGCACCACGCTGGTCGCCATCACCGACGCCGGCCGGGCCAAGCTGGAGCTGGCCACCAAGGCGGTCACCGACGTCGACTTCGGCATGGTCGGCCTGGGTGTCGAGCAGCAGCGCTCGCTGACCGGCCTGCTGACGCACGTCCGCCGCGCGGCCGGCGACTTCGGATAGGCCGTGCGGGACCGGTGGGTGCTGCACGTCGACCTCGACCAGTTCATCGCCGCGGTCGAGGTGCTGCGCCGCCCGGAGCTGCGCGGCCGCCCCGTGGTGGTCGGCGGCGCCGGTGACCCGACCCAGCGCTCCGTGGTGGCCACCGCGTCCTACGAGGCTCGGGAGTACGGCGTGCGCTCCGGCATGCCCATGCGGACGGCGGCCCGCCGCTGCCCGGACGCGGTGTTCCTGCCCAGCGACCCGGCCGCCTACGACGCCGCCTCGGCCGTCGTGATGGACACGCTGCGCAGCTTCGACGTGGTCGTCGAGGTGATGGGTTGGGACGAGGCGTTCGTCGGCGCGGTCACCACCGATCCCGAGGAGCTGGCCCGCGCCATCCAGCGGGCCGTGCTGGAAGCCACCCAGCTGTCCTGCTCGGTCGGCATCGGTGACAACAAGCTGCGCGCCAAGCTGGCCACCGGCTTCGCCAAGCCCGCCGGCGTGTTCCGGCTGACCGCGGACAATTGGTACCCCGTCATGGCCGCCCGGCCGACCGACGCCTTGTGGGGCATCGGCCGCAAGACCGCGGCCAAGCTGGCCGCGCTGGGGGTGTCGACGGTGGCCGAACTGGCGGCCACCGATCCGGCATTCCTGGCCGCCCGGCTCGGCCCCACCATGGGCCCCTGGTACGTGCAGCTGGCCCGCGGCCTGGACAGTTCCCCAGTGGTCGGCACCCCGTACGTGCCCCGCTCCCGCAGCCGCGAGACCACGTTCCAGGCGAACCTCACCGACTGGTCCGAGGTCCGCGCCGCCGTCTCCGCCCTGGCCCGCCGAGTCGCCGACGACGTGCACGCCGAGCAGCGCCCCGCCGCCCGCGTCGGCGTCAAGGTGCGCTTCGCGCCGTTCTTCACCCACACCCGCAGCAAGACCCTGGACTCCCCGACCAGCTCCGCCGACGCTATCGAATCCGCTGCGCTGGAAGTCCTGGAGTGGTTTCATCACGACCGACCTGTTCGTCTGCTGGGTGTTCGCGCCGAGTTCCCGGTGGTGTGATTGGCGCCGCGGCCCGGCGGCGCGACCTGGGGTCCGCCGCCCTTTAGAGTGATTAGGCCGCGCATGGGTGCACCATATTTCGTCTGGGTTTTCATAACGGATCAACGTAGGCCGGTGGATAGAACTCGGCATGCCCGTCAACAATAGCGCAGTCCCAGTCGGAATGATGAATCAGCCGATGATGATAACCACACAACAACACCAGATTATTCAGGTCGGTAAGCCCATCGTCTGCCCAATGGCGCACGTGATGCGCATGACACCAACGGTGCGGACGAGCACACCCCGGGAATGCACAGCCACCGTCACGGACAATCAACGCGCGCCGCTGGGCTGTCGACACGGTGTAACTGCTCCGACCAATGTCCAACGGTTCGGAGTGTGCGCCCAGCACCACGGGCACCAGCTTGCAGTCGCAGGCGATCCGGCGGGCCGAGGCGGCATCCAACAGGCCGGCGCCGTCCAACAACGCGCTGCCCAACCCGTCCCGCAAATCTTGCAGCGACATGGTGACCAGCACATGCGGCTTCTCCCCCGCCTCCGAGGGCAGCCCACCACAGTCGCAGGATCTCGACCAGCGCGTCGCCGTGCCGTTCGGCCGCGTTCCGCGGGTCCGGGACCTCGTCGGTGCTGGGCCGGGGCCTGGCCAACGGGCTGAGCACGGTGTGCAGCAGCGCGCAGGCCTGCGGGTCCAGCTCGCCACGGAACGCGGTGCGCCCGTTGGGTTTGGTGACGAAGCGCAGCTCATTGACCGGGTTCACCAGCTCCACATCGCACGGCGGTGGCCCGTCCTGATCGAGGCGGGCCCGCACCTGCTCACCGAGCTTGGCCAACGTACTGGCGTCCATTTCGGTCGCGGCCCGCACGAGCACGTCCTCGGCATGCCGGCGGTCCTCGGGAGTGACCGCCATGGGCAGGTTGGTCAGCGTCTTGGCGATGGTCTGCACGTGTTCCGGTCCGAGTTCGCCGGCGCGCAGCGCGGTCGCGGTGGCCTGCAGCGGCGCCTCGATCGTGCCGCCGGAGATCAGCTCGATGTCGGTCACCGCGTGCGCGTGCCCGATCCGCCGGTTCGCCTCCCCACGGCTGATCCGCAGCACGTCGCGCAGGAATTCGCGCAAGCTCGGGTACCCGTGTTCGCCGGCCACATTCCGCGTATCCAGCTCAGCGATCAGCTCGAGCTGCGCCGCGTAATCCCGCCGCATGCGGCTCTCAATGTCCTGGAGGGCGCGCACCAGTTCGGTGCCGTCGTGTTGCCACATTTCCCTCCCCACGTCCTAGATTCTACGGGCCGGGACCCCAAATTTCAATAGGGCACACCTCAGAAAAAGAAAGAGCCAGCCAGGGGCGCCGCGCGGGAACTAAGTGACGGGCGGAATCGCCCGTCTCAGGGGTCGCCGAGGCTCACTGGTCAAGGGTTGCCCCATAGGGCAATCGCCGAAGGCGACGCCGCGGGCGCCCTTGACGGGTGAGAAGCGACCCCGCACAATCCCGCGCGGCGCCCCGCCCCACCATGAGTACGGCGTCTAAATATCTTCCAACTAAACAAGGACAACGGCCAAACCCCAACGACATGCCATCATTCAAGTGTCGCAACGGAAAAGCCCAGCCCGCAATGCGGAGCGAGATCCGGGTCGGCGCGTCCAGGCATGGACTGGCCATGGACCAGCTTGGCCGGCGCGTCCATGGCCAGGATCCGGCCGTGGTCCATGATCGCCACCCCGTCGCACAGCGCCTCGGCCTCGTCGAAGTAGTGGGTGGTGTAGACGATGGTGCGGCCCTCGCCCTGGATGACCCGCAGCACGTCCCAGAGGTTGCGCCGGGCCTGCGGGTCGAGCCCAGCGGTCGGTTCGTCGAGGAACACAGCCGATTCTCCGTGGTGTCGGCCTTGTCCGCGAGACCGACCAGCTCCAGCATCTCGGCGGCGGCCGCCCGGCCGTGGCCGTACAGCGAGGCGAAGGTCTCCAGCTGCTCGCGGGCGGTGGGCTTCTCGAAGAACGAGTCGACCGCGATCAGGTCGCCATACCTGCTGCGCAGGCCCTCGACGACGATCGTGTCGGCGACCGTCCCCGCGCCGGCCACCATGGTGGCTCGCCCATGCGCCACCGTCCGGCGCGACAGGCGCCGGTAGTGTCGGCCGGCATGCGGATCCGTCCGTTGCGTGCCGGCGAGGGGGCCAAGCTCCGTGAGCTGCGGTTACGCGCCCTACGCGACGCGCCCCACGCGTTCTTCCATTCGCTTGATACCGAGCGGGCCGTTCCCGCGGAGGAATGGGAGCGATGGGCCGACGACCCGGAGCACGACCGGATCATGTTCGTCGCCGTGGACGGCGACAGCAAGGACGGCGAATGGCTCGGCATGGCCGGCTGCTCGTTGCGCGGCGACAGCGCCGGCACGCTGGACGCCACCGGCATGTGGGTGACCCCGGGGGCGCGCGGCCGCAACATCGGCGAGCGGCTGATCGAGGCGATCGTGGCCTGGGGTCGAGGCCGCGGCGCGCACGTCATGGAGTTCGCGGTGACCGAGACCAACGACGTGGCGATCGCGCTCTACCGCAGGATGGGCTTCGCGCCGACCGGCCGGCGGCGTGCGCTGGCCTCCGACCCGCGGCTGGTCGGCATGTTCATGGCGAAGGGCCTGGACCGGTGACCGGCCCGGGCTCGAAGTAGCGGGTGCACAGCCGCAGCCGGCGGGCGTCGATGACCATGTAGGTGCCGAGCACGAGCTGCACGACGCTGCGCCAGACATCCTCGACCCGGTCCCGGAGCAGGATGTACCCAAGCAAGGTCACGAGCTGCCACCGCGCAGGCGGAGCGGCCAGCGGCCACAGCAGGCACGGGCCGCGGTTGGGCAGCGAGCGGGTGTGCGCCGCGGACGTGCGCAGGTCGAAGCGGCCGAGTACCTCGCGGACGACGGCCCGCATGGTGACCGGCGCGAGGTGCCACGCCGGGCACGGCCGGTTGGCCGGCACCCCGAACGGGATGTGGTTGGCCGCCTTGACCGGCAACCGCCGCCACCGGTCCGGGTCGAACCGCGTGGCGTCCTCGAAGCCAGCGCGGTGGTACCGGGGGTAGTTGAAGCACAGCACCGAGCCGGCCGGGATCGTGACCCGGTCGCCGACCACGATCTCCGCCGACGTGATGCGGTGCGCGATGCCGAACAGCGGGTACAGCCGCAGCGTCTCCTCGATCACCCGGTCGAGGTAGCGGTCGTCGGACGGGTCGGCCATCAGCCGCGCCCGCACCTGCTCGTGCTGCGCGATGACCATCAACAGATGCGCGGTGGCCTCGGACATCTGCACGATCGCGGTGTTGAAGAACGTGCCCTGCAGGTACAGCGCCCGCTCCAGGATGGAGAGGCCCTTCGGCAGCTCGTGCGCAACGGCGCCAGCCCGCACCTGCTGCACCAGGAACGACGTGAGCCGGTGGCGCCGGCGCATGTGCCGCAGACCGCAGCACTTCAGCGCCGTCACCACGTCGTCCGCGTTGTCCACCGCCAGCGTCCGCGCGTCCGGTGGGCACCGGTGTCCGAACACGAGCTCGTAGTAGAAGCAGGCCCACACCGGCATCAGCACGTCCCGCAGCCGCACCAGGCGGGCGTCTCGGACGTCCAGCTCGTCGAACACGGCCGCGGCGCACCGCGCCGCCAGCGCGGCGGCGGTGGCGTGCGAGGTGTGCATGATCCGGCGGGTGGTGGCCGACACCTCGGCGTACCGCTCCCCCAGCTCCAGGTGCTCCTGGTGGACCTCGGGGCCCGGCGCGAGCCAGTACCAGAACAGGTCCGACAGCGCGGCCCCTCGGCTGCGGCCGTTGGCGGCCGGGTCCGAGTACACCCGCTTGAACTGCTCGGCGCCGACCAGCCGGCCGGGAATGGTGATCGCGTGGTCGCCATTGACCAGGGCGAAGATCCGCACGCGCAGCGCAACGACGGCGGGCGGGAGCCAGAACGGCAGGCTGAGCAGCAACGCGAGGGCGGCCGCGGCGGATCCCAGGGTGAGCACGGTCAGCTCCCCCGGCGGTGATGAACGAGGTCGCTGGTCACCTCGGCGACGCGCCCGCAGCCGCACAGCGCGAGGGCACGGTCGAGCTCGTCGCGCAGCAGTTCGAGCACCTGCCGGACGCCCTCCTGCCCGGCGACGGCCAGGCCCCACAGCACCGGCCGGCCGATGCCGACCGCAGCCGCCCCGAGCGCCAACGCCTTCACCACGTCGGTGCCTCGCCGGACGCCGCCGTCGAGCAGCACCGGGATGCGGCCGTCGACCGCAGCGACCACCGCCGGCAGCAGCTCGATCGTGGCGGGCACGGTGTCCAACTGCCGCCCGCCGTGGTTGGACACGATGATCGCGTCGACGCCGCGCCGCACGGCGAGCGCAGCGTCCGCCGGGTGCAGGACGCCCTTGAGCACGATCGGCAGCGCGGTCAGCTCGCGCAGCCAGTCGACGTCATGCCAGCAGAGCTCGGCGCAGAACTCGATCCGCCGCAGCCGCCCCGACGAGTCCCGCATGTTCTCCGCGTGCATCCCGTCCGGCAGGTCGAGGAAGCCATTGCGCAGGTCACGTTCCCGCTGGCCGAACACCCCGGAGTCCACGCTGACCACGAGGGCGGCGCAGCCGGCTGCCTCGGCGCGGCGCGCCAGCTCGGCGGTGAATCCGCGATCCGGCTGGATGCCGAGCTGGAACCACAGTCCGGGACCGTCGGCCTGCGCCGCCGCGGCCGCCACCTGCTCGATCGCCACGGTCGACGCCATGCTCACGATCATGATCACG
>DASXTS010000158.1:0-31539 GCA_036505275.1 Pseudonocardiaceae bacterium
GGCTGGTGATCGCCACCAGGGACCGGCCAGACCTGGTGATCCTGGACGTCATGCTGCCCGGACTGGACGGCATGGGCGTGTGCCGGGCGCTGCGCGCGACGCTCGACTCGGCGCAGCCCATGGTGCTGATGCTGACCGCAAGGGACGCCACTGCCGACCGGGTCGCCGGCCTGGACGCCGGCGCCGACGACTACCTGGTCAAGCCGTTCGAGTACGAGGAGCTGCTGGCCAGGGTGCGGGCGCTGCTGCGCCGCCGCGGCACGCCGGACGACGGACCGGGCGAAACGCTGTCGCTGGCCGACCTGACGCTGGACCGGGCCACCCGGCAGGTGCGCCGCGGCGACCGGGAGGTCGAGCTGACCGCGCTGCAGTTCGACCTGCTGGCGCACCTGCTGCGGCACCGGCGGCAGGTCCTCGGCCGGCAGCAGCTGCTGGACGCGGTGTGGGGCGGCGGCAGCGCGGCGACGAGCAACGTGGTGGACGTCACGGTCGGCGCGCTGCGCGCCAGGCTGGAGGCCAGCGGCGAGCCGCGGCTGTTGCACACCGTGCGCGGCGTCGGCTATGCGCTGCGGGCGTGAGCCGCCATGTCGCTGCGCACCAGGATCACGCTGTACGGCATCGGGATCGTCGCGCTGGTGCTGGCGGGGATCTCCGCCGTATGGATCATCCTGATCGCCGGCAGCGTGCCGCAGAACCAGGACAAGGAGCTCGCCGCGCGGGCCACCGCGGCGGTGGACGCCGTGCAGCGGGCACCCGAGGCCGATCTGGTCCCCCGGCCGCCGTTGGCCGCGGTTGACCTGGCCGCGAGCCGCGAGATCGTGCTGCTCGTGCTGGACGACGGCGGCATGGTGCTCAGCAGCACCGGAGTGGTGAACGGCCGGCCGCCGCAGATTCCAGCGGATGTGTTGGCCAGGGCCCGCGCGGATGGCTCGGTGGCGGCCACTGTGGCTGCTTCGGCTCTTGGCGGCCCGGTGTCGCTGCGGGTGCACGCCCGGCCGTGGCAGCGGCCCGACCGCAGCGGCTTGGTGGTCGCCGCCCAGGCCAGCAGCCGGGTGCAGACCGACCGCGCCGTCGTGGTGATCGTGCTGCTGCTGGCCGCGGTCGGCTCGTTGGTCGCGGCCGCCGTTGGCATCTGGCTGGTGGCCGGCCGGGCACTGCGACCGTTGCGGCAACTCACCGCGACGGCCGACGAGGTGGCACGCTCCGGCGACCTGAGCCGCCGGCTGCCGCAGCAGCCCGGGCCCATCGCACGTGGCGACGACGTCGGGCGGCTGACCGCGAGCTTCAACGCCATGATGGCGCGGCTGCAGCAGGCGCACCGCTGGATGGCCGAGGCGCTGGCCGCGCAGCAGCGGTTCACGGCCGACGCCTCGCACGAGCTGCGCACCCCGCTGACCACCGTGCGCAGCGGCGCCGGCTTCCTGCGCACCCACGCCGGCGCCGCCGAGCCGGACCGGGCCGCCGCGCTGGCCGACATCGAGGCCGAGGCCGCCCGGATGAGCCGGCTGGTGGACGACCTGCTCACCCTGGCCAGAGCGGACGGCGGCCAGCGGCTGCGGATGGCGCCGGTGGACCTCGGCGAGCTGGCCCAGCAGGTGTGCCGGCAGGCCCGCACCCTGCACCCCGGACGGGCACTGCACTGCGCCAATCTGAATTGGGCCGGCGCCCCGGTGCAGGTGCTCGGCGACGAGGACGCGCTGCGCCGGCTGCTGTGGATCCTGGTGGACAACGCCGTGGCGCACACCACCGACGACGGCAATGTCTGGGTCGCGGTGACCGCCGGCGCCGGCGGCGGCGCGGCGCTGCAGGTCTCCGACGACGGCGCCGGTATCCCACCGCACCTGCTGGAACGGGTGTTCGACCGGTTCTTCCGGGCCGACTCCGCGCGGCAGCGCGGTGGCGCCGGGCTGGGCCTGTCCATCGCGCGGTGGATCGTCCGGGCGCACGGCGGCCGTATCGTCGCCACCAACAACGACCGCGGCGGAGCCACCTTCCTCGCCGAGCTGCCGGCGCACGGCCTTGCGTCGGGCACCGGTCGGCCGCCTTCATCGAATCCTTAGAAACCGCTCATCGGCGGCTCACCGCGCCCGGCCAGGCTCGTACCCGTGAACGAGCGCGGTGGCCCCGCCGAGGTCGTCTTCGTGCTGCTGGCCATGCAGGCCGCCGCCGGCCTGCTGGCCGGCACCGGCGAGCTGCTGTTCATGGGCTCACCGCTGTACGCCGCCGTGCCGGTGCTCAAGGCCGTCATGCTGCTCGGGCTCGCCACCAGCATCCTCCGCGGCCGCCGCTGGGCGATGATCGTCATCATCGTGGTGGAGTGGCTCGGGCTGCTCGGCTGCTGGCTCGGCGTCGTACTCGCCCTGCTCCCCGGCTTCGCCCCGGCCATCACCCTGACCCTGCTCACGCAGGTGCTCCTGCCCGCAACCGTCATCGTGCTGCTCGCCCGGTGTGGTGTGCGGAAGGCAGTGCCGGCACACCGTCAGCTACTTCCGGCCCTCCGATGAACCCGTTTGAGACGTTTGCCAACGGGATCGCGCCGGAGCACGGGCCCGCGCTGGTCGCCGGGGTACTGGCGGCGCTGTGGCTGGGGACCGCTCGACGCTGGCGATCGCCGACGCTGGTGGACCGGTGGGCCGGCGTGCTGCTGGGGGTGAGCGCCGCCGTGCACCTGGGGCTGCCGCTGGTCCCGCACCACGGTCCGGTGCTGACCGCGGCGTTCGTCGTGGCCGGCGCGGGGTACGCGGTGCTCGCCCGGCGGGCCCTGCACGGCGCGAGCTGGCGGCTGGCGACCGTGGTCCTGGTGGCGGCGACCATGGTCGGCTACCTGGGGGTGGTCGTCGGCGGCGAGGAGCCCGACCAGGTGGGCATTGCGACGGCGTTCGTGGAGCTCACGGCTCTCGGCCTCGCCCTCGTGCCGACGGGAGCGCCAGGCACGCGGCCGGCGCGGCCGCGGCGGCTGGCTCGGATCGCCGCCGGTGCGACCACGGTGGCGGCCACGTTCCTCGTCGGCGCCGTCGTGTGGGCGGCCTCCTTCGCCGCCCACCAGGCCGCACGCGCCGGGACCACCGCCGGGACCACCGCCGACGGGCACGGCCACCAGCACGCGCACGCCGGCCGGGCGCAGGCCGGGATGATCATGCGACCGCTCGGCGGCGAGCACCATGCGACGGATGCCCAGAGGCTGGCCGCCGACGGCCTGGCCGCCGCCACCGCACAGGCCGTCGCCCGGTACGCCGACCTGGGCGCCGCGCTGGCCGACGGCTACCGGGCCGGGCTCGGCATGCACGGCCACGATGTGCACCTGGAGAACAAGGCCAACGCCTCCGACGGCCGGACGCTGGACCCGACCAGGCCGGAGATGCTGGTGTACGCCGTCGACGACGGCCGGGCCACGCTGCTCGGCGTGGTGTACGTGATGGAGGTCGCCGGCCGGCCAGGGCCGACGCCGGGCGGCCCGATCACGCGCTGGCACGCGCACAACCTGTGCTTGTCGGCCGCACCACCGGGCCTCGGCATCGTCTCCCCGTACGGCGGCTGCCCGCCGTTGGCGGTCGGCGTCACATCGCCCGAGATGATGCATGTCTGGGTGGTGGACAACCCGGCCGGCGCGTTCGCCGACGGCCTCGACAAGGACTGGGTGTGGGCCTACCACGCGCGGCACGCCCGGCCGTACCACGGCCACCGATCGGCCACTGATCGGCCACTGATCAGCCGCTGCACCCGAGTTGCCGGTGTGCCGGCACCGCGGGACGCTGCCTGAACCGCTCACATCCGAACGTCGAGGAGGTGCCGGCATGGCCACCTCTGAGGTGTGCGGCAACGACTACTGGATGTCCTTCGAGGTACGTGCCAGCGGCGGCGAGGTGCACACGTTCGACTCGTTCGAGTGCGCGATCAGCCGCATGCGCCGACGTGCGAGCACTGCGGCTGCAAGATCATCGGGCATGGCGCCGACGTCGAAGGCCGGTTCGCTCCGTGCCACAGTGTGCGCCATGAGTCCCGAGGTCACCCCGCGGTGGCGCCGCCTCGAGCCCGACGAGCGCCGCGAGCAGATCCTCGAGTGTGCCCGCCGGCTGTTCGGTGAGCGGCACTATTCAGCGGTGTCCACCACGGACATCGCCCAGGAGGCCGGGGTGGCGCGGGGGCTGATCAACCACTACTTCGGCACCAAGCGCGGCCTGTACCTGGAGGTGGTGCGGCAGGTGGTGTTCATGCCACCCCCGGCGGCGGCGAACCTGCCGGCCGGTCCGCCGCAGGCTCGGGTGGCCGCCGCGGTCGACTGGTGGCTGGACGCGGTGTGGCGGCACCGCAAGATGTGGCTGAGCGCGGTCGGGGCGCAGGGCTTCGGCCACGACGAGGACCTCGAAGCGATCATCGAGCAGGCCGAGGAGGCAGGCGTCGAGCGAGTGCTGGAGGCCCTGGACCTGGCCGGCGCCGGCGAAGCAACCAGGGCCGCGATCCGCGCCTACGGCGGGTTCGCCGCGGTAGCCGCGAGGGAATGGCTGACGAGGCGGACGCTGACCCGGGATCAGCTGCACGCACTGCTCAGCCACACATTGCTGGCACTGGTGCAGGACATCCTGCCGGCGCTGCCAGCGGCGCACGGCGTGCCGGCCCGGCGGTGACGCCGGCGGGCGGGCGACGGGCGGGCGACGGGCAACGGTGCGACACGCCCGGGTGGCGGATCATCGTATGATCCGGTGGCGGAGCCGGTGGCGTTCGTGATTGACTTACCGCGGTCGTTTGGTCATTGGTTACTACGTGCTCTCTCCTCTACGACCGGGGAAGTGCACCGGTACCTGTTAGAGGAGATGGGAATGCCGCAAGGCACTGTCAAGTGGTTCAACTCCGAGAAGGGCTTCGGCTTCATCACGCCCGATGGCGGCGGCTCGGACATTTTCGTGCACTACTCGGAGATCCAGGGCGGCGGCTTCCGCAGCCTTGACGAGAACCAGCGGGTTCAGTTCGAGGTAGGTCAGGGCACCAAGGGGCCGCAGGCCACCGGGGTCCAGAAGCTCGGCTAGTCAGCGCGCAACCCGAAGCCCCGCCGGTCACCTGGACTGGCGGGGCTTTCGCATGCACGGCAGCATCGACGGTATGGCCGCGGTAAGCCATGCTGAGGCCATGGACTTCCGTGACTCCCCGGACGAGGCCGCGTTCCGCGCCGAGCTGCGCGACTGGCTGCGCGAGAACTGGACCAGCCGCTCGCTCCGTGCCGGCCTGCCCGACGTCGACTTCCACCTGGGCTGGAGCCGGACGCTGTACAAGGCCGGTTTCGTCGGCCTGACCTGGCCGCAGGAGTACGGCGGCCGAGGCCTACCGCCGACCTTCCAGGCGATCTACTACGAGGAGACCGCGCGGGCCGGCGCGCCCGGCCACATCGGCGTCATCGGGCTGAACATGGCCGGTCCGACGATCATGGCTTGGGGCACCGACGAGCAGAAGGCCCGCTACCTGCGGCCGCTGCTGGCCGCCGAGGAGATCTGGTGCCAGGGCTTCTCCGAGCCGGGCAGCGGTTCCGACCTTGCCGGCGCGCGCACGAGGGCGGTGCTCGACGGCGACCACTGGGTGGTCAACGGTCAGAAGGTGTGGTCCTCCTACGCGCATGTGGCCGACTGGTGCATCCTCGTGGTGCGCACCGACCCCGACGCGCCCAAACACCAGGGGCTGTCCTACCTGCTGGTCGACATGCACGCGCCGGGCGTGGAGGTGCGACCGCTGCGCCAGATCACCGGCGACCCGGAGTTCAACGAGATCTTCTTCACCGACGTGCGGGTGCCGGCTAGGTCCATCCTGGGTCAGCCTGGCGACGGCTGGAAGGTGGCCATGACCACGCTGCTGCACGAGCGCGGCACGCTCAGCTTCGGGCTGGTGGCCTCGCTCCAGCGGCAGCTCAACCTGCTGATCGACATGGCGGGCAAGCCGGCGCCGGACGGCCGGGTACCGGCCGACGACCCGGTGGTCCGGGACGCGATCGCCCGCGAGTGGATCGGGCTGAATGCGCTGCGGTTCACCAACTACCGGATGCTCTCCACGCTGCTGCGCACCGGTATGCCCGGACCCGAGGGCTCGATCGCCAAGCTGGTGTGGAGCGAGGCGCATCAACGGCTGACCAAGCTGGCGGTGAGTCTGGAGGGCCTGTCCGGCGCGCTGGAGGGCCAGGACGCCCCACTCGACGGCTACTGGCAGTACCACCAGCTTCGCAGCCGCGGGAACACCATCGAGGCCGGCACCTCGGAGATCCTGCGGAACATCACCGCCGAGCGGGTGCTCGGCCTGCCCCGGTCGCGCTGAAGGGAGCCGCTCGTGGACTTCGCCTTCTCCGAGGAGCAGGAGCTGCTGCGCCACTCGGCGCGGGAGTTCCTGGCCGAGCAGTACCCGCTGGAGCGGGTCGCTGACATTGTCGACGGCGAGCCCGGCTGGGCCACCGGAAGCTGGAAGCAGCTCGCCGACCTCGGCTGGCTGGACGCCGAGCTGGGGCTCCTCGACCACGTGGTGGTGTTCGAGGAGGGTGGCTACGGACTGCTCGCCGCGCCACTGCTCGCGACGCTCGGGCTGGCGCTGCCGGCGGTCGAGCACGACGCCGACCTGCGGGGCGCGGTGGCCGCCGGCGAGCTTCGCCTGACGTTGGCCTGGGCCGAGGCCGGGCGGCGTCAGGACCTGCGCACCGCGGGGAGCGGCGAGGTCACCCTGGCCGACGACGGCACCGTCACCGGGCACACCGTGCTGGTGCCGGACGCCGCCGTGGTGGACGCCCTCGTGGTGGCGACCACCGGCGGGATGCGGCTGGTCCGCGCCGCGGACGCCACGATCCGGCCGCTGGCCACCTTGGACCGCTCCCGGCGCCTGGCCGACGTGCTGTTCGACCGGGCGCCGTCCACGCCGCTGGTGGATGCGTCCGGCATGCCGGACGTGCTGGCCACGATCGAGCGGCGGGCGCTCGTGCTGGCGGCCGCCGAGGCAATCGGGGTGGCCCGCCGCGCCGTCGACATCGCGGTGTCGTACGCCAGCACTCGCGAGCAGTTCGGCAAGCCCATCGGCAGCTATCAGGCCGTGGCGCACCAGATCGTGGACGCCTATGCGGCGACGGAGTTGGCGCGGTCGCTCACCTACTGGGCGGCCTGGGCGGTGACCGAGGGTGATGACCTCGCCGACGAGTCGTGCTCGGCCGCCAAGTCCAGCGCCGCCGAGGCGGCCGTCTTCGCTTGCGAGCGGGCCATCCAGGTGTGCGGCGGCATCGGCTTCACCTGGGAGCACGTGCTGCACCGGCTCTACAAGCGGGCACAGTGGCTCGACGCCTTCGCCGGCAACGGCCGCGACCACCGTGCTCGGATAGCCGACGCCTTGCTCTAGCCCGATTGGTGTGCCTCCAAGTACCACCATTGCGGGGTTGTTGGGCCTTTAACTACTGCCATTGCGCGCAGCCGCGCGGATCAGGTGAACGCCCCGATGCCGGTCAACGCCCGCCCGATGAGCAGCTTCTGGATCTGCGACGTGCCCTCGTACACGGTGGTGACCCTGGCGTCGCGCAGGTACTTGCCGACCGGATACTCGTCGACATAGCCGTAGCCGCCGAACACCTGCACCGCGGCGTTCGCGGCCCGCACCGCCGCCTCGCTGGCGAAGAGCTTGGCCATGGACGCCTCGGTGGCGAACGGCTGGCCGCGGTCGATCAGGTCGGCCACCCGCCAGACCAGCAGGCGCGCCGCGTCGGCGTCCAGGGCCATCGAGGCGATCAGGTCCTGCACCAGTTGGAAGCCGGCGATCGGCCGGCCGAACTGGTGGCGGTGCCTGGCGTACTCCACCGAGACCTGCAGGCAGCCGGCGCAGATGCCGACGCACCCGGCGGCGAGCGACATCCGGCCCTTGGCCAGCGCGCTCATCGCCACCGTAAAGCCCTGGCCCTCCTCCCCCAGCCGCGCGGAGTCAGGCACCCGAACCCCGTCCAGAGTCAGCTCGGCGGTGGCCTGGCCGCGCAGCCCGAGCTTGCCGTGGATCTCCCGCGCAGTGAAGCCGGGCGCGTCGGTGGGCACCAGGAACGCGGTGATCCCCTTCGGGCCGGGGCCGCCGGTGCGGGCCATCACCAGCGCGACCCTGGCCCAGGTGCCGTTGGTGATGAACATCTTCGACCCGGTGATCACCCAGTCGCCGCCGTCCCGCTCGGCTCGGCTGCGCAGCGACGCGGCGTCCGAGCCGGTGTCCGGCTCGGTGAGCCCGAAGCAGCCGAGCGCCTGCCCGGAGCACAACGCCGGCAACCACTCCTGCTTCTGTGCCTCGGTGCCGAACGCGGCGATCGTCTTGGCCACCAGGCCGAGCGACACCGAGACGATGCCGCGGATCGAGGAGTCCCCGCGGCCGAGCTCCTCCAGCAGCAGGCAGTACGTCAGGTGGTCGCCGCCGGAGCCGCCGTACGCCTCGTCGATGGTCAGGCCGAGCATGCCCAGCTTGGCCATCTTCGGCACGATGTCGGTGTCCACCGACTCCCGGCGATCCCATTCGGCCGCGTACGGCACAACTTCACGGTCGACGAAGTCGGCGGCCAGCCGGCGCAGCGCGGTCTGTTCCTCGGTCAGTTGCAGGTCCACGTTCGGCGACGCTACCTGCCCGCTATCTGCCTGCAAGGCGGATCGAGTGCGGCGGCACGGAGCCGGCGCGCAGCGCGGCGGCGTCCAGCGTGCGCGGCCGGTAGCGGCACGCGGCCAGCCGGTCGACCATCAGCGCCGTGGGATCGGCCACCGCAGGCCCGGCCAGCCCGAAGAGGAACGCCCACTCGTGCTCGTCGGAGCCGTAGTAGCCGACGGTGGCGAACGCCTCGCTGAACCGGGCCACCGAGCTGGCCAGCGTGGCGTTGCGCCAGAGCGTGGGGCAGCCGGCCTGGAACGCCAGGACGCCGCCGTCGGCCAGCACGTCGCGGCAGCGCCGCAGGAAGTCCACGTCGTACAACCGATTGTGCTGCGCCGCCGCGACGACCGGCCGCTCGTCCGGCAGATCGACCACCACGATGTCGTAGCGGAGCGCAGTGCTCGCCACGTGGTCCCAGCCGTCGGCGTAGTGCACGGCGCACCTGGCGCTCTCCGCCCGCTCGGCCGCGGCGAGCTCGGCCACGCCGTACCCGTACGGCAGGTATCGAGCGCACGCCCGTACGCATTCCCGGTCGATGTCCACATGGTCGACGGCGTCCGCGCCGGCCGCCACCGCGAGCTGGCTCACCACGCCCTCGCTGGATCCCACCACGAGGACCCGCCGCACGCGGTCGGCCAGCAGGAGCGCGGGCACCAGCAGCGCCTCGTGGTACACCAGCTGGGAGAGCTCCGCGCTCTGCCGCTCACCGTCGCAGAACAGCGTCACGCCGTGCGCGGTCCGGGCGATCAGCACGTGCTGGTACGGCGTGTCGCCCTCCCACAGCACCTCGTCCAGCCGCCAACGCCGCAGTAGCCCGTCGCCGAGCGGCTCGTCGAGCCACCGGGTCATGCGGCGCCCCCGAGCCGGCCGCGCCGCACGACCGTGATGCGCACCGAGGCCGGCTGCAGCGCGCGGACCAGCGCGTCCACCGCCAGCCGCGGGTCGGCCCGGTCGCCGCAGGTGAACACGTCCACGAACACGGACCCGTTCTCCGGATAGCTGTGCAACGAGGCGTGCGACTCGGACAGCAGCGCGAGCACGGTGACTCCCTGTGGCCGGAACCGCTGGGAGATCACCTGACAAACCGTGGCACCGCACTCGGTGACCGCGGCCACCATCACCCGGCGCAGGAACGCCTCGTCGTCCAGCGGCTCCGGCCGGACGCCGAACAGCTCGGCGAGCACGTGTCGCCCGGTGAACACCCCGACCGCCGGCACCGGCGCCGACGCATTGGCCAACACGGCCGCGACCCTAGTCGACGTCCCGATCTGGCGTGGCCATCGAAGGCTTGCTCGCCTCGCCGACGCAGTACGTGGGCAGCGGGGGGAAGCCGTTGAACGCGACCGAGGAGTAGCTCGCGGTGTAGGCACCGGCGGCGAGGATGTCGAGGGTGTCGCCGCCGCGCAGTGACAGCGGCAGGCGGTACGGCGTGCGCTGGTAGAGCACGTCGTCGCCGTCGCAGGTGGGGCCGGCCAGCACCACCGGGCCGTCCGGGCCGCCACGGCGGCTGACGATCCGGTACGCGATGGCTTCGTTCTCGGTCTCGGCCAACCCGCCGTAGCGACCGACGTCGAGGTACACCCAGCGGCGGTCGTCCCGTTCGGCGACGAGGACGACCTCGGTGCGCAACACCCCCGCCTCGGCGACCAGGATCCGGCCTGGCTCGATCGCCAGTGACGGCACACCGTGCGGAAAGTGCCGGCGCACCGCGTCCCGGATCGCCGAGGTGTACGCGGCCACCGGTGGCACCGGAGCGGCGTACCGCACCGGGAACCCGCCGCCCAGGTTCAGCACCGGTAACGGCACGCCAGTCCCGGCCAGTTCCCCCGCCACGTCGGCCGCTGCCGCCACGCCGCGCGCGAACGCCGCCGGGTCGAGCTGCTGCGACCCGACGTGGAACGACACGCCGTGCTGGGCCAGCCCCAGCCGCCCCGCCGCCCGCAAGAGTTCGGCCGCCTCGGCCGGCGAACAACCGAACTTGCGGCCGAACGGCGTCCGGGCCCCGTCATCCGGCACGAAGATCCGGCAGTACACCTGGGAGCCCGGCGCCGCCGCCGCGATGTTCTCCAGGTCCGCCGGGCTGTCCACGGCGAACCGGCGCACGCCGGCGCCGAACGCGTACGCCACGTCGGACCGCTTCTTCACGGTGGACCCGTACGAGATCGACTCCGGCTCCGCACCGGCCGCCAGGCACAGCGCCACCTCGGCCGGCGAGGCCACGTCGAACCCCGCGCCCAGCTCGGCCAGCGTGGCCAGTACCCGCAGGTCCGGGTTCGCCTTGGTCGCGTAGTACACCCGCGCCTCCGGCAGCACGGCCCGCAGCCGGCGGTACGCCGCCCGCACCGCGTCCAGGTCCATGACCAGGCAGGGCGTCGGCGGGAGCTGGCCATCGAGAAACTGGCGAATCAGGTCGCACACGCCGGGACACGTTAGCCTCAACGCGTGATCGAACCGGTGGCGTTCCTCGGCGTGAGCCTGCTGGTGATCGTCACGCCCGGCCAGGACACCGCGCTGACCATCCGGAACACCGTCCTGAGCGGCCGGCGCGGCGGTCTGGCCACCGCGCTCGGAGTGGTTGCCGGGCAGCTCTGCTGGGCGCTGGCCACCAGCCTTGGCCTGGTCGCCGTGCTGCTCGCCTGGCAGCCGGCGTTTCTCGCGCTGAAGCTGCTCGGCGCGGCGTACCTGGTGTTCCTGGGCGCCCAGGCGCTGCTCGCCGCGCTGCGCAGCCGCCAGGGGCACGGCCGGCGGGCCCGCAACATCACCGCCGACGGTGGGACGCGGCTCGCGGCCAGCGCGGCGCTGCGGCAGGGCATGCTGAGCAACCTCGGCAACCCCAAGATGGCGGTGTTCTTCACCAGCCTGCTGCCCCAGTTCGCGCCGGCCACCGGCGCCTCGGTCGCCGACCTGCTGCTGCCGGGCGCGGTGTTCGCCGCGCTGACCCTCGGCTGGCTGTCCGGTTATGCGGCACTGGTGGCCAGCGCCGGCGACGTGCTGCGCCGGCCGCGGGTACGGCGCACGCTCGACGCCGTCACCGGGGTGGCCCTCGTCGCGTTCGGTGTGCGGGTGGTCGCAGACGCCCGGTAGGACCGGTAGCCGGCGTCAGCGGCACTCCCGCAGCATGCCAAGGGTGGCGAGCTCAAGGGCCTCCCGTACCTCGCTGTCGGCGAGGTCAGCGGATCCGGCGCGGCTGACTACCCGCTCTGCGGTGTCGTCACGCGCTCGTGAGATATGAGGCAGGCTCGCCCGGTGCGTCACCCCGACACGGTTCGCGGAAGGACCCCGACGTCATATCCACGCTGGCACGCTCGCGCACCGGGCGAGCCTGCCGGTTCCGTACCCGTGTCGCCCGCGCGCCAAACGCAGGGTCACCCTTTCGGGTCAGCTTGCTAAATCCGGCAGTTTCGGCCGGTGAGCTCCTCGGGTTGGTAGCCGGGTGAGCCGGCTGAAGGCGGGGTTGCACCACACCACGGGGTTGTCGTCCGCGACTGATTGGTGATCACCACGGCCACCTCGGTGGCGACCATGGCGCGGTCGAGCATCGACCGGGTGTGCATCCGAGCCAGCGTAGTAGGGGCTACCACGGCGCCTCGCTGGCGGGCTGGTTGTGATCGCACGGGCGGACTCCGTAGGGTGGTCTTGTCACGCGGTTGAGCAGGCAGCCGCAAGAAGTCGGGGCATACTCATGGCCCGACTGGCGGCTACGAGGGAGTTGAGCCGTGTCGAACACGGGATGGACGCCTGCAGTCCCCGGCCACGCCAATGACATGCGTCGTTCAGCTGGTCAGGACAGCTCGGGCCACAATGTCGCGATGACCGGTGAAGACGCGGTGGCCGAGCAGGTAATCGACCTCGACGTCAAGCGCGACGGCGACATCGTGATAGTGAGGGTCGGTGGCGAGATCGACATGCTCACCACCCCGCTGCTGGGCGCCTGCCTGACCGAACAGCTGCAAACTGGCCCGCGCCTGCTCGTCGTGGACATGCGCGAAGTCGGCTTTCTCGGGTCCAGCGGCCTCGCCGCGCTGGTAACCGCGCGCGAGGGGGCGAGCGATCGGGACGTGACCCTGCGACTGGTGAGCGCCGACCACGCCGTGCTGCGCCCGCTGACCGCGACCGGCCTGGCCGAGCTGTTCGACATCTACGCCGACCTGGAGGCGGCCCTGGCCGGCTGAGCCTCTGTTGGCGGTCAGGCCAGCCGGGGCCCGGGTTCCTGCTGGCCGAGCGCGAGCCGCAACCGCACGGTGGTGCCGATGCCGCTGGGCCGCACATCCACCTCGTCCATGGTCGCCAGCATCAGCGGGAAGCCGCGCCCCCGTAATCCGCGATGTTCCTCCGCCGGTCGCCAACGGCCGTCGTCCGCCACCTGGACGAACAGCACGCCGTCGTCGTCCAGCCGTGCGCTCAGCCGCACCAGTCCGATCTCCCCGGCGGCGAGGTAGGAGTGCTCGACCGCGTTGGTCGTCGCTTCACCGACCGCGACCTGTACGGAGATTGCATCCGCTGCACCGACCCCGGCCACGGCCAGCCACTCGCGCAGCGCGCGGCGCAGCCCGGGCAGCTGGCCCGGGCTGGCCGGCACTGTCAGCCACAGCGGCAGCGTCGGCTCTACCAGCGAGCCGGCGTGCTCACCGGCGCTGCCAGCGGCCTGTGCCACCACCCTTGGTCACCCCCCATCGGTGCCCACGGCGAGCACGTCACATCAAGGCAACTCCAGCCCCGCGCGGCTGGCAACCGGAGACTGCGTTTCGACCGCGCCCCAACAGCGGTGTTTCCGGCGCCGATCTGCGCTTTCGGCGCCGGCCACTAGGCTGGACCTGCACAGGCCGGTTGGCCGGGAGAGGAGGGAGCAGTGGTCGCCCCCAGTGGCCACGCCGAGGCGGATAGTCGCAACCTGGTCGAGGTGCGCATCGCCGCCTCGGCGGCGCAGATCTCGGCCGTGCGGGTGGTCGCGGCTGATATTGCCGCCAGGCAGGATTTCGACCTGGACGCGGTGTCCGACCTGCGGATGGCGGTTGACGAGGCGTGCGCGACGCTGGTGCCGCTTGCCGTCCCCGGCAGCGTGCTGTCCTGCCGTTTCATGGTCGGCGTGGACAGCATCGAGGTGCTCGCGAAGGTCAACGTGCCCCGGCCGACCAGGGTGCAACAGAACACGTTCGGCTGGCGGGTGCTGTCCACCCTGACCGATGAGGTGCAGGCCATCTCGCAGGACTTCGACGACGCCGACGGGCGGCCGTCGGTCGGCATCCTGCTGTGCCTTCGGCGCGACCGGACCATCGGGTGACTTCGCAAGACAGCGGCTACGAGCACCTGGCACCGCTGTTCAAGGAGTTCGCGAGCCAGCCTGACGACGACCCCCGGCGTCAGCAACTACGCGACGAGCTGGTGACCGGGCACTTGCCCGTGGCGCTGCACATCGCGCGGCGGTTCGCCCACCGCGGCGAGCCGCTGGAGGATCTGGAGCAGGTCGCCACCGTCGGGCTGATCAACGCCGTGGACCGGTTCGAGCCCGATCGGGGCACCGACTTCCTGTCCTACGCGGTGCCGACCATCACCGGCGAGGTGCGTCGGCACTTCCGTGACCAGGCATGGTCCATGCGGGTGCCGCGCCGGCTGAAGGACATGCACGTCGCGATCGGCGCAGCGGTGTCGGTGCTGTCCCAGCGGCTCGGCAGGGCGCCGCGGCCAAGCGAGATCGCCGCGCATCTGAAGTGCGGCGTCGACGACGTGCTCGAGGGCCTCGAGGCGGCCAGCGCCTACCGCAGCGCGTCGCTCGACGAGGTGCTCACCGACGACGACCCCGCCGGGCAGACCACGGCGGACGCCCTCGGCGAGGCGGACAACGCCCTCGACCAGGTGGAGTACCGGGAATCG
Source organism: Pseudonocardiaceae bacterium (assembly GCA_036505275.1). GTDB lineage: Bacteria > Actinomycetota > Actinomycetes > Mycobacteriales > Pseudonocardiaceae > DASXTS01. The sequence goes on from DASXTS010000158.1 coordinate 14,494, forward strand.
GTGCGGCCGCTGCTCGCCTCCCTGCCGGAGCGCGAGCGCACCATCCTGTTGCTGCGGTTCTTCGGCAACCTCACCCAGACCCAGATCGCGCAGCAGGTCGGCATCTCGCAGATGCACGTCTCCCGGCTGCTTGCCCAGACCCTGGCCACCCTCCGCGAGCAGATGACCAGCGACTGAGGGCCTGTCTCGACCTTAGCTGCTGCTGGCCGCGGCGGCCGGCTGGCGGGCCGTCACCGGGCCGGTCGCGATCACGAGACCGACCAGCGCGAACGCCAGGTGCAGCCAGTTCACCGGCCAGTTCAGGTTGAGCACGTCGATGTGCGGCAGCCGGCTGACCAGCACGCCATACCCGAACAGCGCACCCAGCCCGGCGACCAGCACCCAGCCGTACACCCTGGTCCGCGGCAACCGGTTCGAGAGCACGATGCCGGCGACGCCGATGGCCAGATGGACCAGATTCTGCAGCGGGTTCACCGCCAGCCCGAACAGCCGGTCCGGCACGCCGTGCGCGGCGAAGCCGTCCAGCCCGGTCGCCGCGAAGCCGACCACGCCGATGATCACGAACAGCACGCCGACCAGCACCGCGACCGCCTGGGGCCAGGCTGGCTGGTGGGCTCGGGTGCGGGAGCGGCGCGCCGTCATGCACCCGGTTTACCACCAGCCGGCCGGCGTAATCCGCTTCGGGCGTGCCGACTTCCCGTTTGCCCCATTGCGACGATTGGGATCGAACGTCGCCGCTGGGCTAATCGGCGTACTTGGCGAGCTCGCGGCGGGCCAGGGAGGCCAGGTGCACTTCATCGGGGCCGTCGGCGATGCGCAGCGTGCGGGACCCGGCCCAGAGCGCGGCCAGCGGGAAGTCCTGGCTGACGCCGCCGGCGCCGTGCGCCTGGATGGCCTTGTCCAGCACCCACTCGGCCATCCGCGGTGTGACGATCTTGATGGCCTGGATCTCGGCGTGTGCGCCGCGGTTGCCGACCGTGTCCATCAGCCAGGCGGTCTTGAGCACGAGCAGCCTGGCTTGCTCGATGCGCACCCGCGACTCGGCGATCCACTCGCGGATGACGCCCTGCTGGGCCAGCGGCTTGCCGAATGCCACCCGGCCGCTGACCCGCCGGCACATCAGCTCGACCGCCCGCTCGGCCATGCCGATCAGGCGCATGCAGTGGTGGATGCGGCCGGGCCCGAGCCGCGCCTGGGCGATGGCGAAGCCGCTGCCCTGCTCGCCGATGAGGTGGTCGGCCGGCACCCGGACGTTCGTGAACACCACCTCGGCGTGGCCGCCGTGCGGGCCGTCGGTGTAGCCGAACACCCGCAGGCCGCGCATGACCTCGACGCCGGGGGTGTGCCGCGGCACCAGCACCATGCTCTGCTGGCGATGCGGCTCGCCGTCCGGGTCGGTCTTGCCCATGACGATCAGCAGCTCGCAGCGCGGGGACAGCGCGCCGGTGGTCCACCACTTCCGGCCGTTGATCACGTAGTGATCGCCGTCGCGCTCGATCCGGGTACCGATGTTGCGTGCGTCGGAGGAGGAGACGTCCGGCTCGGTCATGCAGAACCCGGAGCGGATCTCGCCGTCCAGCAGCGGAAGCAGCCAGCGCTTGCGCTGGTCGTCGGTGCCGAACGCGGCCAGCACCTCCATGTTGCCGGTGTCCGGCGCCGAGCAGTTGCACGCCTCGGGGGCGAGCATGGGGCTGCGGCCCATGATCTCGGCAAGCGGCGCGTACTGCAGGTTCGTCAGCCCTGCGCCGTACTCCGGATCGGGCAGGAACAGGTTCCACAGCCCGCGCTGTCGCGCCGCGGCCTTGAGCTCCTCGATGACCGGCGGCGTGGCCCACGGATTGGTGGCATCCTCTTCCTGCTGCGCGAACACCGGCTCGGCCGGGTACACGCGCTGTGTCATGAACTCCGTCAGCTCGGCACGCAGCTGCTCGGTCCTCGCGTCGAACTCGAAGTCCATCACCCCTCCTTGGGTACGGTCTTCAGGCCCTGCTCGACCAGCATGGCCGGCATGCCGCCGAAACGGTCGAAGCCCTCGCCGACGGTCTTGCCCTGGGTGTGCCGGAAGTAGATGCCCTCGGCGACCACCGCGAGCTTGAAGAGACCCAGCGCGACATACCAGTCCAGCTCGGCGAGGTCGCGGCCGGTGATAGCGGCGTACCGCTGCGCCACCTCGGCGCCGGAGGGAAAGCCGTGCCCGGTGCTCACGCCCTGCATCGACAACGGCGTGTCCCAGTAGACGAGCAGCAGCCCCAGGTCGGCCAGCGGGTCGCCGAGGGTGGACATCTCCCAGTCCAGCACCGCCACGATGTCGTCGCCCGGGCCGACGATCACGTTGTCCAGCCGGTAGTCGCCGTGCAGGATCGTGGCGTCCCGACTTGTTGGCACGGTGGCCGCGAGCCGGTCGGCCAGCTCGTCGATGCCGGGCACCTCGCGGCTGCGCGACTTCTCCAGCTGCCCGCGCCAGCGCCGGACCTGCCGGGCGAGGTAGCCGTCCGGGCGGCCGAAGTCGGCAAGGCCGACCGCGTCGATGTCCACGGCGTGCAGCTCGGCCAGCACGTCCACCAGGCGTCGCGACAGCTCGCGGGCCCGCGGCGTGGTGAAGCCGGCGGTGTCCTGCGCGGTCCGGTACACCGTGCCGTCCACCTTCTTCATCAGGTAGAACGGCGAGCCGAGCACCGTCTCGTCGACGCAGAGCACGATCGTGACCGGCACCGGTACCTGGCTGCCGGCCAGCGCGCTGAGCACCCGGAACTCGCGGCCCATGTCGTGCGCGGTGGCCAGGACATGGCCCAGCGGCGGGCGTCGCAGCACCCAGGTCTGTGCACCGTCGGTCACCACGTAGGTCAGATTGGAGCGGCCACCGGGGATCAGCTCGGCCCGCAGCGGGCCGCCGACCAGACCGGGGCGCTCGCGCTCGAGGTAGGCACGCAGGACATCGGTGTCCACGCCGGGCGGGTCGTCGGCGGTCATCCCCGTAACGTACCTGGGGGCGTGAGCAGAAGGACGTGCTACCGCACGCGGAAAGTGCTCACATTCCCCGCCCATTTGATGCTGTTGCAAATCGATTGCGACAAGTACCGTATCTGGGCATGGACATGGCCATGCACATGAGCGACGGCATCGTGAACGCCCCCACGTCGATCGGGTACGCGGTGCTCGCGGCCGCCGGCCTCGCCCTCGCGGCCGGCCGGGCCCGGCGTGACCTGGACGAGCGCACCGCGCCGATGGCCGGGCTGGTCGCCGCGTTCGTGTTCGCCACCCAGATGATCAACTTCCCGGTGCTGCCGGGGGTGAGCGGGCATCTGCTCGGCGGCGCGCTGGCCGCGATCCTGGTTGGCCCGTGGACCGGCGCGCTGTGCGTCTCGATCGTGCTGGTGGTGCAGGCGCTGCTGTTCGCCGACGGTGGCCTGTCCGCGATCGGCGCCAACATCACCAACATGGCACTGGTCGGCACTGCGGCCGGCTTCCTGGTCGCCGTGGCGCTGCGCCGGCTGGCGCGCCGGGGGCGCGGTTGGCTCTTCGCGGTGGCGTTCACCTCGGCGCTGGTCAACACGGTGGCCGCGGCGGCGAGCTTCGTGCTGCAGTACTGGTTGGGCGGCAGTGCGGGCGTCGGTCTCGGCACCGTGATGGCCGCGATGCTCGGCGTGCACGCGCTCATCGGCATCGGCGAGGGGGTGATCACCGCGCTGACCGTCGGCGCGGTCGCCCAGGTGCGGCCCGATCTGGTCTACCTGCTGCGGACGGCGCCACTGGCCGGGTCGGTTCGGTGGGCTCGGCCGGCGGAGGTGGCCGCGTGAGACGATTTCTGCTCGCATTCGGACTGGTGGCGCTGCTGGTCGCCGGCGCAGTGTCGTACCTCGCCTCCTCCGCTCCGGATGGGCTGGACGCGGTGACCCGGCAGGGATGCACGGCCACCGAGGGCGGGCAGCTCACCGGCGACTGCATCGCGCAGGACGCCAGGTCGCAGCCGCTCGCCGGCGGGCCGCTGGCCGACTACACCATCGGCGGCAACCGTGGGCTGAGCGGGCTGGCCGGGGTGCTGGGGGTGGCGGCCACTCTGGTGCTGGCCGGCGGCCTGTTCCGGGTGCTGCGCCAGCGGCCGCCGGCGGTGTCACGCGGGCGGTCTGGGCCGCCGGGCCAGGGCTGACGGAACGGGCTGGCCATGGGCGCCGGACACGTACACCCGCTGTACCGGCCGGGTGACTCGGCGGTGCACCTGCTGCCACCGCAGGTCAAGATCGTCGCCGCGCTGCTGGCGGTGCTGGCCGTGGTGGCCACCCCGCGCGAGGTGCCACCGGCCTTCGCCGCGCAACTGCTCGTGCTGCTCGCCATCTGGCGGATCGCGGGCATCCCGACGCGGTGGTTCGCCACCCGTGCGGTCATCGAGCTGCCGTTCGTGGTGCTCGCCGTGCTGCTGCCGTTCGCCGGTGGCACGCCGCGGGTGCCCGTGCTCGGCCTGTCGCTGTCGGTGGGCGGGCTGTACGCGGCGTTCAACATCCTGGCCAAGGGCACCCTCGGGGTCCTGGTGTCGCTGACGCTGGCCGGCACGACGCCGCTGCGCGACCTGGTCCTTGGACTGCAGCGGCTGCGGGCCCCGGCCATCGTCACCACCATTGCCACGCTCATGCTGCGCTACCTCGACGTGATCGCCGGCGAGGCCCGGCGGATGCGACTGGCGCGGCTGTCCCGCGGGCACGACCCGCGGTTCCTGGTGCAGGCCGGGGCCACCGCCCGAGGCCTGGGCAGCCTGTTCATCCGCAGTTATCAGCGGGGCGAGCGGGTGCACCTGGCCATGCTGTCGCGCGGCTGGACCGGCGTGCTGCCCGGCTCCGGCCACGCCGCGTCAACGGTGCAGTGGCTCGCCGCGCTGGCTCCGGCAGCGCTGATGACCCTGGTGGCCGCCGCGGCCTGGTGGGTCCGATGAACGCGGCCGGGTGGCCGCGGTGAACGCCGTCGCGGCGCTCTCGGTGCGCGGCCTGTCCTTCGCCTACCCCGACGGCCGGACCGCCCTGTCCGGCGTCGACCTGCAACTCGGGCGCGCCGAGCGGGTGGCACTGCTCGGGCCGAACGGTGCCGGCAAGACCACCCTTGCGCTGCACCTCAATGGCGTGCTAGCGGCCTCATCGGGCACGGTAGAGGTCGGTGGTATGCCGTTGACCAGGGCGAACCTGCGCGAGATCCGCCGCCGGGTCGGCCTGGTCTTCCAGGACCCGGACGACCAGCTCTTCATGCCAACTGTCGCCGACGACGTGGCGTTCGGACCGGCCAACTTCGGGCTGCGCGGCGACGCGCTGCAGCAGCGGGTGGCTCGGGCCCTGGCCGCCGTCGGCATGGCCGATCATGCCGACCGCTCGCCGCTGCACCTCTCCGGCGGGCAGCGACGACGGGTCGCGCTGGCCACCGTGCTGGCCTGCGAGCCGGAGATCCTGGTGCTCGACGAGCCGTCGGCCAACCTGGAACCAGTGGCCCGCCGGGAGCTCGCCGAGACGCTCGCCGAGCTGGACACCACCATGCTGATGATCACACACGACCTGCCGTACGCGGCCCAGCTGTGCCCCCGTTCGGTGATCATGGACGATGGCGCGGTGGTGGCCGACGGGTCGACCGCCGACCTGCTCGCCGATGCCGCTCTGCTCGCGAAGCACCGCCTCGAGCTGCCCTGGGGCTTCACCCTGTGAGTGGCAAATGGTGTCCTGACACCATTTGCCACTCATGACTTATCCACAGCTACCCGGGTGGGGGTGGGGCACTGGGGGGTAGGGCGCTGGGCGGTACGGCGTTGGGCGGCACGGGGATGCCTTGCGGCGGGGTGTCCGGCAGCGCGCGGCCGCGGTGCGGCAGCGGCTCGCCGAGGGCCGGGACCTCCTTGCGGGCCACCTCCTCGGCGGCCCGCACCGCGGCGGCGACCTGCGGGTCGGGCGCGGTGTCGAACCAGTCTGCCACCTCTTCGTCGTCGTCGACGGCACGCCTGGGCGCGGCGCCGTCGTCGGAGCTGGGCTCGTACCGGAATACGCCGTCCTCGCCGCGGGCGCCGAGCATGGTGGCGAAGCCCTCGAGGGCCTTGCTGAAGTCGCTCGGCACGATCCACACCTTGTTCGCGTCACCCTGGGCCATCTGCGGCAGCGTCTGCAGGTACTGGTAGGCCAGCAGCTCCGGGGTCGGGCGCCCGGACTTGATCGCCGCGAATACCTTCTCGATGGCCTTGGCCTGGCCCTGGGCCTGCAGGTACCGGGCGGCCCGCTCACCCTGGGCGCGCAGGATGCGGGACTGCCGCTCGGCCTCCGCGGAGAGGATGGCGGCCTGCTTGGCGCCCTCGGCGGACAGGATCTGGGCCTGCTTCTGGCCCTCCGCGGTCATGATCGCCGCCTGCCGCTGGCCCTCGGCGGTGAGGATCACGGCGCGCTTCTCGCGGTCGGCGCGCATCTGCTTCTCCATCGAGTCCTGGATGGACGGCGGCGGGTCGATGGCCTTGAGCTCCACCCGTGCGACCCGGATGCCCCACCGGCCGGTGGCCTCGTCGAGCACGCCACGGAGCTGCCCGTTGATCGAGTCGCGGGAGGTCAGCGTCTCCTCGAGGCTCATGCCGCCGACCACGTTGCGCAGCGTCGTGGTGGTGAGCTGCTCGACGCCGATGATGTAGTTGCTGATCTCGTACACCGCCGCCCGCGGGTCGGTGACCTGGAAGTAGACCACCGTGTCGATGGACACGGTCAGGTTGTCCTGGGTGATCACCGGCTGCGGCGGGAAGGACACCACCTGCTCGCGCAGGTCGATCTTGGCGCGCACCCGGTCGAAGAATGGGGCGAGGAAGTTCATCCCCGGCGGGGCCACCGTGCGGAACCTGCCGAGCCGCTCCACAACCGCCGCCTGAGCCTGCGGGATCACCAGGATCGACCGGTACACCACGATGATGATCAGCAGTAGGACGACGCCAAGAACGATCAGAAGTGTTACGCCCATCTAGGCCTCCCCAGGCACGGCGCCTGTTGCGTCTATGGTGTCTGAAACCGCGGTGACCGCCTGCAGCTCCACCGCGTCTACCTCGATGCCCCACCGCTGCGCGCTCCTGCCGAGCTCGGCGCCGAGGTGCCGCCTGAGCTGCTCCGGCGAGTCGACCGCGGCCGGGCGGCTCGACCTGGCGACGAGCTCCTCCAGTGTGGTGGTTGCCACCCGCACGACCGCGTCCCGGTGGTTGGGCACGGCGTAGCCGGCCGCCCGCGGGTCGCTGACCCGGAAGCGGACGGTCATCCCGACCGCCAGGGCTCCGTCGCTGGTGCCCAGCGGCCGCGCCGGGAACGTCACGACCTGGTCTCGCAGGTCGACGGTGGCCCGGACCCGGTCGAGGAACGGCACCAGCACGACGAGGCCGCTGCCGGCCACCCGGCGGAACCGGCCGAACCGCTCTATCACGGCGCAATGCATGCGCGGGACCAGCCGCACCGCCAGCGCAACGGCGATCAGGACGGCCAGCACCACCAGGCCGCTGGTGACCACGACGGCGTCGGGCACTAGACGTCCCCCCACACCAGCGCGGTGGCGCCGGAGATGTCCATGACGGTCACCGAGCGGCCCGGTTCGAGCACCTGGGTCTCGTCGTAGGCACGGGCCGACCACACCTCGCCGGCGAGCTTCACCTGCCCGGCGTGGGCGTCCACTGTGGACACCACGACGGCCTTCGTGCCGACCAGGGCCGCCACGTTGGTCTTGACCTGGTGCCCGGCATGCAACCGCCTGCGGAGCATTGGCCTGGCCAGCGTGACCAGGCCGATCGCGACCACGCCGAACACTACAACCTGCGCCAGCACCGGGCCGCCGAGAGCGCCGGTGGCGGCCGCGGCGAGCGCGGCAACCCCGAGCATGGCCAGCGTCAGGTCTGCCGTGAGCACCTCGGCCGCGATCAGCAGCACGCCCACGATCAACCAGATCAGTGCCGCCATGGTCTCATCGTCCCAGATCGGCCAGCCGGCCGGCGGCGGCCCGGCAGGTCGGGGTCAATCGTGATCAATGCCCCGAGCCGGTGGACGGCACCGTGACGAAGTCGATCAGACGTTCCATGGCGCCGATCAGCGGCGTCTCCAGGTCACGGTAGCTGCGCACCGCGGCGAGTACCCGCCGCCAGCCGTCCTGCGGGCTGCCCCAGCCGAGTGCGGTGCACACTCCGTCCTTCCAGGACACCCCGCGCGGCACCACCGGCCACCGGCGGATGCCGAGCAAAGCCGGCCGGACCGCCTGCCAGATGTCCACGTACGGATGCCCGGTCACCAGCACATGGGGCTCGCGGATGCCGGCGACGATGCGCGCCTCCTTGCTGCCGTCCACCAGATGGTCTACCAGTACGCCGAGCCGGTGCTCGCGGTCCGGGCCGAACACCGCGATCCGCTCGGCCAGCCGGTCGATGCCGTCCAGCGGCTCGACGACCACGCCGTCCACCCGCAGGTCGTGCCCCCACACCCGCTCGACGAGCTCGGCGTCGTGCAGCCCCTCCACCCAGATCCGGCTGGCGCGGGCGGCGCGGGCGCGGTGATTGTGAACCAGCACGGAGCCGGACGCCGACCTGGCCGAACCGCCACCGGCCGAACCGCCACCGGCCGAACCGCTGCTGGCGGGGCCGCTGCCGGCGGGGCGGACCAGCGTCACCGGCAGGCCGTCCAGCAGAAACGCCGCCGGCCGCAGGGCGAACAGCCGGCGCCGCCCGTGCCGGTCCTCCAACAGGACGCCGTCCCGATCGGCCCGCAGGACCACTCCGCAGAACCCGCTCGCCGCGTCCTCCACCACCAGCCCCGGCTCGGCCGCAAGCTCCGGAACCTGCCGCCGCCGGCCATGGGGGTTGCCCAGAACATCTGAGCCGTACCGCACCGACCGCATGATCTCGTAACGTAATCGCCGCCACGGCCCGGTCGGTGGTGCCACGCCGCCCGACTGCATCTACCCTCAGCGAACGTGGCCTGCGCGAGCGTGACGATGACCGTGTGGACCTCGGCATGGCTACACGGCGTCGTGGCCGCGGACGATGTACTCGACGCGCTGCTGCCGTGGGCCGAGCTGCACGAGGTGGTCGCCGCCGATGAGGCGACCGCCGCGCTGCTCGACCTGCCGGGGCCGACCGCCCTGCCGGTGTCGCCGGCCATGCTGCTCGCCGCGCTGCGGCGTGGCCGGGCGACCACCGCGCGGCTCACGCTGCCGGTGTCCGGTGACGTCCGCGGGCTCGGCAACGTCCGCGGCGCGTTCGGCGCCGACGCGCTGCGCGCCGGCGAGGCCGTGCTGCTGCCCGACGCCGAGCTAGGCGCGGTGCCGGTGCGGATCGCCGACGGCATCCTGCGCTGGACCGTGCACCGCGTGGTTGTCGGCCGTGGTGTGGACTACGTCGGGCTGGCCGAGGCCGAGCACGCCCTGCGCGGCGCGGTGCGCGAGGCGGCCACCACCCTCTCCGCCCTGGACATCGCCCGGCACCGTCCCGAGGTGCGCAAGGAGATCGCCGACACGCTGGCCAGCCGGCCACGGCCACCCTGGCCAGCCGGCACCCCCGGCCGGGTCCTGCGAGTCCTGGAGCAGGCCGACGAGGTCGCCGCCATCCTGGCCGCCGCGGCCGGCGAGGCCCAGACCGTGGCGACCAGCGGCGCGGTCTCCGCCGCCGAGCTGGCCGCCCGCGCCGCCGCCCTGCGCCCGCTCGCCACCGCCGTCCGCACCGCCCGGCTGGCCGCCGTCGCCGACGCCGTCCGCGCCCTCACCGACAACCGCGCCGACCACCACTGACGCCTTTTCGGCGCCGCATTTCGGCGAGGATGTGACATCGTCCTCGCTAGAGTGGGGAAATTCCACATCGTCGCCCCGGTCGCGCCCGGTGGTGGAACGTGCCGTCCGACGCCTGGTGACCCGGCCGGTGTCGTTCAGCGGCGCTGGCAGCAGCCGGGGGCGCAGGGTTCGCCGTCGACGCCGGCGCCGGCGGGCGGGATGGCGGACAGGGCCCGCGGCGCGACGTCTTCGACCACCTCGCGGACGAGCTCGACGACGAGGCGCGCGAACCGAGGGTCGGCGCCGGCGGTGGCGGCGCGGGCGAAGGCCATGCCGTGCTTCTCGGCGGCGGTGCGGGCGGCGTCGTCGAGGTCCCAGAGCACCTCGACGTGGTCGGAGACGAAGCCGATCGGGCTGATGACCACGGCGTCCACGCCGTCGGCGTGCAGGGCGTGCAGGTGGTCGACGACGTCGGGCTCGAGCCACGGCCGCGACGGCGGCCCGGACCGCGACTGCCAGACCACGTCGTACGCGTCAATGCCAAGATCGCCGACCTCGGCGGCCACCAACCGGGCCACCTCGGCCACCTGGCGGGAGTAGCGGTGACCGCCGTCGGCGGGCGGCCCGGCCACCACGTCGGCGGCCGGCGGCACCGAGTGCGCGGTGAACACCAGCCGCGGCCGGCGGCCGGCCAGCCATGGCGCGCCGAGAGCCGCCCGCACGGCGTCCGCGTTGGCCTCGATGAACAGCGGGTGGTCGAAGAACTGGCGCAGCTTCACCAGCCGCGGCGCGGCCCCGCCGGCGGCCTCCACCGCGGCACGCGCGCCCGCGATGTCCTCGTGGTACTGCCGGCAGGCCGAGTACCCGCCGTAGGCGCTGGTGGCGAACACCAGCGCGCAGCGCACCCCGTCGGCGGCCATGGTGGCGACCGTGTCGGCGACCATCGGGTGCCAGTTGCGGTTGCCGAAGTACACCGGCAGGTCGATGGCGGCGGCCGCCAGCTCGGCCTCGATCCGCGCGATCAGCTCACGATTCAGCCGGTTGATCGGCGACACGCCGCCGAAAAGCAGGTAGTGCTCGGCCACCTCGTCCAGCCGCTCGGGCGGCACGTCGCGGCCGCGGGTGACGTTCGCCAGGAACGGCCGCACCTCCGCCGGCCCCTCCGGCCCGCCGAAGGACAGCAGCAGCAGCGCGTCGAAATCCACGAGCGCCATCCTCGCGCACTACGGCGCCTGCGCGGGGTCACCGGGTGGTGGGGATCGGCTTGCCGTCCACGACCTGCAGCAGGGTGCGCTGCGCCAGCGGCGCGGCGAGGGTGAGCGTGGCCGTCCTGGGATGGCCGGCGAGGTCGCAGGCCATCGTGGCCGGAGCGGGGTGCGGCGCGGCGTGCGGATGCTCCTCGACGATGATCACCGCGGCCAGCTCGGACTCGACGGCGCGCGCCGTGTAATCCGACGTGCACGGCCCGGTACCGGCCCGGCCGCCGGTGAAGTGCGCGGTCACCGTCCGGCCGTCGGCGGCCACCTCGGCCGACTCCACCCACAGCCCGGCCGGCCGGTGGCTCCCGTCCCAGGGCGGCGGGCTGACGGTGATCGCCGCCGAGGCCGCGACCGCGACCTTTGTGATCCGCGCCGCGGTGCCGGCCAGCGCGAACTCCCAGGCCGGGACGGTGGCCGGGCCACGGTCGGTCCTGGTCGTCACGGTGACCAGCCGCGCGCCGGTGACCCGCAAAGGTGTGCAGCCACCGCAATCGTCTCGACGCGGCTCGGTCAGCGAATGCAGGGCCGCCTCGGCCGAGCGCAACGGCAGGGTCACCGTGCTGCCGTCGTCCCAGCGCACCTCGCCTGTGCCAGGATCGCCGGCCGGCAGCACGCCGGGCGCCGCCTCCAGCTGTCCGGCCATCACGGCCGACTTGAAGTTGGCCGCGATCTCGGGCTCCCGATCGCCCACCAGACCGAAACCGTCATCGATCGGGACGAATCGCGGGCCGTCGCCGTGCGCGGCCACCGCATCGGCCCACCGGGCCAACGCCTGCCTGGCCTGCTCGTCCAGCCGGACGAGGTCATCGACGGTCGGCGGCGGGCCGGCACCGGCGGTGGTCTGGTCGCCGGCCGGCCGCCCGCACCCGCCCAGCAGCCCGCCGAGCGGCACACCGAGCAGCAGGCCGAGCGCGAGCATTCCTATGACGAGGCGGCGCATGACTGTCGACGGTAAGGCGGCGGCACGCCACCTCGGCGCGGCGAGCCGCAGTCGTGACCGGGCCGACGCCGGGCCGCCACCGCGTGCTACACGCCGACGGCGTGGAAGCCGCCGTCCACCCACACCATCGAGCCGGTGGTGGCCGGCACCCAGTCGGAGAACAGCGCGCAGCAGGTGCGCGCCACCGGGTTGGGATCGGTGACGTCCCAGCCCAGCGGCGCACGGCCGGACCAGGCGTCTTCGAAGGCGTCGAAGCCGGGGATGGACCTGGCCGCCATGGTCTTCAGCGGGCCGGCGGCCAGCAGGTTGACCCGGATCCCCCGTGGGCCGAGTTCGCGGGCCAGGTAGCGGGCGCAGGACTCCAGGGCGGCCTTGGCCACGCCCATCCAGTTGTACGCCGGCCAGGCCTGCCTGGCGTCGAAGTCCAGGCCGACGATGGCCCCGCCCTTGCCCATCAGCGGCAGGGCCGCCACCGCGAGCGCCTTCAGCGAGTACGCGGAGACCTGCAGCGCCACCGCGACGTCCTCCCACGGCGCGTCCAGGAAGTTGTCCCCGAGGCAGGACGGCGGCGCGTACCCGACGGAGTGCAGCACCCCGTCCAGGCCGTCGACGTGCGCACGCACCCGCTCGGCGAGGCTGTCCAGCTGCGCGGTGTCGGTGACATCCAGCTCGACCACGGGCGCGGGGGCCGGGAGCCGCCGGGCGATCCGCTGCACCAGGGACAGCCGCCCGTACCCGGTGAGCACCACCTGGGCGCCCTGCTCCTGCGCGGTGCGCGCCACGTGGAAGCCGATCGAGGCGTCGGTGATCACGCCGGTGATCAGCAGCCGCTTGCCGTCCAGCAGTCCAGTCATGCAACCATCCTCTCAGCGCCCGATTTCAGTGCCGGATTTCAGTGCCGGATCTCAGTGCCGGATCTCAGTGCCCCATGCCGAGGCCGCCGTCCACCGGGATCACCGCCCCCGTGACATATCCAGCGGCGTCCGAGGCCAGCCAGGTCACCGCCGAGGCGATCTCGGCCGGCTCGGCGAACCGGCCGAGCGGGATCTGCTGGCGGATCTCCGCGCGCCGCTCGTCGGTCAGCGCCTCGGTCATGTCGGTGGCGACGAACCCCGGCGTGACCACGTTGGCGGTGATGTTGCGCGAGCCCAGCTCGCGGGCGATCGAGCGGGCGAAGCCGACCAGCCCGGCCTTGCTCGCGGCGTAGTTTGCCTGGCCGGCGCCGCCGGACAGGCCGACCACCGAGGACACGAAGATCATCCGACCCCACCGGGCGCGCAGCATGCCGCGGGCCGCCTTGGCCGCCACCCGGTAGGCGGCGACCAGATTCGTGTCCAGCACCCGGGTGAACTGCTCCTCGCTCATCCGCAGCAGCAGCGTGTCGTCGGTGATGCCGGCGTTGGACACCAGCACCTCGACCGGCCCGTGCGCCTGCGCAACCTCGGTGAACGCCGCCTCCACCTGCGCGGCGTCGGTGACGTCGCAGCGCACCGGCAACAACGCCGGGGAGAGCCCGCCGGGCGCGCCGGACCCGCGGTGGGTCACGGCCACCTTGTCGCCCTGCGCGGCGAACGCCATGGCGATCGCCAGCCCTATCCCCCGGTTCCCGCCGGTCACCAGCACAGACCTGCTCACGGGAGCTGGACCTTACGGCAGCCGCTGCCCAATGATCAGGGCCGCCCCGGCGGCGACCATCGCGGCCACCGTGCCGAGCACGACCCACGGCCGGCTGGCGTCCTGACGCTTGGTCTCATAGCCGATCTGCTCGCCCAGCGTGTCGTACACGTTCTGCAGCTGCTCCGCGCTGGCCGCCTTGTAGAACTCACCGCCGGACAGCCGCGCGATCTCCTTCATCGAGTCGTCGTCCACCGGCACCGGCTGGCTGTCGCCCTCGATCTCGATCTCACCGTGCTCGGTGCCGAAGGAGATCGTGGAGATCGGCATCTTCGCCTTGCCGGCCTCCTTCGCCGACTCGAACGCCGAGCGGCCGACCGTCTGCTTGCCGTCGCTCATCAGCACGATCCGCGCCGGTGGCGGACCCTCGGGGCCGGAGAGGATCTTGCCGAAGGACTCGATGGCGGCCATCGACGCGGCAATCGCCTCACCGGTCGCGGTGGCCTGCGCCAGCTTGATCGAGTCAATGGCCTGGGTGACGGCGGCGCGGTCGGTGGTGGGCGCAACCAGCACGGTCGCCGAGCCGGCGAACGCAACCAGACCGAGGTTCACCCCTGGGGTCAGGCCCTCGGCGAACGACTTGGCCGACACCTGCGCGGCCTGTAGCCGGCTGGGGGTGACATCGGTGGCCTTCATGGACAGCGACACGTCGATGGCCAGCATCACGGTGGCCCGGTTGCGCGGCACCTTGGCCTCCGCGGTCGGGCCGGCCAGGCCGATGGTCAGCAACACCAGCGCCACCAGCAGCATGGCCGCCGGCAGGTGCCGCTGCCAGCCCGGCCGCCGCGGCGCGACCTTCTCCAGCAGGTCGAGGTTGGTGAACCGCATGACGTGCCGGCGTCGCTGGCGCTGCACGACGAGATAGCCGGCGAGCAGCATGGCGGCCACCGCGAGCAGCGAGAACCACATCGGCGCGGTGAAGCCCGTGATCGACAGCGGCGGCATCGGCATCGACAGCGCGGTCATGCCACACCTCCCGACCAGCGGCGTTTGCGGGCCACCACGAAGCGCACCACGTCGGCGATCCAATCCCGGTCGGTGCGCAGCACCATGTGCCCGCAACCGCATCTGCGCAGCGTGGCGGCCACCTCGTCGCGGTGCTGCGCCGCCGCGGCGGCGAACTCCTTGCGCAGCATCGGCGTGGCCCGCACCTCCCGCTGCCGCCCGCTCTCCGGATCGGCCAGCACCACCGTGCCGACATCCGGCAGCTCCAGGTCGCGCGGGTCGACCACCTCGACGGCCAGCAGGTCGTGCCGGCCGCCGATGGCACGCAACGAGCGCTCCCAGTTGATCTCGCCGAGAAAGTCGGAGATGACAACGGCCAGGCCCCGGCGGCGCGGCGGGCGGCGCAGCTGTTCGAGCGCGCCGGCGAGATCGCCGCGGGTGCCCTCCGGTGCGCGTGGTGTCTCGGCGATCCGGCGGATCAGCCCGCGGGCGTGCGCCACACCACCGCGGGCCGGGATCCGGTTGCTGTGCGCGCCGGTGGCGACCACGGCGCCGATCCGGTTGCCGCCGCCGCGGGTCAGGTGCGTCACCGCGGCAACCGCGGCCACCGCCAGCTCGCGCTTCTCGCAGGCCGCGGTGCCGAAGTCCAGGCTCGGCGATAGGTCCACCACCAGCCAGCTCTCCAGCTCGCGGTCGGCCACCGTGTCCCTGATATGCGGCACCGTGGTGCGCGCGGTGACCGCCCAGTCCATCCGCCGCACGTCGTCGCCGGGCTGGTATGGCCTGGCCTCCCCCGGCTCGGTGCCCGGCCCCGGCACCAGGCCGAGGTGGTTGCCCTGCAGCAGACCGTCCAGCTTGCGCCGCACGTCCAGCTCGAGCGTGCGTAGCGCCACCTCCATCCGGCCGCCGCGCAGCGACGGCGGCGCCCAGGACGGTCGGGTCCCGTCACCCGGCGGCCCGGCGCTGGGGACGCTGGCAGCTTTGGTGGCGCTGGCGGCGCGCACGGCGGTGGCTCGCTAGCGGCGGACGCCGGCGGCCGGGGCGGGCGCCTGGCCGGACATGGCCGGCTGCGGCCGCGCCGAGACCTGCGGCAGCGGCACGGTCTGCAGCACCCTGGTCACGATGTGGTCGATGGGAACGCCGTCGGCCAGCGCGTCGTAGGAGAGCACCAGCCGGTGCCGCAGCACGTCCGGCGCCACGTCGACCACGTCCTGCGGCAGCACGTAGTCGCGGCCACGGACCAGCGCCAGCGCGCGGCCGGCGGCGATGATGCCGAGGCTGGCCCGTGGCGAGGCGCCATAGGCCACCCAGCCGGCCACGTCGGACAGGCCGTGCTCGCCCGGGGTCCTGGTGGCGATCACCAGCCGAACCACGTAGTCGACCAGTGAGTGGTGCACGAAGACGTGCGAGGCCACGTTCTGCAGCCGCACCAGCTCGGCCGGGCCGAGCACCTGGTTGGGCGTTGGCGGTAGCACACCCATCCGGTAGACGATCTCGCGCTCCTCCTCGGCGGACGGGTAGTCCACGACGATCTTGAAAAGGAACCGGTCACGCTGCGCCTCTGGCAGCGGGTACACGCCCTCGTTCTCGATCGGGTTCTGAGTCGCCAGCACCAGGAACGGGTCCGGCATCGGGAAGGTCCGGCCGCCGATCGAGACGTGCCGCTCGGCCATCACCTCCAGCATGGCCGACTGCACCTTGGCCGGCGCCCGGTTGATCTCGTCGGCGAGCACGAAGTTCGCCACCACCGGGCCGAGCTCGACGTCGAACTCCTCGCGGCCCTGCCGGTAGATCCGGGTGCCCATGATGTCGGCCGGCACCAGGTCGGGGGTGAACTGCAGCCGGGCGAACGAGCCGCCGACGACGTGCGCGAACGTCTCGACGGCGAGCGTCTTGGCCACGCCCGGCACGCCCTCCAGCAGCAGGTGGCCCTTGGCCAGCAGCCCGACGAGGGTGCGCTCGACCAGCCGGTCCTGGCCCACGATGATCCGTTTGACCTCGAACACCGCGCGTTCCAGCAGTTGCGCGTCGCGGGCCGGGCTGTCCTGGCTGGCCGCTGCGGGCTCGGTCACGGGGCGACTCCATCGGTGGGGCGCGGCAGGCGCCGGCTTGACCCTGCCGGCCTGCGATCAGGTAACCCGCCGATCCGTGTGACCGCTGTAAAGATCAATCCGTGGGTAACGCGCGCAGGTCGTCCACGGTGTCCACGTCGAACGCCTCGCCGGCCTCCGCTCGGACATGGACGGCGGCGAGGGCGCCCAGCACGGCGCGCAGCGGGCGGTCGGTCGGGTCGCCGGCCCCGGCGAGCGCGGCGCGCAGGCCGGCCGTGTGCCACACCCCGCACAGCCACTGGGGCCGGCCGCGTTCGTCGACCAGCACGGCGCCGTCCGGTGCGGCCGTGGTCGGGGCCGACGCCGCCAGTGTGGAGCGCAGCCGCCGGAGCGTGTGCGGCCGAAGGTTCGGCAGGTCCGCGGCCAGCACCGCGGTGACCTCGGC
>DASXTS010000159.1:0-35163 GCA_036505275.1 Pseudonocardiaceae bacterium
GTGGGCGAGTTCGGCCTGCAGTTGAGCGATCTGCTGGGTCAATTCCCGCATTCGCTCGCCGAGCTGCCGAACCTCCCTCGTCACGCTCATGACGTTACCGCGGTGCACCGACAGTCTCGGGTTGTGCGCCGTGGGTGGGAATACTTGTTTTGCGAAGTTTTGCCGGCGGTGGCGGGACACGCACGCTGCTACGTGCTGCCGCGTCGACGCCCTCCACGGGCATCGACTTGCCACCGGATGAAAGAACCACTCCGGTACGACGCGTCCCGGCTCAACGTCCCCGACCACCCCGAAAACCGCCGGCCGAACACCGAGACCGGAACCCCCACTCCCCTCCCAAGCCAATCCTTGAACGCAAGCTTGCGGGCTCGACGTGCCCAGCCGTGGCGTGGCGACTGATGGATGAGGGGATCCCGGGTCGCGGTCCAACGTGATCGCCGAAACTGTCGGGTCCGGTTGCATCGCCTGCAACGCCAGCCGACACTTGCGGCGATCAAGGACCGCGCGGCGCGGGCCAATAAAGCGGTTGGCGCCAAGGGGCCAAGGGCTCGCACCGGCATAACGGTCTGCCGCTGGCGTGCGAGCCCAGTCAGGCCGAGACCGCAACCGAAGTCAGGCACGAAACCTGCGCCTCACCCCGTTCCCGTCCAAGGCGAAATCCCATACTCAAGCGGCCAAAAACTCACCGTGGCCGGATGCCGGCGCCGCCGCAAGTCCACATGCGGCAGCAACCACACGCTCGGCAGCCAGCGCCAATGCCCGCCGGTCGGCGTAGTCCCGCGGCCGCAAAGCCGGCAATGTCTCGGCCTCGACCACCAGCCCACGCAACCGCGCCGTGCGGCGCAGTGTCACCCATACCGACGACGGCCCGACGTCGGACGCCGTACTGGTCGGTATGCCCCCCGGCAGCAGAAAGCGCAGCGCGACCGGGGCCACCGGCGCGTCCGCGTCGATGGCGGCCTGGAAGGCCGCGGATCGGTAGCGACCGCTGCCGCGGCCGCACCAGGTGGTTCCCTCCGGAAAAACGGCGACCGCTTCGCCACCGCCCAGGAGTTCCGCCATCCGCTCGACCACGGCGGGCAGGCAGCGGAGCCGCTCGCGGTCGAGGTAGAGACAGCCGGCCGCGGTGGCGAGCCGGCCGATCAGGAACCAACCGCGCACCTCCCACTTGGCCACCATGCGGCACGGTGTGATGAGGCCTAGCGCCACGATGTCCTGCCAGGAGGTGTGGTTGGCCACCACCAACGCGCCGCGCGGAATGGCGGGCCCACGCACCGTGAGGCGCAGCCCGACCATTGCCAGCACCAGGCGGAACCACCACTGCATCGCCAGCGCGCGGCCGCGCCCACCCAACATGGGAAATGCCGCCGCGACGACCGCACCGGCCAGCAGCGTGCCGACCACACCGAGCATCCGCAGGCTGGCCCGAACTGCGCCCACCTCCGGCTCGCCCGCCTGACCACCCGAGGGGCCCCAACGCCCGGAGCCACCCCGGCCGGCGCCCGGCAGACACGACTCGGAGCACGGCGACCATGGCATCCACGGATGCGCCAATGCCGTACCGGCAACCGATCCCGCGCCGTGTGCCTGCGCCGCCGGCACAGTCATGGCCGTTCGCCGAGGAAGAATCGCAGGTAGCGGGTGTCCAGCCTGGCCATGGAGAGCAGCACGAACAGGTCTGCCACGCCGAAGTCGGCGTCGAGGGCCGGCTCGCCGCACACCCAGGCGCCGAGGCGCAGATAGCCGCGCAGCAGCGGCGGCAACAGCTGCCGCGAGCCGGAACCAGCCCCCGAGCCAGGGCCCGACCGCGGCACCGAGGCGTGGTCGGCCGGCGCCCACGGCACCCACGGCCGGACCCGGTACCGCGCCGGCGACAGGTGGTTGGTAGCGACAACATGCCAGGTGCCACGGGCCTGCGCACCGCCGTCGGCCATTGGCACCGAGGCGCAGCCGGCGAGCCAATGGTGCCCGGACAACAGCATGTATCGCGCAATGCCGGCCCACCTGAGGCTCATTCACCGCTCCGGTGCGGTGCGCCGGATGCACGCAGGACCGCCCGGCCTCCACCAGCGAGGGCCGAAGTCCGGTCAGCGCCGACAGGTCGAACTCGCCGTCGGAGTACAACCGGCCGACCGGGACGGCGCGCTCCGGCGGAAGCATGCGGTAACAGCCGACGATCTCGCCGGTGCGGTCCTCGCGAACCACCAAGGTGGTCGCACAGCTCGTCGAACTCGTCAGCGTCGAGGCCAGGCGCCGCGCCGTGGCCGGCCAGCCGCGCACCGAACTCGACGGTGAACACCAGGTAGCGCAGCCGTTGGGCAGCCTGTACCTCGGCCGGCTCCCTGGCAACCGACAGCGAGTAACGGGCCTGCGCGTCGGGGACGGTGGATGCCAGCGGTTGCCGAAGCGTCATGGCCTCGGTCTACCGGCCGGACCAACCGCGAGGGATGTGATGCGGTGACGTGCCGGTGGCGGGTTCGTGAATCCCTGGTCAGCCCCGACGCTTGCTAATTTCCTCGGTCAACTGCGGCGCCACCTTGAACAGGTCACCGATCACCCCGAAGTCCGCGATCTCGAAGATCGGCGCCTCGCCGTCCTTGTTGACCGCGATGATGGTCTTCGATGTCTGCATGCCGGCCCGGTGCTGGATGGCACCCGAAATCCCGAGCGCGATGTACAGCTGGGGCGACACGGTCTTGCCCGTCTGACCGACCTGGAACTGATGTGGGTAGTAGCCGGAATCGACGGCGGCCCTGGACGCGCCGACCGCGGCGTGCAGGCTGTCCGCCAGCGCCTCGACCACCGCGAAGTTGTCGGCCGACCCCACCCCTCGGCCCCCGGACACGACGACGCTGGCCTCGGTCAGCTCTGGCCGGTCGCCGCCGGTCACCGGCTGCACATCGGTGATCCGGCCGGCCTTGGTGGCGTCGACGGCCGGCACCTCGACAGTCTCCTCGACGGCGGCACCATCGGCCTGCTCGGCCTCGATCCCGCCGAGCCGCACGGTGATCACCGGAGTGCCCTTCGCGACCTTGGACTTGACCACGAAGGCGCCGCCGAACACCGACTGGGTGCAGACGCCGTCGCCGTCCAGCCCGATCACGTCGGAGATCAGCCCGGAGCCGGTCCGCACCGCGAGCCTGCCGGCGATCTCCTTGCCATCCGCGGACGCGGCGATCAGCACGGCCGCCGGCGCGACCCGCGACACGAGCGAGGCGAGCACGTCCACGGACGGCTTGGTCAGGTAGTTCGCCGCGTCCTCCGACTCGGCGACGTAGATCTTGGCTGCGCCGTAGCGGGCCAGCGCGTCCTTCGCCTTGGCGGCGCTGCCGGGGGCGCCGACCACGACGGCCGACGGCTCGCCGAGCGCCCTGGCCGCGGTGAGCAGCTCGTGGGTGACCTTCTTGACCTCACCGGCGGCGAAGTCGACGAGGACCAGAACCTCGGACATGGTTGGCGGCACTTCCTCTCGAGGCGCGTGGCTGGTTCAGATGAGCTTCTGGGCGACCAGGTACTCGGCGATCCGGATGCCGCCGCTGCCGTCGTCCTCGACCTTCTGGCCGGCGCTGCGCGGTGGGCGGGGCGCGGCCTCGAGCACCGTCGAGAGCGCATTGGCCAGCCCCACCTCGGCGGCGTTGATGCCGGCGTCGGCCAGGCTCAGCGTGTTCACCGGCTTCTTCTTCGCCGCCATGATGCCCTTGAAGGACGGGTAGCGCGGCTCGTTGATCTTCTCGTTGACGCTCACCACGGCCGGCATTGACCCGGTGACGGTGCTGATGCCGTCGTCGGTCTCGCGCTCGATGGTGATGGTGCTGCCGTCGGTCTGCAGCGCGCGGGCCCTGGTGAGCTGCGGGAGGTCCAGCAGCTCGGCGAGCATGGCCGGCACCGCGCCGCTGCTGCCGTCGGTCGACTCGTCGCCGGCGATGATCAGGTCGAACTGGCCGACCGTGCCTATCACCTGGGCCAGTACTCGGGCGGTCTGCACCGCGCAAGAGCCGTGCAGCGCGTCGTCGGTCAGGTGGACCGCCTTGTCCGCGCCCATGGACAGGGCCTTGCGGATCGCCTCCGTGGCCCGCTGCGGGCCCATGCAGACCACGGTGACCTCACCGCCGTGCGCCTCCTTGAGCTGCAGCGCGGCCTCAACGGCGCGCTCGTTGATCTCGTCCAGCACGGCGTCCGCCGAATCGCGGTCGAGGGTGGAGTCGCTCGCGGACAGCTTGCGCTCCGAGTAGGTGTCGGGCACCTGCTTGATCAGAACGACGATGTTCATTGCCCGGTTCGACCTCCTGGGTTCGGCACTCGACAAGCAGTTTTAACCTGGCCGTACGTTAGGTGCAAACTCCAGCAAACCGCCCCCGGGGTGACCCTCGGCACAGCCCGTGAGTGGTGAACGGTGTTCCAACACCATTTACCACTCACGACCTGTACACAGGTGGGCTGAGGCCGTGCCTAGGCTCGGCCGTGGGCCGCCCGCCCGCGCCTGGCCAGCGCGTCCACCACCACCGCGGCCAGCAGCACCGCCCCGGTGATCATGAACTTGATGTCGGAGGAGAGCCCGAGCAGGTCCATTCCGTTGGCGATGGAGCCGATCACCAGCATGCCGAGCAGCGCCGAATAGGTGGTGCCGCGGCCGCCGAACAGGCTGGTGCCGCCGATGACCGCGGCCGCGATGGCGAACAGCAGGGTGTCGCTACCGCCTGAGGACTGGCTGGCCGCCAGCCCGCGTGACGCGGCCAGGATGCCCCCGCAGGCGGCCGTCGTCGAGCACAGCGCGAACACGCTGACCCTGATCACCGCGACGTTGATGCCGGCGCGGCGGGCCGCCTCGACATTGCCGCCGACCGCGAAGATGTGCCGGCCGTACCGGGTGCGCCTGGTGATCCAGTCGAACAGGATGACGAACCCAACGAAGATCAGCAGCGACAGCGGCGTCCCCCGGTCGCTGTTCAGCACGACCACCAGGATCAGCAGCAGCACCAGGAGCCCGGCCGAGCGCAGCAGCAGGTCGCTCGTCGGGTTGACGATGAGCCCGGCGGCGGCGCGGCGCCGCCGATCGTTGAGCGCGGCCAGGAAGTACGCGCCGACCGCGACCAGCGCGAGGGCGTAGCCGACCCAGAGGTAGGCGAAGAACGTGTTGGCCAGGTTGGACACGCCCTTGCCGAACGGGAAGTTGATCGTGCCGGTGTTGCCGAGGACGGAGAGCTGCAATCCCTGCCAGCCGATCAACCCGGCCAGCGTGACCACGAACGACGGCACCCCGAACTGGCTGAACACCAAGCCCTGGAACAGCCCGATGAGCGTGCCGACGAGAATCGCCGCCAGGATCGCGGGCAGCACGGGCCAGCCCTGCTTGACGTTGAGCACGGCCAGCACGCAGGCGCACAGGCCGCTCACCGAGCCGACCGAGAGGTCGATCTCGCCGAGCAGCAGCACCAGCACGATACCGACCGAGATGGTGCCGATGGCCGCGATCTGCAGCATCAGGTTGGTCAGGTTCTGCGCGGACAGGAACCGCGGCTCCTGTGTGTAGAACACCGTCCAGATGACGAGCAGGCCGATGATGACGGGCAGCGCGCCCAACTCGCCGCCGCGTACCCGGCGCCGGAACAGCTCCCAGTAGCCGGCAATGCCGCGCTCGCGCACCAGCAGCCGTGGGTCGACGAGGTCCTCCGGTATTGCCGTCCCGGCCTCGGGCGCGGTATCCGGCGCGGCGGTCATCTGGCGCTCCTCCCGACCTCCCGGGCTCCCGTGATGGCAGCCACGAGCTCCTCCTGCGTCGCCTCGCCGACGCGGAATTCACCGGCGTTGCGGCCCAGCCGCAGCACCACGATCCGGTCGGCCACCTCGTTGACGTCCGCCAGGTTGTGACTGATCACGATGACCGCGAGGCCACGCTCGCGCAGCCGTTTGATCAGGTCGAGCACCTGGGCGGTCTGCGCGACGCCGAGCGCCGCGGTCGGCTCGTCGAGGATCACCAGCTTCGGCTCGCCGATCAGCGAGCGGGAGATCGCCACCGTCTGCCGCTGGCCACCGGAGAGCGAGGCGACCGGGATACGCACGCTGGGGATCTTCGCGGCGAGGCTCCTGAGCAGCTCGCTGGACCGGCGTTCCATATCGATCTCGTCAAGGGCCGCGCCGCGCCGGCCCTCCCGCCCGAGAAACAGGTTCGCCACTACGTCCAGGTTGTCGCACAGCGCGAGGTCCTGGTACACGGTCGCGATGCCCAGCACCTGGGAGTCGTGCGGCCGGGCGATGACCACCTTCTCGCCGTCGAAGCTGATCACTCCGTCGTCGGCCGGGCCGGCCCCGGAGATCGTCTTGATCAGCGTGGACTTGCCGGCGCCGTTGTCCCCGACCAGGGCGACGACCTCGCGCAGGCTGACCGAGAAGTCGACGTCGGTCAACGCCTGCACCGCGCCGAACCGCTTGGAGATGCCCACCATCTCCAAGAGCGGACCGTCGGGCGGCGGGGCGGGGGCCGCGCCGGCCCGGTCGGGGACTGCGTCGGATGTGGGCCCGGTCATGAAATGCCGGCCTGGGTGCAGGCCTGGGCGTACGCGCCAGTGCAGATGTCGGATGCCTTGTGGAACCCGTCCTTGATGACGGTGTCCTTGACGTTGTCCTTGGTCACCACGACCGGCGTGAGCAGCGCCGACGGCACGTCCTTGGTGTCGTTCTTGACAGTACTCTGCGGCGCGGTGACGCCGTCGAAGGCCGACTTGCCCGTGAGCAGGTTGTAGGCGATCTGCGCGGTCAGCTCGGCCTCCGGCTTGATCGCCTTGTAGATGGTCATGTACTGCTCGCCGGCCAGGATCCGCTGGATCGCAGCCAACTCGGCGTCCTGCCCGGTCACCGGCGGCAGCGGGCTGAAGCCGGCGCCTTTCATGGCCGCGATCGCGCCGCCGGCGGTGCCGTCGTTGGCCGCGTAGACGCCGACGATGCTGTCCTTACCCAGCGCGGTGATGGCCTGCTCCATCTCGCGCTGCGCGTTGTCCGGGCTCCACTGCGGCGTGTCGTACTCCTTGCCGACGGTGACCTTGCCGTCCAGCACGCTGTGCGCGCCCTTCTTGAACAACGAGGCGTTGTTGTCGGTGGGGTCGCCGTTGATCCACACCACGTTGCCGGTCTTGGCCTTGTCGCCGAGGGCCTTGAGCAGCGCCTCGCCCTGCAGCTTGCCGACCCGCTCGTTGTCGAAGGAGACGTACGCGTCCACCGGCCCCTGGGTGAGCCGGTCGTAGGACACCACCTTGACGCCCTGCTGGGCGGCCTTCGCCACGATGCTCGCGGCAGCCTTGCCGTCGACCGGGTCGAGCACCATCACCTTGACGCCCTTGGTCAGCGCCGCCTCGGCCTGCTGCTGCTGCTTGGCCGAGTCCTGGGAAGCGTTGGAGTAGAGGATCTCGCAGCCGGAGCAGAGCTGCTTGAACTTGGCCTCGAAGTACGGCCGGTCGGCCGCTTCGTAACGGGCGGTCTTCGTCTCCGGGAGCAGCAACGCGATCTTGCCGGTTTCGGCACCGGCCGTGCCACCGCCACCGGCCGTGCCGCCGCCACCGCTCTCGCCCGCTTTGCCGCAGCCGGTCAACGCGATGGCCAGCACCAGCGAGCCGGCCGCGAGCCCCACGCCGAACCGCCGTACGTTCATGGATTCCTCCAAGGGAAGGCCTGGGATCGATTGCTGGCAGTCAACTCGCGACTGATCGTTACGTCAATGACCTCGTGCCGGCGCGCCAGTGACGCCCGCAAACATGCTGGTACGGGGCGAACTGGGGTATATAACAGGTCACATTGGGATATACCTGGGTGCCGTGAAGCATTTGGTCGATCTCGACGAAGCCGCGCCGGCGGCCGGCCGG
This sequence comes from Pseudonocardiaceae bacterium, assembly GCA_036505275.1. Classification (GTDB taxonomy): domain Bacteria; phylum Actinomycetota; class Actinomycetes; order Mycobacteriales; family Pseudonocardiaceae; genus DASXTS01. Next base: position 7,854 of record DASXTS010000159.1, read on the forward strand.
GACGCCGCCGGTCACGATCGAGCGCGGGAGTGCTGACCCAGGGCCGCACGGACGGGCTGCCGCTGACCGGGGAGCGCACCGTGCCTGGAATCCCTGAGGAGAACTACTGGTTCCGCCGGCATGAGGTGGCTTACCTGGCGCTGCAGGGGTACTGCGCGGACGCCGTGGTGCTCGAGGCCGGCAGCGGCGAGGGGTACGGCGCGGACCTGCTCGCCAACGTGGCCAGGCGGGTGGTCGCGCTGGATTACGATGCGCTGACGGTGAACCACGTGGCGCGCGCCTACCCCCGCGTACACGCGGTGCGCGGCAACCTCGACGCACTGCCGCTGCGACCGTCAACAGTGGACGTGGTGGCCAGCCTCCAGGTGATCGAGCACCTGTGGGATCAGCCACGCTTTCTCGCCGAGTGCGCTCGGGTGCTGCGGCCGGGCGGACGCCTGCTGATCACAACACCGAACCGGCTCACGTTCTCCCCCGGCCGGGAGACCCCGCTGAATCCGTTCCACACCAGGGAGCTGACCGCGGTGGAGCTGGCCGGGCTGCTGAGCGATGCCGGGCTGCGGGTACGGCGGATGGCCGGCGTGCACCACGGCGCACGGCTTCGGCGGCTGGACGGCCGGCACGGTGGGTCGATCGTCGACGCGCAGGTCGGCGTTGCGCTCGGCGGCGGCGGGTGGCCGGCCGGGCTGCTCGCCGACGTGGCCTCGGTGTCGGCTGTGGACTTCGAGGTGCGGGAGTGCGACATGGACGCCAGCCTCGATCTGCTCGCGGTGGCGGTGTCTGAATGAGCGCGGGTACACCGCCGGTGGGCACGTTCTGCCTGGTCCTGCACAGCCACCTGCCTTGGCTGGCCCACCACGGAGCCTGGCCTGTCGGCGAGGAGTGGCTGTACCAGGCATGGGCGCATTCCTACCTGCCGGTCGTCGAGGTGCTCCGGGAACTGGCCGGCGAGGGGCACCGCGAGGTGCTGACCCTGGGCGTCACGCCGGTACTGGCCGCCCAGCTCGATGACCCGTACTGCCTGCGCGGCATGCACGACTGGCTCGGCAACTGGCTGCTGCGGGCCCAGCAAGCCGCCTGTTCGGCGGGATCGGCGCTGCGGGAGCACGCCGGGCGGGAGTACCGCGCCGCAGCGCACGCGCTGGAGCTGTTCGAGGGGCGCTGGCGGCACGGCTTCTCGCCCGTGCTGCGCCCGCTTGTGGACGCCGGCGTCGTGGAGCTGCTCGGCGGCCCGGCCACCCACCCGTTCCAGCCGCTGCTGGACGAGCGGCTGCGGTCGTTCGCGTTGCGCGCCGGGCTCGGCGACACGGCGCTGCGGATCGGGGTCCGGCCCGCCGGCATCTGGGCCCCCGAGTGCGGGTACGCGCCGGGCATGGAGCGCGGGTACGCCGCGGCCGGCGTGCGCCGCTTCCTGGTGGACGGCCCCGCCCTGCGCGGCGACACCGCGTTCGCCCGGCCGGTCGGCGGCTCCGGGGTGCTGTGCTTCGGCCGGGACCTCGGCGTGACCTACCGGGTCTGGTCGCCGCGGGCCGGCTACCCGGGGCACGGCGCGTACCGGGACTTCCACACGTTCGACCATCCGACCGGGCTGAAGCCGGCGCGGGTCACCGGCCGGCACGTCCCGCCGCACGAGAAGAAGCCGTACGACCCGGCGCTGGCGGCGGCCGCGGTCAGCAGACACGCGGCCGACTTCGTGGACGTCGTGGTCCGGCGGCTGCGCTCGCTGGCCGCCGCCCATGGCCGGCCTGCCATGGTGGTCGCGGCCTACGACACCGAGCTGCACGGGCACTGGTGGGCCGAGGGGCCGGCCTGGCTCGCAACCGTGCTCCGGGACCTGCCGGCGGCCGGCGTGCGGGTCACCACGCTGCGCGGCGCGCTGGACGCCGGCCTGGTCGGCGCCCCGGTCGAGCTGCCGGCGTCGTCCTGGGGGTCTGGCAAGGACTGGCGGGTGTGGGACGGCGCCGCGGTCGCCGACCTGGTCGCCGCCAACGCCGAGCTACAGCGGCGGCTGCTGTCCACTGTGGACGCGCTGACGGCGCGCGGTACTGCGCGCGGTGCGGCGCGCGACGCGGTGCTGGACCAACTCGTCGCCGAGGCGATGCTCGCGCTTTCCAGCGACTGGGCGTTCATGGTGAGCAAGGGCTCCGCCGTCGACTACGCGCGGCGCCGCGCCTTCGTCCACATCGGACGGTTCCACGAGCTGGCCGACCTGCTGGACGCCGGCGACCGGGACAAGGCGGCGGCGGTTGCGGCGGCGTTGCGCAGCCAGGACGCGCCGTTCGGTCACCTGGATGTGAGGGGCCTCAGCACGGTCCGGGCCGGATGACCTAGCCGTGGTAGTGCACGCCGCCAAGGCCGTGGTGCCACCCGGGCTGGGTGGTCGATACGGGCGCGGTCTGCTCGACCCGGGCCTGGGCGCTGTCGTAGCGCGCCGCCCGCCCACCGGGGCGCAGCGACGCGGGCCGGGTCAGAGCCCGCCTTGTCCGGCCGGCGCGCCAGTCGACTACCAGGCCGATCGCCAGGCCGATCGCCAGCAGGGCGCCGATGAAGATCAGCGCATACACCCACGGCGGCACTGGTTCACCGTCCTTTGGGACCACCCATTCGGGGTACGTCGACGGTGACGGTACCGGGGCGGGGCCGACGGTGCATCGCCTGCGAGGATGACCCGCCGTGCGGGTGCTCATGGTGTCCTGGGAGTTTCCCCCGGTCGTGGTCGGTGGGCTCGGCAGGCACGTCCACGAGCTGGCGGTGCGGCTGGCCAGGCAGGGTCACGACATGGTTGTGCTCTGCCGGCAGCCCGATGGCACCGACGCCGCCACGCACCCGACCTCGGACGCGGTGGTGGACGGCGTCCGGGTGCTGCGGGTGGCGGAGGACCCGCCGCACCTCGAGTTCGCCCGCGACCTCGTGGCCTGGACGCTCGGCATGGGGCACGCCATGGTGCGGGCGGGGTTGCGGCTGCTGGACTGCTGGCGGCCCGACGTGGTGCACGCACACGACTGGCTGGTGGCGCATGCCTCGATCGCGCTGGCCGCGGCCGCGGGCGTGCCGCTGGTGGCCACCGTGCACGCCACCGAGGCCGGCCGGCATCGCGGCTGGCTGACCCTGCCGCTCAACCAGCAGATCCATTCGGTGGAGTGGTGGCTGGCCAACAGCGCCGACGAGGTGATCACCTGCTCGCGGGCAATGCGGTCGGAGGCCGGGCAGCTGTTCGACCTGGATCTGGAGCGGATCACCGTGCTGCACAACGGCATCGAGCCGTGCGGCTGGGCGGTGCCATCCGGTCCGGTGCGGGCCGCACGCCTGCGCTACGCCCCCGACGGCGCGCCGCTGCTGCTGTTCTTCGGGCGGTTGGAGTGGGAGAAGGGCGTGCACGACCTGATCGCCGGCCTGCGCGCGATCCGGTCCGCGCACCCCGGAACCCGGCTCGTATTGGCCGGCCGCGGCCGGATGGCCGACCAGCTGCTGGCCCAGGCTCGGCGGCTACGCCTGCGGCGCGCGGTGCACTTCGCCGGCCACCTGCCGGACGCCGAGCTCGCCGCGCTGCTGGCCGCGGCGGACGCCGTGGCGCTGCCGAGCCGCTACGAGCCGTTCGGCATCGTGGCCCTGGAGGCGGCGGCCGCAGGCGCACCCCTGGTCGTCTCGGCGGCCGGCGGTCTCGCCGAGGTGGTTGTCGTCGGCGAGACCGGCCTGGTCTTCGAGCCCGGCGACATCGACGGCCTGGTGCGGGCGGTATGCCTGGTGCTTGCCGACCCAGCCGCGGCACGGGCCCGCGCTCGAGCCGCCCGCGCCAGGCTGGTCACCGACTTCGACTGGGACGACATCGCGGCGGCCACCGCCCAGGTGTACGCCGCCGCCCGCCGTCGCCGCCCACCGGCCGTCCTCGGCCGCCCCAAGATCCCCACCGGCAATGCCTTCGGCACCTCCTGACCCCTGCCCCGGCGTGTCCGCCGGTTGGGTCGCGCGTGTTCGCCGGTTCGGTCGGGTGAGTTGGGCGGTTGGGTCGCGCGTGTTGGGCGGTCGCGCGTGTCCGCCGGTTCGGTCGCGCGTGTCCGCCGGTTCGGTCCCGCGTGTCCGCCGGTCGGTCCGGCGTGTCCGCCGGTTCGGTCGGGTGAGCTGGGCCGTCCGGCACATTGCAAATGTGCCCAAACCGCCAACTCATGTGGCCGACCAGGCGGACACGCGTGTTCGGATGCGCGGACACGCGTGTTCGGATGCGCGGACACGCGGGGGAGGACGGACGGTGGCGCCGGTTAGTTAGCGGGAACGCTGGAGGGCTTCGACGGCCTTGCGCCTCATGTCCGCAATGGCGGCGCGGTGCTCGGCGGCGGCCTCGTAATCGGCGAGGCGGCTGCGCACGACCCGCGCCGGGGTGCCGACGGCTACGGCATAGTCAGGGATGTCTCCGCGCACCACGGCGTGTGAGCCGAGCACGCAGCCGCGTCCGATGGTGGTGCCGCGCAGCACGCTGACCTTCACGCCTAGCCAGCAGTCCGGGCCGATCCGCACCGGCGTCTTGACGATGCCCTGGTCCTTGATCGGCCGGTGGATGTCGGAGATCACGTGGTCGAAGTCGCAGATGTACACCCAGTCGGCGACCAGAGTGGCGTCGCCGATTTCGATGTCGAGGTAGCAGTTGACGGTGTTCTCCCGGCCGAAGACCGCCTTATCGCCGATGCGCAGCGAGCCCTCGTGGCAGCGGATGGCGTTGCCGTCCCCGATGTGCACCCAGCGGCCGATCTCCAAGCGGCCGTAGCCGGGCCGGCAATGGATCTCCACGCGCCGGCCGAGGAACACCATGCCGCGCAGGATCACGTGAGGGTTGGCCAGCCGGAACCGCAGCAGCCGCCAGTACCGCACGAGGTACCACGGGGTCCAGGCGCGGTGCCGGATCACCCAGCGCAGCGAGGCCAGGGTGAGGAACCGCGCCTGCCGCGGGTCGTGGCGCCGCAGGCGCCACCGCGTGCTCAGTGGCGCGCCCCACATGGTGGTCATGGCAAGCCACGCTAGCGCCTGGTCGTGACCACAAAGCGGTCCTATGGCAATCGTTTCTGCGCACGACCCCTACCCTCGCCGCCATGCTCACCGTGGTTGGCAGCGTGAACCTGGACCTCGTGGCGCGGGTGCCGCGGCTGCCGGCGGCCGGTGAAACGCTGTCCGCGACCGGGTTCACCCGCGTGCCCGGCGGCAAGGGGGCCAACCAGGCACTGGCCGCCCGCCGGCTCGGCGCGGACGTGCGGCTGGTCGCGGCCATCGGGCAGGACCCGGCGGCCGACGAAGCGCTACAGCTGGTGAACGCCAGCGGTGTGCTCCTGGACCGGATACGGCGGGTGCCCGACGTGCCGACCGGGCTGGCGCTCATCGAGGTTGACGACGCGGGCGAGACCACGATCGTGTCGGTGCCCGGCGCGAACGCCGTGCTGGCCGTGGACGCCGCCGACCTGTCCGACGCCGAGGCGGTGCTCACCGTGCTGGAGGTGCCGATGGCCGCTGTCGTCGCAGCCGCCGAGCACGCCGCACCGAATGCGTTCTTCGCCCTCAACGCGGCGCCGGCGCCTGAACAGGCACTGCCGGAGCGCCTCCTGCGCCGAACCGACATGGTGGTGGTGAACCGGGCCGAGCATGCCGCGCTGGGCGACCTGCGGCACAGCGCCAGGGCCGCCAGGTGCGTTGCGGTGACCCACGGCGCGGCCGGCGCTGTGCTGCTGCGCGGCGGCGCCGAGGTGGCCCGGGCCGCTCCGCCACGCGTGCAGGCCGTGGACGGCACCGCGGCCGGCGACGCCTTCACCGCGGCTCTCGTGGTCGCCATGCTGCACGGCCTTGGCGACGAAGACGCGCTGCGGCGGGCCTGCGCCGCCGGCGCGCTGGCCGCCAGCCGGCACGGCGCCCAGCCGTCGCTGCCGACCGCCGCCGAGGTGGACGAGATACTGGCGTGGTGATCCCGCTGATCGTCGACACCGACCCAGGAGTGGACGACGCGGTGGCGCTGCTGGTCGCCATGGGCAGCGCCGAGGCCCAACTGCGCGCCGTGACCACGGTGTTCGGCAACGTCGGGTTGGAGACCACCACGGTCAATGCGCAGCGGCTGCTCGCCCTCGGCGGCTGTCCCGACGTGCCACTCGGGGTCGGCGCCGACCGGCCGCTGGTGTATGCGCAGCCCAATCGCGCGGCCGACGTGCACGGCGCCGACGGCCTCGGCGGGCTGGCCGGCACACTGCCCGCGCCGGCGGCGCCGCCGGACCGGCGCGGCGCGGTCGAGCTGATCGCCGACGTGCTGCGCGCCGCGGACGCGCCGGTGACCATCGCAGCGATCGGCCCGCTGACCAACGTGGCCCTGCTGCTGTCCGTGCACCCGTCGCTGGCGTCCAGGATCGGCCGGCTGGTGGTCATGGGCGGGGCGCTGGCCGGCGGCAACACCACCCCGGTCGCCGAGTTCAACGTCTGGAGCGACCCGGAGGCGGCGCACCGGGTGCTCGTGGAGGAGCGGCTGCCGACCACCCTGGTGCCGCTGGACCTCACGCACCGGACCTGGATGGACGGCGCCTGGCTCGCGGCGCTTGCTCGCTCGGGCGAGCGCGGGGCGACCATGGCTGCGGTGCTCGAGCACCCCCGGGGCCGCTGGCGAGCATCGACCGGGCAGGACGGCGTGGTGCTGCACGACGCGGTCGCGGTGCTGGAGGCCGCGGTCCCCGGCACCCTGCGCACTACGCCGCTGCCCCTGGACGTGGTCTGCGGGTACGGGCCAGCCCGCGGGCTGGTCATCGCCGACCGTCGTGGGGTGACCGGCGGCCGGGTGGTGGACGTCGCCCTCGATGCCGACCTGGGCGCCCTGCGGGCCGAGATCCTCCGGCGCGTGACGGCGTAGGCAGAGCCGACAGGCACTCACGCCCGCTCCGGCCGGCAGATGAACGCGGTCGGGGTGCGGCCGATCCGGGTCAGGACAACGGTGTACGCCGCCGAACCACGAAGCCGAAGCCGCGGCCGCAGCGCGTTAGGGTCGACGTCCAGGCCACGGACCAGGATCTCGACAGTGCCGGCGTCCAACCGGTGCAACGTGGCGCGCAGCTCCTTCTCGCTGTAGTGGCCGTGCTCCAGGACGCGGAAGGCCCGCACGCCCGGCGGGGGCGCATCGCCGGTGAGGTAGGCGATCCGCTGGTCGAGCTGACCGAGCCCATGACGGGCCCCATACTGGCGGACCAGCCCGGCTCGCACGACTGCGCCGTCCGGGTTCACCAGCCACTCCCCCGGCGGCCGGACCGGACAATCCGCGGGGTCCGCGTCCGTGACCGTCCATTGTGGACCCGAGGTGGACAGCACGGTTGCTCGCCGCGCTACCCCGCTGGTCGCCAGCCGCGCCGACCACAGGCACGCCTCGCGCACCTCGCCGTCCAGCGACACCAGCTCGATCTCGGCGGCCCACGGCGCCGACCCGAAATCCATGCCAGGCGCCGACTTCACCACCAGCGGCCGTCCACTGTAGACGGTGGCGAGGGCGTCCAGCGACGGCGTGAAATCAGCCGGCCGCCACCGGCGGCGTCCGGTGCTGTCCCGGCGGGCCGGATCGGCGTACACCACCGTGCCCCTGCTGGTCGGGCGGAGCGCGTCGGCCCGCAGCAGCGCGGCCGGCGACGACCGCAGGTTGCGCGCCGCCATGGCCAGCCGCACCGGGTCGAGGTCCGAGCCGACGGCCCGCCGCGCCTGCGCGGCCAGCGCCGCCAGGTCGACACCGACCGAGCAGGTCACGTCATGCACGTCCAGCCCGGCCAGCCGGGACGCCCGGTGCCTGGCAACCGGAGAGGCGCTGGCCTGCTGCAGCGCGTCACCCGTGAAGAGCCACCGGTCGGCACCGTCCACTTTGGACGCCGCACGCCGGCGCAGCACGGCGGTCTCCAGCACAGCTGCGGCCAACCGCGGTCCGACCATCCGCCGCACGGTGTCCACATCGGACAGCCGGGAGGCATCGATAAGGGCCAGCCCGGCGGCCGCCGCCAGCGCCTCCTCCCCCGCCGGCGAGCGGAGGAAGGCCACGTCGTACAGCGTGAACGGGTAACCCACCGCGATCGCGGCTCCCCTGCTACAACGAGATCGGTGGCTCCGGCTTGCGGCCGGTGATCAACACGTTGTAGAACGCCCCGCGCGGCACCACATTCGCCAGCACCCGCTGGTCCAGCAAGTACAGCCGCTGCCATGTGCGGTAGGCGAACATGGCCCAGCCCCAACCCAGCCGGCCGGGTTCCACCGCGGACTCGAAGGTCCGCACCGGCCAGCCGAACATGGCGGCGGTCAGCTCCTCGGTAGCCACCCGCACCTCCACCGCGCCGGCCGCCAGCGCGGTCCGCTCCAGGACCGCCGGCACGAACGTGTGCACGTCGACGACCGCCTCCAACGCGGCGGCGCGCGACGAGTCGTCGAGCTCGGCCTGCGGGCGCCGCCATGACCGCAGCGGCGGGAGCCGGGTCACCCGGGTGGTCACCCACCAGGTCAGTCGGCTCAGCCGTCGGGCGTACCAGTCGCCGACCCGGCTCGGCTCACCGGCGAACACGAACCGGCCGCCCGGTTTGAGCACCCGAAGCACCTCGCGCAGCGCGGCCGGCACGTCCGGGATGTGGTGCAGCACCGCGTGCCCGACCACCAGGTCGAAGGTGTCGTCCGCGTACGGGATCCGTTCGGCGTCGGCCACCCGGCCGTCCACGTCGAGTCCGAGCGTGGCGGCGTTGCGCAGTGCGGTCCGCACCATTCCAGGTGAGAGGTCGGTGACCGAGCCACGTGACACCACGCCGCCCTGCATGAGGTTGAGCAGGAAGAACCCAGTGCCGCTACCCAGCTCCAGCGCACGCTGGTACGGCCATCCTGCCTCGTCGGCCGGGCCGGCGATGTACCGGAACCGGCCGACGGCGTAGTCGATACACCGCTCGTCGTAGGAGATCGACCACTTCTCGTCGTATGTGTCGGCCTCCCAGTCGTGGTAGAGCACGTTGGCCAGCTTGGGGTCCTCGCGCGCCGCCGCCACCTGCTCGGCCGTGGCGTGCGGGTTGGGTGCCGGGTCGTCCACCGTTGTCACGACGTCACCCTCACCGCCCCACGAAGGTGGCCTTGCCCGGCCCGTTGTCGATGAAGGACCGCATGCCGGCCACCGCGTCCTCGGTGGCGAAGAGGCCTGCGAACAGCTGGCTCTCCAGCCGCAGGCCGGTGCCGAGGTCGGTGTCCAGACCGCCGTCGATCGCGGCCTTGGCCGCGGCCAGGGCCAGCGCCGGGCCGCTGGCGAACTGATCGGCCCACCGGCGTGCCGCGGCGTATACCTCGTCCGGGGCGACTACCTCGTCCACGAGGCCGATCTCCCGCGCCTCCTGGGCACCGATGAACCGCCCGGTGTACACGATCTCCTTGGCGCGCGTCGGGCCGACCAGCCGGGTGAGCCGCTGGGTGCCGCCCGCGCCGGGGATGAGGCCGAGCAGGATTTCGGGCTGGCCGACCTTGGCGTTGTCCCCGGCCACCCGCCGGTCGCAGCACAGCGCCACCTCGTACCCGCCGCCGAGGGCGTACCCGGTGATCGCGGCCACGGTCGGCTTGGCTATCGCGGCCACCGAGCCGAGCGCCGAGGACACCCCCCCGGCGCGGAGCGCCATGTCGGCGTAGGACATGCCCGCCATTTCCTTGACGTCGACCCCGGCCGCGAACGCCTTTTCGCCGCCGTAGACGACCACGGCGCGCACGTCGGCCCGCTGCTGAGCCTCGGTGGCGGCGGCCCGTAGCTCCTCCTGCATCGCCCGGTCCAGGGCGTTCATCGGTGGCCGGTCCAGCCGGATAGTGCCGACACCGCCGTCGACCTCGAGCCTGACGTACTCGGTCATGGCGCGCAGCCTAGGCGGCTGCGCGTCCGTGCGCGGCGTTTGGTGCTCCAACACCATTTACCACTCACGACTTGTTCACGGGCGGCGGGCGAAGTAGCGGTCCTCGATGCGCTCGAGGACCAGCGGCTGCCCGAAGGTGGCGGACAGGCTCACCGAGGTGAGCACCTCGTCCAGCAGGCCCTGGGTGACGATCCCGCCGTCCCGCATGAGCAGGACGTGGGTGAAGCCCGGTGGGATCTCCTCGACGTGGTGCGTGACCAGAACCAGCGCCGGGGCGTCCGGGTCCATGGCCAGCTCGGAGAGCCGGGCGACCAGGTCCTCGCGACCGCTGAGGTCGAGGCCGGCGGCCGGTTCGTCCAGCAGCAGCAGCTCGGGGTCGGTCATCAGCGCTCTGGCGATGAGCACCCGCTTGCGCTCGCCCTCGGACAAGGTGTCGTACCGCCGGCCGGCCAGCGGCGCCACGCCGAACGCGTCGAGCAGCGCCTCGGCCCGGCCGGTGTCGATCTCGTGGTAGGCCTCGCGCCATCGGCCGAGCACGGCATAACCGGCCGAGAGGACCAGGTCGCGCACCAGCTCGTGGCCGGGCACCCGGCCGGCGACCGCGGCCGAGCAGAACCCGATCCGCGGGCGCAGCTCGAAAACGTTGGTGCGGCCGAGCCGCTCGCCGAGCACGTCGACCACCCCGGAGCTCGGGTGGAGCTCGGCCCCTGCCAGCCGCAGCAGCGTGGTCTTGCCGGCGCCGTTCGGCCCGAGGATGACCCACCGCTCGTCCAGCTCGACCCGCCAGTTCACCGAGTCGAGCAGCGTCGACGCACCGCGCCGCACCGCGACGTCGCTCATTGCGATGACTAGGTCGGCGTCGGTCACCGGCCACGGGTCCCTCACGGGTCGACATTGTTCAGGGCGCGGCCGCAACCCGCCCGCATTGGCGCGCCCGAACGACCCGACCTCGCCCGGGGTCGCGCGTGTTCGCCGGTTCGGTCGGGCGTGTTCGCCGGTTCGGTCGCGCGTGTTCACCGGTTCGGTCGCGCGTGTTCGCGGGATCGGTCGGGCGCGTGTTCGGCGGTTGGGCCGCTTGTTGGGCGATTCGGCCGTCCGTTGGGCCGTTCGGTACACATCTGTCGGCGGCTGGGCCGAACGAGGCCATGTATCCGGGATGATCGGAGGTGTGCGCAGTGCCGACCGGCCGTTCCCGCTGGGGGCGCACGTCGGCACTGACGGCGTGCGCTTCGCGGTGGCGTCCTCATGCGCTGAGGCCGTCGAGGTGTGCCTCGTCGACCGAGACGGCGACCCAGACGGCGACCGAGACGGCCGAGCAGGTACAGCCAGGCACGGCTGGTCAGAGCGGCGGGTCGAGCTGGTCGAGCGGACGTTCGGGGTGTGGCACGGCGTGGTGCCCGGCGTCGGGCCCGGCCAGCGGTACGGCTACCGGGTGCACGGGCCGTACGAGCCCGGCCGCGGGCTGCGCTGCAATCCGGCCAAGCTGCTGGTGGACCCGTACGCGCGCCGGATCACCGGCCGGATCACCGACCTGGACGCCACCCTCGGCTATCAGAGCGATCCCTTCACCGGCCTGCCGTCCACGGTGGACTCGCTGGGCGCCGTACCGCTGTCCGTGGTGACGCCACCGGTACCACCGCCGAGCACCCGACCACCGAAGCCGGACGTGTCATGGGCGGACACCGTGCTGTACGAGCTGCACGTGCGCGGCCTCACCCGCCGCCATCCCGAGATGCCGCCCGAGCACCGCGGCACGTACCTCGGGCTGGCGCACCCCGCGGTCGTCGAGCATCTGGTGCGGCTCGGGGTGACCACCGTTGAGCTGCTGCCCGTGCATACCATCAGCGACGAACCCGCCCTGCTCAAGCGCCGCCGCAACTACTGGGGCTACTCGACGCTCGGCTTCCTCGCCCCGCACGAGGGGTACGCCGCCGTGCCGGGGGACGAGATCGCCGAGTTCCGCACCATGGTCGACACGCTGCACGCCGCCGGCATCGAGGTGGTGCTCGACGTGGTCTACAACCACACCTGCGAGGTCGGTGTCGGCGGCCCGACGTTGTCCTTCCGCGGGCTGGACGCGCCGGCGTACTACGTGCACCGGGTGGACGGCTCCCTGGTTGACATCACCGGCTGCGGCAACACCCTGAACGCCGGCTCGCCAACCGTGGTGCGGCTGGTGCTCGACTCGCTGCGTTACTGGGCCGGCGAGCTGGGCGTCGACGGGTTCCGATTCGACCTGACGTCCGTGCTTGGCCGGCCGCATGCCGGGTCGTTCGACCCGCACGCCATGCTGCTCACCGCCATCGGCTGCGACCCCGTGCTGGCGCAGTGCAAGCTGATCGCCGAGCCGTGGGACGCCACCAGCGAGGGCTACCGGGTCGGCGGCCACGGCGTGCAGTGGGCGGAGTGGAACGACCGCTTCCGAAACACCACTCGGGACTTCTGGCGCGGCGCCACCGGGGTGCGCGACCTCGCCTACCGGCTGGCCGGCTCGTCCGACCTGTACGCCAGCGGCGGCCGCCGGCCGTGGCAATCGATCAACTTCGTCACCGCGCACGACGGGTTCACCCTGCGGGACCTGGTCTCCTACAACCGCAAGCACAACGAGGCCAACGGCGAGCAGGAGGCGGACGGCACGAACGACAACCGCTCGTGGAACCACGGCGTCGAGGGCGATCCTGCCCCACCGGACGTGGTGGCGCTGCGCCGGCGGCAGGTCCGCAACCTCCTGGCCACCCTGCTGCTGTCGACCGGTACGCCCATGCTCACCGCCGGCGACGAGCTGTGGCGCACCCAGCACGGCAACAACAACCCGTACTGCCTGGACGACGACACATCGTGGGTCCAGTGGACGGCGGAGGGCGCGGCGGAACTCACCGCCTTCGTGCGGCGGGTGCTGGCGCTGCGGCACGGCGTACCGGCGCTGCGGCAGGCCGAGTTCTTCGACGGGAGGGACACCCCGGACGGCACCCCGGACCTCGCATGGCTGCGCGCGGACGGCCAGGAGTTGACCGAGGCCGACTGGTTCGACGACGAGCGGCGCACCCTCGGCATGTGGATCGACGGCTCGCACGTGCGGGCGGACGGCGGCACAGCAGCCGGTTCGGGCGGCACCGCCGACCGGGGTGAGCCGGCCGACTCCTGGCTGCTGGTGCTGCACGCCGGCGCGGCGCCCACGATGGTGACGCTGCCGGGGCCGGAGTATGGCAAGACCTACCAAACGGTGCTGGACACGGCCGCCGCCGACGGCGAGCCGGGCGACGGCGCCCAGCACGAGGCGGGGTCGGTGGTCAGCCTGCCGGGGCGGTGCGTCCTGCTGTTCCGCGTACCCAGCTGATGCCGCGGCTGCGGTCCTCGCTGGCCAGCATCAGCACCAGAACTACGAGCAGCGCGACCAGCTGCGCGGTGGCCAGCCAGGGGCCGAGCGGCACGGTGGCCAGCGCGCCCACCGCGCCGACCGAGCGAAACCGCAGGACCCCGATCGACAGCTCGCGCCGGAACAGCACGTCGCCGACCAGGAACAGGGCCACGCCGCCGCCGAGCGCCAGCGCCTGTGGCACGGTGAGGTGGTCGAACGCATGGCCGACCGCCTTCTTCACACCGGCGGCGAGCACCACGATGCCGAACAGGATCGGCACGTGCGCGAATCCGTAGGAGCGCAGCGCCACCCGTGGTTGGCGTTCGGGTGGCAGGCTGGCCAGCGCCCGCTCCGCGGCCTCGTCGTCGCCGCCGAAGTAGGTCCACCACAGCAGGTAAGCCAGGGCCAGGCCGAGCGCCGCGACGGTGATCAGCCCGGCGTCCACCGGCAGCCCGGCGGCCCCGACCCCGATGGCCACGATCGACTCGCCGAGCGCGACGATCACCACTAGGCCGTGCCGCTCAACGAAGTGTGCCGGCGAGATCGTCCACGTCATGGGGTGCAGGTATGGCGAGACCCACTGCACCACCACGGTCAGGCCCCACATCGGCAGCCGCCACTGCGCCGGCAGCACACCGCCAACCAGCACCATCGTCGCGGTGAGCAGGTTGAGCGGCGCAAGCCTGGCCATCGCGCGCACCGCTCCCGGCCCGCCGGAGTGCAGGAAGAGTCCGGTGTGGATGGCGTTGACCACGAAGTAACCGAGGCCGAACGCCAGGCCGGTTGCGACGTAGGCGTCCGGTACGGCCAGCGCCATGGTCAGGAAGCCGCCCATCCCCATCACCAGCAACCCGCGGCGCAGGCTGCTCGTCGGTGCCACCGCGTTCGTCAGCCAGGCGTAGCCGGCGTACATCCACAGGATCACCGTGAGCAGCACCGCGGCTCGCAACACGCCGAGCTGGGTGAGGTCGTCGGCGAGCAACCCGGTCACCTGGGTCACGGTGAACACGAACACCAGGTCGAAAAACAGTTCCAGCGTGCTGACCCGCACGGCCGGCTCGATGTTGGGCTGGCGCCGCTGCACGATTCGCAGGCTAGCCCGCCTGGCCTCCCGCGTGTCCGCGTATCCGTCCACGTGTGTCCGCGCGGCCGTACAGGTGTGTCCGCGTGTCCGCACAGGTGTGTCCGCGTGTCCGCACACGTGTGTCCGCTGCTCTTGACGCGTGTCCGCGGGTCCATGTGTCCCCGGGTTCGGGTGTGGTGACCTTGACCTCGGTACCGGTCAGCCAGATGGTTAGCCCCGTGTCAACGCTGCATCTGACCCGGCACTCGCGGATCTTGGCGGCCGTGCTGCTGATCGCGATGCTGCCGATCGAGTCTGGCGGCTACTACCTGACGGAGGTGGTACACGGCGACCAGCAGATCACCGAGTTCCAGCTCGCGTTCGCTCGGGCCGGTCACGCCCACGCCGGTGTGCTGGTACTGCTCGGACTGATCGGGCTGGTGCTGGCGGACGCCACCGGGCTCGCTGGGCTGCTGGGTTATCTGGCCAGGCATGGCGTTCCGGTGGCCGCGCTGCTCATGTCCGCTGGGTTCTTCCTGTCCTCCTCGGGCTCCGGCACAACCGAGCCCAACGGCATGATCGTGCTGGTATGGATCGGCGCCGTCTCGCTGGCCGTCGGCGTCCTGACTCTGGCCTATGGGTTGCTGGCCGCGCCGAACCGGCGGCAGCGCTCGCCGACGGCCAACATGACCACATCGGCGTAGCAGCCAAGCCCGGCGTCGATATCGGCTGAGCGGGCGTCGGCCGCCCAGCGCCAGCATCGAGCCGTGTGCCGAAAACGCCGACACATGTGTACGGACGCGCGGACACGCGTGTACGGACGCGCGGACACGCCGGATTGCGGCTACGAGGCCAGGACCACGCGGCCTAGTTCCACCGGGGACGCCAGGAGCTCGTGGTGCGGGAGAACCCGGACCGTGTAGCCGATGACACCGGCCGCGGGGAGCGCCACTGTCGCCTCGTACCGCTCCGCGCCACCGGTGGGGCCGACCGGCACCATCGCGGTGGCCCGCGGCGCGTGCAGCTCGTCGTGGTCGTCCACCCGGCCGACCAGCACCTGCACGGTGACCTCGTCGGCGGACAGCCCGGCCAGCTCGACGGCGGCGCGCACGGTCAGCGGGGTGCCCACGGCCAGCGAGGCGCTGACGCCGGCACCGTCCGGCACGCCGGTGGTGTCCACATGGGTCACCCGGACCCGCGGCCAGGCCGCCTCCAACCGCTTGCGGTAGGCGGCCAGATCGCGGGCACCGGCGAAGTCCGACGCCAGCACCGCGGCCGACGAGCGGGCCGCCGGCGTGTACCACTTGTCGGCGTACTCCTGCACCATCCGGCAGGCCTGCACCTGCGGCCGCAGGGTGGCCAGCGTATGCCGGACCATCGACACCCACCGGATGGGCACGCCCCTCTCCCCGGAGCGGTCGTAGTACAGCGGCGCCACCTGGGTGCCGAGCAGCTCGTACAGCGCTGCGGCCTCCAGGTCGTCGCGGCGGTTGGGGTCGGTGACGCCGTCCGCGGTGGGGATGGCCCAGCCGTTCTCGCCGTCGTAGAGCTCGTCCCACCAGCCGTCCCGGATGGACAGGTTCAGCCCGCCGTTCAGTGCGGATTTCATGCCGGACGTGCCGCACGCCTCCAGCGGCCGCAACGGGTTGTTCAACCACACGTCACAGCCCCAGTACAGGTAGCGGGCCATCGACATGTCGTAATCCGGCAGGAACGTGATGCGGTGCCGGACCTCGGGATCGTCGGCGAAGCGCACGATCTGCTGGATGAGCGCCTTGCCGCCGTCGTCGGCGGGGTGCGACTTGCCGGCGATCACCAGCTGCACCGGGTGCTCGGGATGCAGCAGCAGCGAACGCAGCCGGTCCGGGTCGCGCAGCATCAGGGTCAGCCGCTTGTACGTCGGCACGCGCCGGGCGAAGCCGATGGTGAGCACGTCGGGGTCGAACACCCGCGCGGTCCAGCCCAGCTCGGGCGCGGATGCGCCGCGCTCCACCCAGGCGGCGTGCACACGGCGTCGCACCTCCTCGACCAGCCGGGCGCGCAGCGTGCAGCGCAGATCCCAGATCCGCGCGTCGCTCACCGCGGCCAGTTCAGCAACGCCGCCCAGTGGGATGCCCTCGCCGGGGGTGTCGCCGAGCAGCGTGCTGATCTCCCGGGCGGCCCAGGTGGCCCCATGCACGCCGTTGGTGACATAGCCGATCGGCACCTCGGAGTCGTCCAGGCCGGCCCACATGGCGCGGAACATCTGCCGCGAGACCGCGCCGTGCAGCCGGGACACTCCGTTGGCCCGCTGCGCCAGCCGAAGGCCCATGTGCGCCATGTTGAACATGCCAGGGTTCTCCTCGGCCCCCAGCGCCAGCACCCGGTCGGTTGGCACGCCTTCGAGCAGCGGGCCGCCCCACCCCGCCGGGGAGCGCAGCCCACCGAAGTAATGCCTGACCAGATCGACCGGGAAGCGGTCGATGCCGGCCGGCACCGGAGTGTGGGTGGTGAACACGGTGCCCGACCGCACCGCGGTGAGCGCGGTGTCGAAGTCGAGGCCCTCGCCTGCCATCAGCTCGCGGATGCGTTCCAGGCCGAGGAAGCCGGCGTGTCCCTCGTTGGTGTGGAACACCTCGGGCTGCGGCGTACCGGAGAGCGCGCAGAACGCCCGCACCGCCCGCACCCCGCCGATGCCGGCCAGGATCTCCTGGCGGATCCGGTGGTCCTGATCGCCGCCGTAGAGCCGGTCGGTGATGCCACGCAGGTCGTCGTCGTTGTCCTCGATGTCGCTGTCCAGCAGCAGCAGCGGCACCCGGCCGATCTGGGCGTTCCAGACCCTGGCCCGCAGCTCGCGGCCGCCTGGCATGGCGACATGCACCAGCACGGGTGCGCCCCCTGCGTCGGTGATGAGCTTCAGCGGCTGCCCCTGCGGGTCGATCGCGGGGTAGTGCTCCAGCTGCCAGCCGTCCAGGGACAGCGACTGGCGGAAGTAGCCGGACCGGTAGAGCAGCCCGACGCCGATCAGCGGCACGCCCTGGTCGGAGGCCGCCTTGAGGTGGTCGCCGGCGAGCACGCCGAGGCCGCCGGAGTAGTTCGGCAGCACCTCCGACACGCCGAACTCCATGGAGAAGTACGCCACCGTGACCGGCAGCGCGGGGTCCTCCGCACGGCGCTGCTGGTACCAGCGCGGCTCGGTGAGGTAGCGCTGCAGGTCGTCGCCGAGCGCGCGGGTGCGCTCCACCACGTCCTCGTCCTCGCCAAGCTCGGCCAGCTTGGCCTGCGGGATCTCGCCGAGCAGCCGCAACGGGTCGCCGCCGACCGTGCGCCAGGTCTCGGCGTCCAGCGAGGCGAACAGATCCTGCGTCGGCGGGTGCCAGGTCCAGCGCAGGTTGGTGGCCAGCGCCTCCAGCGCGCTCAGCGACTCTGGCAGCTGCGCGCGCACGGTGAATCGGCGAAGTGCTCTCACAGGGGAAGGACCCTACCTAGCGGCGCCCAGCACCCCGCTCGCCCTCCACCGGAAGCCACCGCGGCAGCAACGACGGAGCCCGCCCGCGTTCGAAAATCGAACGGCGTCCGATAGTCGAACGGCGACGATGTGACATTTCCCCGGTCCCATTGGGGAAATGTCACATCGTGGCCATATAAGAAACTCCAGCAGCGGGCTGGTGTCGCGGGTCCGAAGTCTTGTCACGCATCTCCGCCGCCCAGGCGGCTGCCAATAGCCCTGTCAATAGCGCTGGCTATTGGCTCGTCCTCCGCCTTGCGATGCATCCACCTCGATCGACGGATCTACGCAACGAACCTCGGACCCGCGACGCTAGCTGATGGTGTCGATCACCAGGGAGCCGGAGCCGATGGTGACGCCGGCGTCGGTCTGCACGGTGAGCGTGCCGGTCACCTTGCGACCGGCGCCGGGCAGCCCGGTGACGGTAAGCGTCGCGGTCGGCGCCCACGACGAGCCCGACGGGTGGTCGGCGTTGGCGTCCGCGCTGGTCAGCGACCCGAGCGAGGGCAGCACGTAGGAGTCGACCAGGTCGTAGGCCGTGCTGCCGGAGGGCACCGCAAAACCGACGACCCTGATCCGGTACAGCGACGCCACCGGGTTGGCCAGCGTCACCTGCTCGACCGCCGTGGCGCCGCCGCTGGAGCCGACCTGCACGCACGACGTCGGCGTCGAGCACCGGAAGACAACCAGATCGATGTCCGCTCGCAGGTCGGAGGAATTGCCGGTGCGAACCGTGTACGAGGTCACCCCGGACGGCAGCGTGACGTCGAAGTCCTGGACAGCCAGGTGCGCGATGGTCGGGCGCTGGGTCTGGGTGCTGGCCAGCGCGCCGCCGCCGACCAGCCGGCCGGTGAACCCGGCCAGCCGATTGCCCACCGTGTAGTCACGGATCACCGGCGTACCGATGGTCACGGACGGCACCACGTCCGGGTTGGGCGTGATCGCGGCATCCAGGACGGTCGCGGTGAGGCCGAACTGCGCCTGGATGACGTCGGAGGTGCGGCGCGCCTCGACCACGAGCTCCCACACTCCCGGCAGCGGGTTGACCGCGGTGCGACTGGCCGGCGTGCCGCCCGCGCAGCCACCACCGGCGTCCGGGTCGTAGCAGCTCAGGCTGGAGTTGCTGTCCAGCGGCAGGCCCTGCGGGGTGAACCGCAGGAAGCGGATCTGGCCGGCGCCCGGGGTGGCGCCGCCGCCGGTCAGGTCCACCTTCAGCGCGCTGGCGCCCGCCGGCACCCGCACCAGGAAGTGCCGGGTGGCGTCCCGCCCGACCGTGCCGCTGGCCTGGACCGCGTACCCGTTGGCCGCCGTGAAGTCCTGCGGCACGAACACCGCGTTCATGGTCATCAGGTCGACCCCGGCCGTGGTCGGGTCGTCCAGCTGCAGGATCGCCGAGTGCGCACCCGGCGACGACGGGTCGATGTGCACGGCGAGGTCCACCGGCTGGTTCAGCGGCAGGGTCACCTTGGCCCGCGCGGAGAACGTGCCGTCGTTGCCCAGCCAGCGCAGCTGGTGCTCCACCGCCCTGGCCGGGCCGGTGGTGCGGACGAGCGTGTAGGTGCGGGTGTACTTCTCGCCGAGGATGACGCCCTCGCGGTCGTGGATGCCGACACCCACGTTCGGCGTGGCGAGCTGGCCGGCGAGCACCGTGCGAACCGGCACCGTCGCGGTGATCGTGTTCGGCCGCTGGCCAGCCCGCAGCTGGTCCCAGGCCGAGGTCACCTGGAACAGGCCGGCGCCCTGCTCGTACGCACCGAGCTGCGGCTGGTAGGACGCCCCCGACTTGATCGCGCTGCGTAGCGCGGCCGCGCTGGGCCGGCCGCCGCCGAACGTGGCCTTGTACGCGCTGACCAGCAGCGCCGCCGCACCGGTTGCCTCGGGAGCGGCCATCGACGTGCCGTTCAACATGGAGTACCCGGGCGGCAGGGCGTAGGTGCCCGACACCGGGCCACCGGGCTGCCACAGCGGGGTGGTCGAGATGGCCGCACCAGGCGCGACGATGTCCGGCTTGAACCCGCCGTCCTCCCGCGGGCCGCGCGAGGAGAACGGATGCAGCCAGTTGTCGTACCGGGAGTCCGAGCCGTAGTTGGACAGCCAGGTGGCGTGCGTGATGAAGGCGCCGACGCTGATCGCCTTGGTGGCGACCGACGGGTCGCCGACGGTGTTCGCCCCGGCGCCGCTGTTGCCGGCCGAGATGAACACCTGCATCTGGAACTCGTCGATCGTGCGGTTGTACAGCTCGGCCCGCGCGTTGTTGCCGTCGTTGAGAGCCGGCAGGCCGCCGATCGAGATGTTCACCACGTCGGCTCCGTTGTGCGCGGCGTAGAGCAGCCCGTCGATCAGGCCGCTCGCGGTGCATGACGTGGTGGTCAGGCAGACCTTGATCGCGAGCAGCTGCGCACCCGGCGCCGCGCCGCTCATCTGGCCGCCGAACAAGCCGTTGCCGGCGGTGATGCCGGCGACGTGGGTGCCGTGCTGGGCGCCGGCGATGCCGAGGTTGACCACAGAGCCGGCGTCGGAGTTCGGGTCGTACCCCGACCGGTCGGTCACCACGACGAACGGGACCCGCTCGACGACCGCGGTGGCCGGGTCGTCGGTGCCGAAGTGCCCGACGTCCCTGTTGACCTTGAAGTCGATCATGGGGGCCTCGTCGGTGAAGTCGAGATCCTGGTCGAGGTCGACGTAGACCTGCCTGGTGACCCGGTCCTGCAGCACGCCGATGGACTCGCCGGGGGTGGCGTCCCGGTCGACGTTGCCGCCGAGCTCGCCCTGGGCCAGCTCACCGGCGCTCTCCCGGAACAGCCCGAACGCGTACGGCCCGCCGGTGGCCGGCGCGGTCCAGGTCTGCCCGCTCGCACCGAACGAGCCGGTGAACCGGCCGGTGGTGGTCACCCAGGTGGCGTCGCCGGAGGTCGGCGAGTTCGCGGTGTACCAGTCGATGATCTTGGGCAGCCCGGTCGTGGTGGTCTGCAGCGCCGGGGTGTCCAGGTCGAGACCGCTGTCCATGATCGCGACCTTGGTGCCGCGGCCGTCCCACTGCGGATTGGCCAGGGCGAACTGGGCGGCCTGGGTGTCCCCGGTGGGCAGGTACGGGTTGACCCGCGGGGTGTCCGGCCCCGGCGGCGGCTGCGGCAACGGGGACTCGGCGCCGGCCGGCTGCGGGTCGTCGATCGGGATCATGCCGTCGACGTCGACTGCGGTCACCGAGTCCAGCTTCGCGGCCAGCTCGGCGTTCCCGGCCGGGATCTCCACCTTCAGGTAGTCCACGACCTCGTCGCTGGCCTGCACGACGCCGCCGAGCGCGCGCAGGTCGGCCGCGGCGGCGGCCAGCCCGTCCGGCTCGGCGGCGACCAGCAGCGTGACCGTGAGCTTGCCGGCGGCCACCGCCTCGGCGACCCTGGCCCGGTCGGCGTCGCCGAGTGCCGAGCCACCAGCGCCACCAGCGCCACCAGCGGCAGCAGCGGCGGCCGATGCCGGGCGAGGCTGGGCGGTGGCCGGCGGCAGCGCGGCGACACTGGCCAGCCCCAGCAGAGCGGCGGTCACCGCGGCCAGCCGCGCCGTGGTCCGGCGGGCGGGGCGCGCGTGGGTTGACGGGGATGTATGCGTCACGGCGGAGTTCCCTTCCCGGGGACGAGCGCAAAGACCACGCGAAGAATGGACCCTGTCACCCTGGAGAGCGCAACCCGCCGTCCTTATCGTTACCCAGGTCGCATCCGAGCGGCCATTCGAGTTTGATGTGCAGCCGTGACCGGTCGAATCGGAATCGACGGCGTCAGCCCGGTGATCGAGCTGGGCGCGCACCCGAGCAAGGCCGTGGTCGGCGAGCACGTTCCGGTGCGGGCCACGGTCTGGCGCGAGGGGCACGACGCGGTGGCGGCCTCCGTGGTGTGGACCGCGCCGGACGGCACCTCGAGCACGATCAGAATGGCGCCCGGTGAGCCGGGCACCGACAGCTGGGTTGCCACCGTGGTGCCGACCATCGAGGGCATGTGGACGTTCCGGGTGGACGGCTGGGGCGACCCGTGGACCACCTGGCGGCACGCGGTGCAGGCCAAGATCAACGCCGGCCAGGGCCCGGTCGAGCTGGCGAACGACCTCGAGTCGGGCGCCCGGCTGCTGGACGAGGCGGCGGGCCGGTCGAGCCAGCAGGAGTACAAGGAGCTGCTGATCGCGGCCGCGGAGGCGGTGCACGACACCGGACAGACCCTGTCCGGTCGGGTCGGGCCGGCGCTGTCCGACGAGGTGCAACGGATCATGCACGAGGATCCGGTGCGCGAGCTGGTCAGCCGCGGCCGAACCTACCGGGTGTGGGTCGACCGCCGGCGCGCGCTGTTCGGCTCGTGGTACGAGTTCTTCCCGCGCTCGACCGGCGGCTGGGACACCGGCGGCCGCCCCGTGCACGGCACGTTCGGCACCGCGGCCAAGGAGCTCGAACGGGTCGCGGCGATGCGGTTCGACGTGGTCTACCTGCCGCCGATCCACCCGATCGGCGAGATCAACCGAAAGGGCCGCAACAACACCCTGTCGCCGGCGCCGGACGACGTCGGCTCACCGTGGGCCATCGGCGCCGCCGAGGGCGGGCACGACGCCATCCACCCGCAGCTCGGCAGCCTGGAGGACTTCGACGCGTTCGTCGCCAGGGCCCGCGAGCTGAACCTGGAGGTGGCGCTGGACCTGGCGCTGCAGTGCGCGCCGGACCATCCGTGGGCCAAGGAGCACCAGGAGTGGTTCACCACCCGGCCGGACGGCTCGATCGCATACGCGGAGAACCCGCCGAAGAAGTACCAGGACATCTACCCGATCAACTTCGACAACGACCCGGACGGGCTGTACGCCGAGACGCTGCGGGTGGTGCTGCGCTGGGTCGAGCACGGCGTGCGGATCTTCCGGGTGGACAACCCGCACACCAAGCGGCCGGACTTCTGGCAGTGGCTGATCTGGAAGGTCAAGCAGACCTACCCGGACGTGCTGTTCCTCTCCGAGGCGTTCACCCGCCCGGCCCGGCTGTACGGGCTGGCCCGGCTGGGCTTCACCCAGTCCTACACGTACTTCACCTGGCGGGTGCACAAGCACGAGCTGATCGAGTTCGGCCAGGATCAGGTGGCGCACGCCGACGAGGCGCGGCCGAACCTGTTCGTGAACACCCCGGACATCCTGCACGAGTCGCTGCAAACGGGCGGGCCGGAGATGTTCGCGCTGCGCGCCGCGCTGGCCGCCACCATGAGCCCGACCTGGGGCGTCTACTCGGGGTACGAGCTGTACGAGCACGAGCCGGTGCGCCCCGGCAGCGAGGAGTACCTCAATTCGGAGAAGTACGAGCTGCGGCCGCGCGACTTCGCCGGCGCGCTGGCGCAAGGCCGGTCGCTGCAGCCGTGGCTCACCCGGCTCAACGAGATCCGCCGCGCGCACCCGGCGCTGCAGCAGCTACGGACCCTGCGCTTCCACCACACCGAGAACGAGGCGCTGGTCGCCTACTCGAAGTCCGACCCGGAGACCGGCGACACGGTCATCGTGGTGGTCAACCTCGACTCGCACGCGCCCGCGGAGGGCATGGTGCACCTCGACATGCCCACGCTCGGCTTCGACTGGCACGAGCGGTTCACCGTGGACGA
Organism: Pseudonocardiaceae bacterium; assembly: GCA_036505275.1. Taxonomy (GTDB): domain Bacteria; phylum Actinomycetota; class Actinomycetes; order Mycobacteriales; family Pseudonocardiaceae; genus DASXTS01. The sequence continues at coordinate 31,228 of DASXTS010000159.1, forward strand.
CGAGGTCAGCGGCGAGGTCTACGACTGGGGCCAGGTCAACTATGTTCGCCTCGAACCGCGGCGCGCGGTCGCCCACATTCTGGCCGTTCGCCGGCCGAGCACTCAGGAGGTCCACTCGTAGCGCAGCGCGGCCACCGCCCACAGCATCGTAGCGATGCCAATGGTCTCCAGGTCGTTGAACCATGCACCGTCCCCGGTCGATGCCCCGGCCCACCCGGCCACCCGGCCGCCGAACGCCGATCCCTTGACGACCAGCCAGTGCAGGCTGAGGCCGAAGGCCGCCGCGCAGGCCAGCGCCGCCAGCACGTGCGGCCAGCGCCGGCCTTCGTCGATCGCCTCGCCGATGAACCGGCTGGTCGAGAACCAGCGCAGCACCGCGCTGAACGCCCGCGAGCGCATCAGGAAGGCCAGCACCACCACCATGAGCAACACCAGGTGGTACCGGCCGCCGGAGCCGAACCCGTTGAAGATGGCCGCCGAACTGGCGGTGGCCAGCAGGTAGCCCCAGATGCGCCGCTTGGCGGTCAGGTGGTCCTCATCGCATCGCCGCCGGTGCAGGCTGTCGTACCGCAGCCGGGCGACCGCCTCCAGGTACCGGAGCTTGACCAGGCCGGACAGCGCCTCCTCGTAGCTGAACAGGTAGCCCACGAAGATCAGCCCGACGGTCCACGGCGGGTAGCGGTTGGCCGCGAACTCCCAGCCGATGCCGCCGAGGCTGGCCAGGATCACGAACAGCACCGGCACATCGGCCAGCGGCATGCGCGTCAGGAACATCAGCAGCAGCAACGGACCGCCGAACACCACGAGCAGCGACCAGGCCGGGAAGTGCTGGATCAGACCGACGACCAGAAAGCACGACGACAGCACACCCCACACCAGACAGCCTATTTCGATCCGGCCGCGTGAATAATAGGTGTCGGCCCACAGTGTGTGCTTCTCATTGCGATCGACTTCCGGTCCGAACACCGTGGCTCGCCCCTTTCCGGTGGCCCGCGAACAATCCGGGCCGAAAGACGCCTCAAAAACGTAGCATGGCGACCTCGGCCGGCACATCGGGCAGCCGGGTGCGCCGGACGGGTCGGTCGCTCATGCCGACGGCCTACCCAGGCGGGTGATTGACTGCGGAACGTGGTCGAGCCACTACGTAGCTCGTACGAGTGCTTTTGGCGACCCTTCCGTGATCTTCCCTTATGGTCGGGCCGTGATCGTGCCGAAGATGACCAGCGGTGCACGCCTTAAATTCGGATCTGAAAGAGGTGACGGCATTGCGCCAGCGCATTCGTGCTGCCGGCAGGACTGACGGCGGCTTCACCCTGATCGAGCTCCTGATCGTCATCGTTATTCTCGGCATCCTGTCCGGCGTCGTGGTTTTCGCGGTACAAGGCGTCAACAACCGTGGCGAGCAGGCCGCCTGCTTGGCGAACAAGACCTCGGTGGCCACCGCCGCGGAGGCCTACTACGCCAAGAACAACAGCTACCCGCCCGACATCGCCGCCATGACCGTCGCCCCGGACAAGTTCCTGCAGTCGGTACCGGCGGGCATCACCTACACGCCCGCGGGTGGTCCTCCGGCGACGAGCTATACCGTCAGCGGCGGCACCGTCTGCTGACGTACTCATGCACGGCCCCGCACCGGGTACCCGGATCGACGCGCTGCTCGAAGAGCTGTGGCGGGTCAAAGGCACCGACCTGCTGCTGACCTCGGGCATGCCGCCGCAGATCCGGGTCCACGGGAACCTGCAGGCGGCGCCCGGCCAGCCGGTGCTCCGCGTCGACGACGTCGAGCACCTGCTCGCCGAGATACTGCGGCCCGAGCAGCAGGCCGCCCAGCGGGCCCTGCACGAGTACGACTTCGCCTTCGGCTGGCGCGCGCACGCCAGGGTCCGCGGCAACGCGTTCCGTCAGCGTGGCGCGCCGGCCGTGGCGCTGCGGATGATCCCCCAGGCGGTGCCGACCATGGACGACCTGCGGCTGCCGCCGGTGATCTACGACTTCACCACCCGCCACCACGGCCTCGTGCTGGTCACCGGCCCGACCGGGTCCGGGAAGTCGACCACGCTGGCCGCGGTGATCAACCAGATCAACATGAACCGCGCCTGCCACATCGTGACCATCGAGGACCCGATCGAGTACGTGCACCAGCACAAGCGCTCCGCGGTCAACCAGCGCGAGGTGGGCACCGACACCGCGTCGTTCAACGACGCGCTGCGGTCGGTCCTGCGGGAGGACCCGGACGTGGTGCTCGTCGGCGAGATGCGCGACACCGAGTCCATCCGGTTCGCGCTGACCATCGCGGAGACCGGGCACCTCGTCTTCGCCACGCTGCACACGAACGACACCTCGCAGGCGCTGTCCCGGATCATCGACGCCTTCCCGGCCGAGCAGCAGGCCCAGATCCGGGTCCAGCTCGCGGCCGCGCTGACCGGGATCGTCTACCAGCGGCTGATGCCCCGCATCGGCGGTGGCCTGGTCGCCGCGCACGAGGTGCTGGTCGCCAACTCCGCGGTGCGCAACCTGATCAAAGAAGGCAAGACCCATCAGCTGCGCAACTCGCTGGTCACCGGCCAACGGGAAGGCATGGTCACCTTCGAGCAGTCACTGTCCGCCCTGGTCCAGGCCGGCGAGGTGGCCTACGAGGAGGCCGTGGTGCGCAGCCTCTACCCGAAGGACGTGGTGGACGCCGTGCGGCCGCGGGTGGGGAAGCCGGCGTGAGAGGCCTGCGCCGCAAGCCCGAGCCGCCCAAGCCGCCCAAGGCCGGGCCCGGCGGCGCCGCGGCCGGCACGAAGCCCGGCGCCCCAGCAAGGACAGCCGCGCAGACCGCCACGCAGACCGGCGAGCCGGCCAACCGCCCGAGCCGCGGCCGGCTCGGTGACCTGCTCATCGAGGCCAAGCTGGCCACGCCGGAACAGGTGCAGGCCGCCATCGAGGAGTCCAAGCGCAGCCCAGGCAAGCGGCTCGGTGAGCGGCTGGTCGAGCTCGGTGCGCTGGACGAGCAGTCGCTGGCCTGGGTGCTCGCCAGGCAGTTCGGGCTGGACGTGGTCGACCTGCGGGAGGTCCGCCCGGACGACGAGGCCACCGCACTGCTCTCCGAGGAGCTGGCGCGCGAGCTGAAGGCCATCCCGCTCTCGATCCGCGACGGCACCGTGGTGGTCGCGGTCGCGGACCCGGCCGGGCCGGTGCTGGCCAAGCTGCAGCAGGCCATCGGCCGGCCACTCGCGCTCGCCGTGGCGCCGCCATCGGACATCGCGCTCGCCCTCGGCAACAGCTACCGGGCACTCTCCGGCGTCCGGTCCAGGGTCAAGGCGTTCGAGGCGCGGGACGTGGCCCGCCGCGACACCACGGTGACCGAGACGGCCGCCGCCAGCGAGGACGCGCCGGTCGTCCAGGTGGTCCAGCTGATCATCATGCAGGCGTTGCGGGACCGAGCGTCCGACGTCCACATCGAGCCGCAGGCCGACCGGGTCAGGGTGCGCTACCGGATCGACGGCGCGCTACACGACGTGCTCGACCTGCCCGGCTCGATGGGCCCGTCCATCGTGAGCCGGATCAAGATCCTCGGCGGGATGAACATCATCGAGCGGCGCCGCCCGCAGGACGGCCAGATCAGCCTGGACATCGAGGGCCGGGAGGCCGATATCCGGGTCTCCACCACCGCGGTCGTCGGCGGCGAGAAGGTGGTCTTGAGGCTGCTCGACAAGAGCCGCCCGCTGTTCAAGCTCGACCAGCTCGGCATGCCGGCCGTGACCAGGGAACGCTTCGCGGGGCTGCTGCGCTCCCCGTACGGCATGGTGATCTGCGCCGGCCCCACCGGCAGCGGCAAGACCACCACGCTCTACAGCTCGCTCGGCGAGATCAACACGCTGGACCGCAACATCATGACCATCGAGGACCCGGTCGAGTACACCTTCCCGTCGATCAACCAGATCCAGATCAACG
>DASXTS010000160.1:0-2718 GCA_036505275.1 Pseudonocardiaceae bacterium
GCTTGTTCGCGTGGGTGCCCAGCGCCACGGCGGTGGGCGCCAGCGACACCCGGTTGATCGTCTCGACGCAGTCGCCGACTGCCCACACTGCCTGGTCGGAGGCGGTGCGCATCTGGACGTCGGTGACGATCCCGCCGGTGACGCCGATCCGGATGCCGGCGCCGGCGGCCAGCGCGGTGTTGGGCCGGACGCCGAGACCGAGCACCACCAGGTCGGCCGGGATCTCCCGCTCCGCGGTGACCACCGCCCGCACCCGGCCGTCGCCCGGCTCGGTGTCCACCGCCTGCACCGGCTCGTTGCACAGCAGGGTGATGCCCATGCCCTCCATGGCGCCGGCCACCAGCCGGCCCATATCCGGGTCGAGGCTGGCCATCGGCGCGTGCGCGGCCTCGACCACGGTCACGGTCAGCCCGCGCTGGACGAAGGCCTCGGCCATCTCCAGTCCGATGTAGCCGCCGCCGACCACGACCGCCCGGCGCGCCCCGGCGTCCACCGCCGCCCGCACCGCCTCGCCGTCGTCCAGGGTCTGCACGCCGTACACGCCGGGCGCGTCGATGCCGGGCAGCGGCGGGCGGACCGGCACCGCGCCGGTACCGAGCACCAGCTGGTCGAAGCCGAGCCGGCGCTCGCCGCCGCCGTCACGGTCGCGGACCAGCACCTCGCGCCGGTCCAGGTCCAGCCCGACCGCCTCGTGCCGCAGCCGGACCTCGATGTCCTGGTTGGACTGGAACATCGCCGGCGTCCGCGCCACCAGGTCGTCCACAGTGGATACGGCGCCGCCGATCCAGTACGGGATGCCGCAGGCGGAGTAGGAGACGTGCCGGCCGCGCTCCAGCGCGACGATCTCCAGGTCGTCGGCCGGGCGCCGGCGGCGGGCCTGCGAGGCCGCCGCCATGCCGGCCGCGTCGCCGCCCACCACGACCAGCCGCTCCGCCATCCGGCGAGCCTATCGGGGCGGTGCGGCCCCGGATGGCCTCCCCGGTAGGCTCAGCAGTCGTGCAGACCGCCGCCCTGCCCGCGTTCCTCGACGCGGAGCACCTGATCGACACGTTCGGGCTGGTCGGCCTGCTGGTGATCGTGTTCGCCGAGTGCGGGCTGCTGATCGGGTTCTTCCTGCCCGGGGACACGCTGCTGTTCAGCATCGGCATGTTCGCCGCGTCCGGCGCGGTGCGGCACCCGGTGTGGCTGGTGTGCCTGCTGATGGGTGCGGCGGCGGTGCTCGGCAACATCGTCGGGTACGGGATCGGCCACCGGCTCGGTGACGCGTTCCTGCGCGGCGAGGGCCGCCGGCAGTTGGTCGACAAGCGGCACATCGAGCGCACCGAGGCGTTCTTCGCCAAGTACGGCGCGCCCGCGATCGTGCTGGCCCGGTTCGTCGGCGTGGTCCGTACCCTGATCACGGTGGTGGCCGGCGCGGCCCGGATGGACCGCACGAAGTACATCACCTACAGCACCGTCGGCGCCGTGGTCTGGGCCGGCGGGCTGACGCTGCTCGGGTTCTTCCTCGGCCGGGTCCCGTTCGTGCAGCGCAACGTGCAGCCGCACCTCGACCTGTTCGTGCTGATCGCCGTCGGAGCCACCCTGCTGTCGGTCGGCGGCCACCTGCTGCTGGACCGCTGGAAGGCCCGCAAACGCGAGCCCGGCAAGCAGCTGGTCGACGCGGACGCACGTCCGTGACCGTGCGCTGCGCCGTACTCGACGACTACCAGGGTGCGGCCGCTCAGCTGGCAGACTGGTCGGCCGCCGGTGTCGAGCTCGTCGTACTGCGGGAGCACCTGGGCACCGAGGACGAGCTCGTCGCCGCGATCGGCGACTGCGAGATCGTGGTCATCATGCGCGAGCGCACCCCGTTCCGCGCCTCGCTGTTCGCCCGGCTGCCGAAGCTGCGGCTGCTGATCACCTCCGGCATGCGCAACGCCTCCATCGACCTGGCCGCCGCGTCCGCGCACGGCGTGACCGTCTGCGGCACCGCGAGCGCCTCGGAGCCCCCGGTCGAGCTGACCTGGGCGCTGATCCTCGGGCTGGCGCGCAACCTGAGCCTCGAGTCCGGCGCGGTACGACGGGGTGGCCCCTGGCAGCGCACCGTCGGCACCGACCTGTACGGCGCCCAGCTGGGCCTGCTCGGGCTCGGCAAGATCGGCAGCAAGGTCGCGAAGGTCGGGCTGGCGTTCGGCATGGACGTGGTGGCGTGGAGCGAGAACCTCACCGGCGTGCGCGCCGCCGAGGCCGGAGTGACCCGGGCGCCGTCGATGAACTCGCTGCTGGAGACCAGCGACTTCGTGTCGATCCACCTGGTCCTCAGCGACCGGACCAGAGGACTGATCGGCGCGGCCGAACTGGACCGGATGCGTCGTACCGCCTATCTCGTCAACACCTCGCGCTCGGCGATCGTGGACTCCGGCGCACTCGTCGACGCCTTGCGCACCGGCAAGATCGCCGGCGCCGGACTGGATGTCTTCGACACCGAGCCGTTGCCGGCGGACGACCCGCTGCGGCTGCTGCCGAACGTGCTGGCGACCCCGCACCTGGGATACGTGACGGAACGGAACTACCGCACCTACTTCCGCGAGGCGGTCGAGGACATCACGGCCTTCCTCGCCGGAAAACCGGTCCGCCAGCTGGCCTGAGGATCACGCCCGGATCTGTTCGTGGATCTGGCCGGAGATGTTCAGCGCCACCACGAAGTCGACCAGCGCGACGTTCGCCTCGTCCACCGGA
>DASXTS010000161.1:0-2097 GCA_036505275.1 Pseudonocardiaceae bacterium
GGACACCGGCGCGCCGACGGACACCGAGACGCCGACCGACACCGAGACGCCGACGGACACCGGCGCGCCGACCGACACCGAGACGCCGACGGACACCGAGACACCGACCGACACCGAGACGCCGACTCCGACGCCGACGACCACCACGGCGGCACCCACCGCAGAAACCGGCGCCATCGCGGGCGTCGTCTGGTTCGACCGAAACCAGAACGGCCGGCTGGACAAGGGTGAATGGCTGCTTCCCGGCGTGCGGGTCGAGCTCACCGGCACCTTCGGGATCCCGGCCGCAGTCGGCTCGCGGCACTTGACATCCTCGCCGGTCACGCCGCTGACCGCGCACACGGTCACCGGGAAGGCGGGCCAGTACCACTTCAGCCACCTGCCGCCGGGCCATTACCGGGCGACGGCGTCCGTCGATGCCGCGGGCTTCAGCTACACGTCTGACACCGACGGTCATCGCGACTGGATCGTCGCGGTGACGGTCACCTCAGGCGCCACGTCCCAGGCGCGGTTCGCCGGGCTCGGCAAGGGCACGCTGGCCGGCAACGTGTTCGCCAAGTCCAATGGCGTCCCGATCGGCGAAGCCAGCGTGCAGTGCCGCTGGGCCGGCTTCGACGACGTCCTGGGCACTGCCGACGACATCGTGATCAACGTCGTCGCGGACGCCGACGGGCAGTTCCATCTGGCGCACGTGCCGTTCGGGCTGTTCTCCTGCGTCGGCCACGATCCGGCAAGCGGCGCCGACTCGGCAGCGGCCGGCCTCTGGGTGCTGTCCATCGTGCCGGTGCATTCCCATCTGCCCGTCGCCATACCGCCGGTGCCGACAACGCCGCCGCCGACCACGCCCGCGACGACCGACCTCGCCAACACCGGGCCGCCCATCCGGCGGCTGCTGACCCTGGCGATCGGCCTGCTGCTGGCCGGGCTCGGAGCGCTACATGTCGGCCGGCGCCGCCGCGCCTGACCGCCGTTCGAGGCGACGGAGCAGAGCGACTGTCGCGAGCAGCCAGGTGCCGCCCAGCACCCAGCCGCCTGCGACGTCGCTGGCGTAGTGCACGCCGAGGGCGACGCGGCTGAACCCGACAGCCGCAACCACCGCGCCTGCCGCGGCGACGAGGGCGACTCGCCAGACGCCCCGGACGCCCGGCAGCGCGACAACCAGCAGCAGGCCCATGCCGACGAACGACGTCAACGCATGGCTGCTGGGAAACGACCAGTCGCCGACGTGGGCGACCGGCTCGGGCACGACCGGCCGAGGGCGACGAACGAGCGTCTTGGCCAGGGCGCCCAGCAGCGCCGCACCGAGCATCGTCACGATCACGAGGGCCGCCGCGCGGCGCCGATGCCAGATCCACAGCAGGACGGCACCGCCGAGTGCGGCGACTCGCAGCACCGCCGGGCTGCCGACCGCGCTCACCGTCCGCCAAATGTCGACCTGCACCGGATGCGCCGCGACGTACCGGTTCACGTCGTCGGCCACGTCGATGTCCAGGGTGCGCAGCGGTGCCCACTTCGAGTGGACGAGCACCGCTAGCACGGCGAACGCGACGGATCCGGCGGCAGTCATCGCCGCCTATTGGAGCAGTCGAGCCTTCGCCGCTTGGAACTCGGCAGCCGTGAGCGCGCCGGCGTCGTGCAGCCGGGCCAACCGCTCCAGCTCCTCGACCAGGCTGCCGCTGTGGTGCCCGTTCGGTTCGGTGTGCACCTGCGGAATGCCGTGCCGGGGTGCCGCGCCGGCATCGAGTTGATCCAGCACCACGTGATAGTCCGGCTGCGGCGCGTCGGCGCCGCCCGCGGCGACTGGCGCGATCCCGTTCTCGTGCCTCGGCACCGGGTACGGCAGCGGCCCTAGTGCCGGTGGTGGTGGCGGTTCCTCCGCGTACGCGGGCTGCGGCGGCTCGTCCGCGTACGCGGGCTGCGGCGCCGTCACACCGCCGCGAGCCGCCTCGTGCTCGGCGCGCAGCACCCGGCGCAGCACCTTGCCGATGATGTTGCGGGGCAGATCCTCGCGGAACTCGAACAGCGCCGGCACCTTGTACGCCACCAGCCGGGCAGTGCAGAAACCGTGGAGCTCGTCCTCGGTGACCTGCTCGCCGG
>DASXTS010000162.1:0-6064 GCA_036505275.1 Pseudonocardiaceae bacterium
GGAGCACACGTCGAGCGACAACCCCTCGTCGGCCACCCAGCGGGCCACCTCGGTGCACAGGAACGCCTTGGCCGCGTAGTGCACCAGCGACGGCTCGCCGAACGCGGCGACGTACTCCGCGCAGCGGGACCGGAAGTCGGCCTCGTCCACGACGAACTGCGGGGTGCGGAAGCGGATGGCCAGGTCGCGGCAGTCCACGCCGGCCAGCCGAAGCACCCCGTCCCCGTCTCGGCTGGCGTTGCGCGGCCACACCGCCGGCGGCAGCGCGTTCAGCTCGTCGGCCCCGGACGGCGGCGGCCCGGCGGTGCTGGCCGGCGCGAGCACGTCGGCGTGCCGCGGGCCAGCCGGATGCGCCCTCACCGTGCCCTCACCCGGGCCCTCACCGTGCGCCTCACCCGGTCACATCCGCTCTGGGGCCGACACGCCGAGCAGCCCGAGCCCGTTCGCCAGCACCCGCCGCGCCCCTGCGCACAGCGCCAGCCGCGCGGCATGCAGCTCCGACAGCGGCTCATCGCCCACCGGCAGCACCCGGCACGTGTCGTAGAACCGGTGGTAGGCGCCGGCCAGCTCCTCAAGGTAGCGGGCCACCCGGTGCGGCTCGCGCAGCTCCGCGGCCGCGCCCACGACCCGTGGGTACTCGCCGAGCGTGCGGATCAGCTCCCCCTCCCGCTCGTGCTCGAGCAGCCCGAGCCGCACGGTCGCCGCCTCGAACGTCACGCCAAGGTCGGCCGCGTTGCGCATCAGCGAGGCGAGCCGGGCGTGCGCGTACTGGACATAGAACACGGGGTTGTCGTTGGTCCGCTTGGACCAGGTGTCCAGGTCGATCTCCAGCGGCGAGTCCACCGACGAGCGGATCAGCGCGTACCGGGCGGCATCTACGCCGATGGCGTCCACCAGGTCGTCCATGGTGATCATGGTGCCGGCCCGCTTGCTCATCCGCACCGGCCGGCCCTCCCGCCGCAGGCTGACCAGCTGCCCGATGAGCACCTCGACGGTGTCCGGGTCGTCGCCGAGCGCCTCGGCGGCGGCCTTCAGCCGCGCGACGTACCCGTGGTGGTCCGCGCCAAGCATGTAGATGCACAGGTCGAAGCCGCGGGAACGCTTGTCCAGGAAATAGGCCACGTCGCCGGCGATGTAGGCCGGCGTGCCGTCGCTGCGGATCACCGGCCGGTCCTTGTCGTCGCCGAACTCCGACGACCGCAGCCACCACGCGCCGTCCGCGAAGTACAGGTGGCCGCTCTCCTTCAGCCGCGCCACCGCGACGTCCACCGCGCCGGAGTCGTGCAGCGACTGCTCGTAGAAGTACACGTCGAAGTCGGTCCGGAACTCATGCAGGCTCGCCTTGATCGCGTCGAACATCAGCCCGACGCCGATCCGCCGGAACGTCTCCTCCCGCTCGCCGTCCGGCAGGTCCAGCGCACCCGGCTGGATCCGCAGCGCCTCGGCGGCGATGTCGCGGATGTAGTCGCCCTCGTAGCCGTCCGCCGGCACCGCCCGGCCCTGCGCCGCGGCGATGAGCGAGCGTACGAAGCGGTCGATCTGCGCACCGGCGTCGTTGAAGTAGTACTCGCGGGTCACGTCGCCGCCGCGGGCCGCCAGGATTCGGCCGAGCGCATCGCCGACCGCCGCCCACCGGGTGGCGCCGAGGTGCAGCGGCCCGGTCGGGTTCGCCGATACGAACTCCAGGTTGATCCGCCGCCCGGCGAGCTCGCTGCCGTGCCCGTAGCGTGGCCCGATGGCCAGTACCTCGCGCACGATCATGCCCTGCGCGTCCGGGGCCAGCCGCAGGTTGAGGAAGCCGGGACCGGCCACCTCGGCGGAGTCGATCTCGTCGCGGGCGCTGAGCGCGTCGGCCAGCCAGCCGGCCAGGTCCCGCGGCGGCACGCCCACCTTCTTGGCGCTCTGCAGGGCCACGTTCGTCGCGTAGTCGCCGTGATCGGGATTGCGCGGGCGCTCGACGGTGACCGCGGCCGGCAGCACGCCGGCGTCCAGGCCGCGCTCGGCCAGCACGGCGGCGGCCGTGGCATGGATGAGCTCGGCGAGTGCGGCGGGTGTCACCCGCCGAAGTCTAGGCGGCTGGGCGGCCGGGTCCCGGCGGGCCCTCACCGGGTGCTGACGCAACGTCCCTAGACTGATCGCGCGGCGCAAGCGGCGCTGGGCACCGGCACGGATCCGTTGATGTAAGGCGAGGTTATGGCGAGCGGCAAAACGAGCAAGGCGGTGCGCAGCGCGCGGTCCTCCGTGGTGGTGAGCAAGCCGAAGCCGTGGGGCACGATCGCCGCGGTGCTGGTGGTCGTGCTGTTCGCCGGCGGCGTGTTCGGCTACGCCTATTACAAATGGGACGCCAAGCGCGACAAGGAAGCCGAGCTGGCGGCATACACCCCGTCGGAGACCAACAAAGACCCCTCGGACAAGATCCAGGGCGTGGTCAAGGTCGACTACAACAAAGCGCGGGGCCACGTCATCGCCACCCAGCGGGTCGCCTACGACCGGTTCCCGCCGTTCGGCGGGCCGCACGACGGCGTGTGGGCCGACTGCAACGGCGTCGTCTACAACGATCCGGTCCGCAACGAAAACATGGTGCACCCGCTCGAGCACGGCGCCGTCTGGATCGCCTACAACCCCGACCAGGTCACCGGCTCCGCGCTGGACACCCTCAAGGCCAAGGTCACCGGCCAGACCCACATGATGCTGTCGCCGTACCCCTCGCTGGACAAGCCCATCTCCCTCCAGTCCTGGGGCCACCAGCTCAAGGTGGACACCGCCGACGATCCGCGGATCGACCGGTTCATCCGGGCCCTGCGCACCAACCCGTACCAGTACCCCGAGGTCGGCGGCACCTGTGACCCCACGCCCGGCACGTGGGACAACGCCTCGCCACCGCCGTTCGTCGGCACCCCGCCACCAGCGGACGCCGTGCCCATGGACTTCAACGTGAACCCGACAAGTGCCGCCGCGAACACCTCCGCACCGGCGCCGTCGGGGACAGGTGGCGCGGCGCCAACCACCCGGCCCACCGGCTGATGTCCTCCCCGATGTCGTCCCCCGTAGCCCCGTCAGCATCGTCCGAAGATGGCATCCCGGTCTCCCCGCCCCCGGTAGCGCCGCGCCGCTGGCTACGGATCCTGGTCGCCTGCGCCGGCGTGGCTGCCCTGCTCCTCGTCGGGATGGCCGCCGGCCTGCTCATCGCGCAGTCCCGGCCGTCGCCGGACGCAGCCGCCCCGGCCCCCGACTCCGTCGACGTCGGCTTCTCCCAGGACATGACCGCGCACCACCGGCAGGCCGTCCGGATGGCTGGCATCGTCCGCGACAGCACCACCGACCTCGCCATCAAACAGATCGCCTTCGACATCGAGACCAACCAGCTCGAACAGATCGGACGCATGCAAGGCTGGCTCAACCTCTGGGGTCGCGACCCGCTGCCCGTCAACGGCTACATGGCCTGGATGGGCAGCGCCGCTGCCCTGCACGGTCACTCGACATCCCCGGGTGGCGCCCTGGCCGCCATGCCCGGCATGGCCACCGACGCCGAGCTCACCCGACTCCAGCAGGCGACCGGCCGGGACCAGGACGTCCTCTTCCTGCAGCTCATGCTCCGCCACCACCAGGGCGGGCTCGTCATGATCCGCTACGCGGCCGAGCACGCCGAGATCGGCGTCGTCCGCAACCTCGCCGCCCAGATGTCGGTCGCCCAGACCAACGAGGTAGACCTGCTCACCAGCATGCTCGCCCAGCGCGGCGCCGCTCCCCTGCCCGCCCCCAGCTGACCCGACGTCGGGTTGCGCGGTCCGTGCGCTACCCTTGTCCAGGTCGTTGATCGTGTGTGATCGCGACGCCGCCCCCGTAGCTCAGGGGATAGAGCACCGCCCTCCGGAGGCGGGAGCGCAGGTTCGAATCCTGCCGGGGGCACACCTTCCGACCTGCATGAGAAGGTCCCTGACCAGCTATAACGCGGTCATGGGCCTTCCTCGTGTGAACGCGGTCATGGGCCTTCCTCGTGTGTCCGGCTGGGACCGACCATATCCGGCCGTCAGCGGCTCGCTGTGCCCTATTCGTGCCCTAGCTCTGATGTCCTAGCTAGCGCTGCCTGGACGCGCTGCCGGATGGCCGCCTCCCCGCCGTCGAGGCACTTGGCGTAGATCTTGACTAGGACTTCGACGGAGTGGCCGGCCCATTCGGCCACGGACGTGGGTGGCACGCCGCCGTTGAGCCAGGTCGACACGGCCGCGTGGCGTAGGTCGTAGGGCGTCTTCGCCAACGGGGACATGGCCACTTCCTCCGTTAAGACCTCCTCCCGTGCTCGGCGCCATGCGCGCACAATCATAGTCGTCGATGAACTCGACCGGCTGAAGCGGCATAGCGACTCGTGTGTTCGCTGGCGTGCCCGTTATACGCTCGCAGTTCTTGACCGGGCGCTGCCAGACGGCGCCGGGCCCGCACGGTTACGGGATGCAGACTATTCCGCTCTAAGCCGAGGCGAGATCCCTCGCGGGGAAGTCAGTATCGAAGTCGTGTTCGACCCACCTGGGCACGTTCGGTTGCCGATCAACGATGACGAGATAATCGACCGAATTCTCGCCATTCGGTCCTTGGCTGGACGCGAGGTCACCTTGCTGACATATGATACCCGCCAGTCCATGCGGGCCCGTACCGAGGGTGTGCCTGTGGTCAAGCTATCGCCTTCATTAGGCGAAGAACCCACCAAGAAGCGAAGCAGATCGTGAACGCCAATACCATCGTCGCAATTGCGGGCCTCATCGCAACGACGCTCACAGGGCTCGGCGTCACGTTCATCCAGGGCCGAATCGCCGCCCGAAACGCGGTCGCCGGAAGATTGCACGAGCAACGCCTCAGCGCATACACGGACGCCATGGTGCATGTGCAGACAGTCGAGGGCAGCTTGAACGAAATCCTCGAAGACCCGGACTTGCGGTCCAGCCCCTACGGACCAGAAGGTCCGCACCGGGACCTGATCACGGCTCGGCTCCGCCTCATCGCGCCACCCTCGGTCATTCACGCTTGGCAAGAACTAACTTCCGCCTGGGACGCGCTGATGTGGAACGCCGAACAAGACGGCCCGGTCAACCGTCGCGGTGACTATCATCTGCAGGGAGAGGACGCCGATGTTGTACGTGTGCAGGCAGCAATAACGGGCTTGATCACGGCGCTTCATCGGGCGATGGATTTCCCGCCATAAGTTGTGGAGGTCGCCGCTGCGATGGAGGTGGTATGGCAACTCGCCCCCGGAACCCGATCCACAGGTTTCAAGCATTGCTCATCTGACACCAGCAGTACCTTTCGGAACACAAAGACCCGAACGGCTACTGCACTCGGCGGCACAGGGGTGTACGGCCCAATCGGATTGGCGGCGCCCGGCGACTGAGGTACCCGCTATCGGCCGCCACCGCTCTCCAGCGAACGGCCGGCCGCGAGCGTGGCACGCCGTTCGTGCGCATCTTGCTCGCTTCCCCTCAGCAGCAGCGGGCTCCGGGGGTAGCCTCTCGCTCCTTGGTCCTGCGCCGTTCGAAGTCGCGGCGGGACAGGACCGGGGCGTCACTCTGGTGCCGCCTCGCGTGCGCGACGTACCGGTCGTAGTCGCCCTCGCCGGACACCTCTCGGAGGTACCAGCGGATGCCCTCGACCACTTGTCTCAGGTTCAATGCGCCCCTCTCCCTGTCCCGGCGAGCTCGCGCCGATCCTCTCCGTTACCGCCGAGCAGGCCACTCGGGGCGGTGATCAGCGACTCGGTGTAGGGCGCCTCTGTAGTCGACAGCGGGGTCGGCGAGCGCAATGCTCGGATCCATACCCGCGCTGCATCCGCGATGATGATCACGACGAGGATCGCGAAGAAGGCGGCCAGGACGCCGTCGACCGTGGAGTTCGTCACCACGGTCTGCATGTCGTCCAGGCTCTTCGCCGGAGGCAGCACGTTGCCGGCGGCGAGAGCCTCCTGGTAACGAGACCGCTGCGCGAAGAAACCCAGGGTTGGCGCGCCCGAGAACACCTTCTGCCAGCTGGCGGTCAACGTGACCACGGCGTCCCAGGCGAGCGGGATACCGGTCAC
>DASXTS010000163.1:0-13554 GCA_036505275.1 Pseudonocardiaceae bacterium
CCGTATCGCGCTACGTTGCCGGGGTGGAGCAACGCATCAGTCTGGTCACGCTCGGGGTCGCCGACCTGGCGCGCGCCCGGACGTTCTACGAGCGGCTCGGCTGGCGGGGCCAGGAGGTCGAGCAGACCGTGTTCTTCCAGGCCGGCGGCATGGCGCTCGTGCTGTGGGGGCGGGACAAGCTCGCCGGCGACGCCGGCCTCCAGGACAGCAATTCCGACGGCTTCGGCGGGATCACTTTGGCGCACAATGTCCGGTCGAGGGCGGAGGTTGACGCAGTGCTGGACGAGGCGACCGGGGCCGGAGCCGAGATAACTGTGCCGGCGCGAGAGACCTTCTACGGAGGTTATGCGGGCTTTTTCACCGACCCGGACGGGCACGTCTGGGAGATTGCCTACAACCCTGGCTTCCCGCTCGACAACGATGGTGCGATCACCATTCCCGATTTCGGCGCGCCGTAGGCTCTGCCGCTTGACCGGCGCAACATGGAATAGCTCCGCCTCATATCAGTCGCCTACGGGGTAGATCGGCAGGTCGTATCCGGTGTACCGGTCGGGTCGAGTGGTGGCCACGATCAAGCCGGTGGACCAGTCCGGACCCGGCCGGGCGAGGGCGATGACGTGCGCGATGTCCAGGCTCGCGTCTGGGGTCCGCTCCCGCAGGTCCAGTACAGCGCTGTAGGTCAGGTCGATCGCTTCAACTGCGGCGATTCGGCCGACGTGTCGGGCGATGCCGGGCCGAATGCGGTCGGCCGCATCCACACAGGTGACCGCCGCGTAGATCGGCAACTGAAAATGTGGTGCGGTGGTGAGCAGCACCGACACGCGCCTGCTGGACCCCAATGCCGCCAATGCCGTGGTATCCAGCAGGTAGCCGCGGGCCCAGGGGTTACTCACGCGGTCGCCTGCCGCGCCCGCCTTCGAGCGGCGAACTGCCGATCCAAATCGGACATGATCGCCGCGTGTTCGGCCTCCCACTTGGTCCGCTCGTCGGGTGTCGGGTCGTAGCCGACATGCTCGCGAACGTAGTCACGGGTCTGTTGCCCGATCGCCGCCCATTCGGCCTGCGTACGCCGAGCCCGGGCAAGCTCACCCACGAGCGCACCGATGGTCGTCCCCTGCTCGGCGGCCAACGCGGCCAGCCGCGCGTGAGTGTGCTCGTCAACTTTGATCATCTTGACAGCCACGGCCAAACGGTACACCGCTGGTATACCGATCCGCGTCGTGGACACGCCCAACGACCAAGCCACCCGCGCTTCCCCACGGGAGCCGCGGCTCACGGTGGACTCGCACCCGCCGCCAGCAGCCGCTGCCCGAGGGCGCGCGCCGTCGCCCGGAGCTCGGGGCACCTGACGATCCGGTACGACGCCGGGATCGCGGCGAGCTGCTCGGCGTACCAGACCGGGTTGCTGGTGCTGCCGACCAGGCGGGTGGTCACGGCGTCGAGCGGCTCGAGTCGTCCGAGGGTGCGGGGCAGGCAGGACGCCAGGGTTTCGATGGGCGCTTCGACGACGACCTCGACGTCGTACTCCCATCCGACGGCGAGATGCTCCTCCAGCATGGCGACCGGGTCGAGGTCGGCGGGTGGGCTGAAGGTGTCGTCGAGCACGTCCACACCGCGGACCCGGTCGATCCGGTACGCCCGCCGGGCGTCGCTGCGGTGGGACCGGCACAGCAGGTACCAGCGGCCGTGGCGAACGACGACCGCCCACGGGTCGACCTCGACGAGCCACTCCGACCCGGCCTCGGAGCGGTAGCCGAGCCGCACCCGCCGGTGGTTCGAGCAGGCCTGCACGAGCGCCGACGTGGTCGCCGGGTCGGGCCGGGCGGCGGCGCGGTCGGGAGCGGGCGCCGTGGTCCTACGGACGGCCTCGGCCTGCGCGGCCACCGGCTCCGGCAGCGCCCGCACGATCTTGCCGAGCGCGCTGCCGACCGGGTCGGTTGGATCGCTCGCGTCGTGGTGGCCGTCGAGCACGGCCATGACCAGCCCGAGGGCCTCGGAAGCGCTGAACATCAGCGGCGGAAGCCGCAGGCCCCGGCCGACGCGGTAGCCGCCGTACGGCCCGCGGACGGACTCGATCGGGATGCCAGCCTCGCGCAAGATGCCGACGTAGCGCCGCGCTGCCCGCTCGGAGACGCCGAGCTTGTCGGCGAGCCGGTCTGCGGTGATGCCCGGGCTGCCCTGGACGAGTTCGAGGGCCAGTAGGGCGCGTGCCGTAGGACTCGCGTTGGTATTCACGGCCTGTCGCCACCAATCCGGAAGCACAACGTCCGGAATGGACCCTAGCGTGCCGAGCATGACCGAGGACACCCTTCCGGACACAGTTCCGGACACAGTTCCGGACACCGTTCTGGACACCGTTCTGGACACCGCGATTTCCGAACCGTCGATGACGGCGGGTGAGGTCGAGATGCAGCTCTTCGCGCTGGAGCGCTCCCGCGCGCAGTTCGCCTGGAAATGCGGCGGCCTGGACGCGGCCGGCCTGCGCAAGCCGCATCCGCCGTCGGCGATGACCCTGGGCGGCCTGCTCAAGCATCTCGCCCTCGTCGAGGACCAAAATGTCTCCATCGCGCTGACCGGGCAGCCGCTCGGTGCGCCCTGGGACGCGGTGGACTTCGAGGCCGAGCCCGACTGGGAGTGGCGGTCGGCGGTCGACGACTCGCCCGAGGATCTCTACGCGCTCTGGCGCGGCGCCGTGCAGCGGTCGCGCGCCGCATGGGCCGAGGCGCTGGAAGACGAGGGTCTGGACCGGCCCTCGAAATTCACCAGTCCGTCCGGCAGGTCGCCCAACCGCCGCCGGTTCCTCGTCGATCTGCACGACGAGTACGCGCGCCATGTCGGGCACGCCGATCTCCTGCGCGAGGCGGTCGACGGCCTGGTCGGCGAGGACCCGCCGCAGCGATGACGGCTATCCGGGCCGGGCAGCTGACCGTCGTCGCGGCCAACGAGGCGTCGTGGGACGACCTCGCCGCGATCTTCGGCACCGCCGACTACGCGGGCCGGTGAGCGCAGCACCGGCACCCCTCCCGCACCCCTGGTACCGATCAGGCGAGGGATGTCGGTCGTGCGTGTGATGCTCACGTCGTGAACGTCACGTTCGACGCCGAGCTCTGGCTGTGGGACGCCCGGCGAGCCGACAGCTGGACCTTCGTGAGCCTGCCCGAAGAGGTATCCGCGGAGATCCGCGACTGGGCCGACGCCACGCCACGTCGTGGCTTTGGGTCGTTGCGGGTCCGAGTCACGATCGGCAACAGCACGTGGCCGACATCGATCTTTCCCGACGGCGCGCGGGACTGCTACGTGCTGCCGATAAAGAGGGCGGTGCGCAAGGCCGAAACACTGAGTGCGGGCGATATCGCCACGGTGACCGTTGAGCTGGTCGACATCTGACGGGCCGCGCCGTCCGCCGTTCTCGGTCGGGCCCTGGTTAGCCGCCTAGGCGACGAAGATGCAGAAAGGGTGACCGGCCGGGTCGGCGTATACGCGCAGCGGCTCCTCGGGGTCATCACTGCGATCCCGCAGCAGCCGCCCACCGAGGCGCAGCACGCGTTGGTGCTGCACATCCAAGTCCTCGACCGATGTCACTGTGATGTCCAAGTGCAGTTGCTGTGGTACCGGGCCGTCCGGCCAGGTCGCTTCCAACAGCTGATCGACCTGCTGGAAGGCCAGCTGGGGGACGCCGTCCGGGGTCCTCAGCACCAGCCAGTCGCGGCCGTGCTCATCAACTCGCCCCGGCTCTGGCGGCTCATCACCCGGCCGGTAGACCAGCCCGAGCAGGCGTCGGTAGAACTCCGCCAGGGCTCTGGCGTCAGTGCAGTCGAGCACCACCTGCCGCAGACTCGGGACGCTCTCCCGGTCGACCACGTCGATCACCCCGGCCATTCTGCACCGCGGCAGTCTCGGACGCACGAGGGCCGGACCGAAGGCCGCCACGCGAGGCGCTGGGGCCCATCGCCAGCAATGATGGTTCCATGGCAGAGCGCAATGTCCTCGGCGGCGACCTCGAGCCGTGTGGCACCGACCCGATGACCGGGTTCTTTCGCGATGGCTGCTGCAGCACCGGCCCGGAGGACCTCGGAAGTCACACCATCTGCGCGGTCGTCACGGCCGAGTTTCTGGAACACCAGCGCAGCATCGGCAACGACTTGTCGACCCCGCGGCCGCAGTACCGCTTTCCGGGCCTGGTGCCGGGCGATCGCTGGTGCGTGACCGCGGTGAACTGGGCTCGGGCCTACAGCGACGGCGTCGCCGCACCGGTGGTGCTGGCCGCCACCAATGAGGCGGTGCTGCAGATCGTGCCCTTGGAAGCGCTCCGGGAGCACGCCGTCGACGTCCCGGCCGACCCGAGCTCGCTCGAGCTGTAGTGCTGGTTCGCCTTTCCATTCTGCGCGCCGACCGACGTCGCGCAGAATTGTCCCGTCGCGCTGAATTGTGCGAATCGGTAGGGTGCCGAGGCCCAGCAAACCCAGCATGACATCTGGTTCCAGTAGACCAAGGTCCCGACCCAGGTCGTCCAGCCGCGCTCGGCGGTTGCCGATTCCGGGCAACCGCCGCTGACCTCCCCTCGACCTTGCGGCCGAGGCTGGGTCAGCGGACGATGTCGCGCCGGCCGAAGAGCACCAACGCGATGGCCAGGGCCACCACGCCGACGGCGGCGGGCATCGCCAGGTCGGTCAGGCCATGGCCGTTGAGCAGCGTGGCCGGCTGCACGTAATGGAACACCGACGCCAGCCGCAGGCCGGACAGTTGATCGATCATCATTGCCGCGAAGTTGGCGAAGAAGCTGAGCACCACGAATCCGGCGGACAAGGCAAGGGCCCGGCCGCGGAGGCTGACCGTGGCGCTGACCAGCAGGCTCACCTGGGAGATTGCGGCGAACAGAAGCCACGATCCGGCGAAGGGGCGCAGTACCTGGGCCACGCCCAGTTGGTCCACGCCGTCGACAGTCTGGCGGGCCAGCAGCGTGACGAGCAGGCCGGACAACTGCACCGCGGTCACCACGACCAGCGCCGCCGCGGCGATCGCGGTCAGGTAGCGGCGTCGGGTGACCGGTCGGGTCAGCACGAACTCGATCGTTCCGCGCTCGATCTCGCCGGCAACGCCGCCGACTGCCACCGTCAGGGCCCCGGAGGTGAACAGGGCCAGCGTGATCGGATGGGACATGCCGGTGGACAGCCATCCGGCCGCATGGAGAAAGTCGGCGGTGCCACCCAACATGGCTCGCATGCCCCGCGGCGGGTCGCGCAGCCACGGGATGTCCGGTGCGCTGTTCCCGTAGAAGGTGGACGACCCGTACAGCACGATGTAGAAGAAGGAGGCCGTGCCCAGGCATAGCGACACCGTCGTCCGGGTTGCCCGGCCCAGCGTGTGGGTGAACACGTAGAGATTCACGGGGTGTCCTCCTCGTAGATGTCGAAGAACGCCTCCATGAGGCTTTCCGGCTCACTCAGAAACTCGACCACCGGCAGTCCCGCGAGGGCACGCAGCAGCGGCCCCATCACCCCGGTGTGGTCGAAACGCAGCGTGTTCCCTTCCACGCGAACGTCGACCGCATCGGGCAGGCGCAGTTCGGCAGGGTCCGGCGGCGGCCCGGCGATGGTGACGGTGCAGTGCCTCCGCCGGTCGCCGGCAAGATCCCGAGCGGCCACCTCCTTGACCACCCGGCCGGCCCGCAGCACGGCCACGCGGTCGGCGGCCTGCTCGACCTCGGACAAGATGTGCGACGACATCAGCGTGCTGCCGCCGGCCGCACGGTGTTCGCGGAGCAGGTCCAGGAACCGCTCCTTCATCAGCGGGTCCAGGCCCTCGGTCGGCTCATCCATGATGACCAGCTCGGGAGCGTGCTGGAACGCCTGGATGATCGCGATCTTCTGGCGCATCCCACGGGAGTAGAAGCGCACCTGGCGATCCAGATCCGCGGCGGACAGCTCGAAACTGTCGCACAGCTCGGCGCGCCGCCGCGGCGGCCGCGGGTGCAGCCGGCCCAGATACTCCAGACACCCCCGGCCGGTCAGCTGTGGCCACAGGCCGAACTCGCCGGGAATGTGGCCGACCCGGGCCAACACGCCGGGCAGGTCACGGCGAACGTCCCGGCCGAGCACCCGGATGGAGCCACCGGTGGGCCGCAGCAGCCCGAGCATGCAGCGGATCGTGGTGGTCTTCCCGGCCGCGTTGGGGCCAAGGTAACCGACCGTCTCGCCGTGGCGGACCTCCAGTGTCACGCCGCGGACCGCCTCGACCCGGCCGTAGCGTTTGACCAGGTCCTCAACCTCAACTGCATGGCTCATCGACAAGGCTCCCTCGGTTTCCGGAGGTGGGAGCTGCTGACTCCCGCTGCCGATCAGGGTGTCGAAGCCACCGCCCTGCCCGAATCCGTGGAGCTACCGGTCGCCACACCGGCGGCCACCAGATAGCTGCGGATCAGCTCGCCGCGCGAGGAGATGTTGACCTTGGGGTAGACCTTGGCGAGGTGGTACTCGACCGTGCGCGGGCTGAGGAACAGCTGCGCCGCGACCTGCCGGTTGGACATCCCACCGCTGACCAGCCGGACGATCTGCAGCTCCTGCGGGGTGAGCAGCTCGAAGGCATCCGCCGGGCGGCCGCCGACCGTCTCGCCGATGGCGCGCAACTCGGTGCGGGCCCGCTCGGCCCAGACCGGCGCGCCGAGCCGGTCGAACGTCTCCATGGCGGCCCGCAGTTGGCTGCGTGCCTTGGTCCGCCGGCGTTGCCTGCGCAGGAACTCGCCATAGAGCAGCTGTGTGCGCGCTCGGTCCAACGGCCGGCCGGCCGCCTTGTGCAGGGTCAGGGCCTCCTCGTAGTGCGTCGCCGCCTCGTCGCCGTCCGCGAGCATGGCCCGGCATCGCGCGGCCAGCGCGGCGATTGCCCGGCTGGGCGAGTACCGGGCCCACGCCTCGAACAGGGCCGCCTCCGCCGGGTCCACCGGCCGGCCGCTGCGCACCTGCGCCTCGATGCGCACCGGAGTGGCGAGGATCCGGACAATCGGCTGGCTGGTCCACGCGTCGGCCAGTTGCTGCTGCCGATCCAGCGCCTGCTCGGTGCGGCCGAGGCAGAGATCGAGCTCGGCCATCGAGGCAACCGCGAGTATCCAGGGGATGAACAGGCCGTGCTGCTCGGCTGCCGCGATGGCCTGCTCGGCGAAGACGCGGCACTGCTCTTCGTGCCCTCGGTAGGACGCCACGGCCGCCAGCACGGCCAGGGCTCCCATCCAGCCGCGGCCATGCCCGAGCAGTTCGGTCAGCCGCAGGCTCTCCGTCGCATCCGCCTCGGCCCTCGACAGCTGACCGGACCGCACCTCGATCAAGGCGCAGGACTCCAGCGCCCACGGCAGGGCGCCGAGAGCTCCGGTCTGCCGGGCCACCGCGACCGCACGCTCATGGAACTCGGCGGCGGCGGCATCGTCGTCCTGCAACAGCGCCGCCAGGCCGCCCAGGCCCAGTTCGAGCGGGTCGCGGAACCGCTTGGCATAGTCCATGAACGACCGCAAGGAAACCGTGGCTCCGGCCCGATCACCGCTGAGCAGGCGCTGCAGCCCGACGATGAGGTCGGCCATCACGGCATCGGGATGATCGGCAGGCAGCCGCGCCGCGAGCTGAGCCAGTTCGCCGACCCGGCTGAAATCGCCGGAGACACCCATTGCCGTCATCGCGGAGAGCAACATCCGCAGGCTGCGGCCCGGATCGTCGGCCGCAACCAGGTCCGCCGCCGACCGCAGCATCGGCACGGCACGCGCCGGCCGCCGGGTGTGCAGTTCGATGGCGCCGCGCAGATAGTTGATCTCCGCCCGCACCCTGGCCGGCGGTTGGAGGGTCTCGGCCCGCGCCAGCAACCGCTCGGCGCGATCCGCCTGGCCGGCCTCCCAGACCGCCGACGCGGCGGCGACCAGCCGGCGCGCCCGGTGGGAATCGTCCGGGGTCAGTTCGGCCGCCCGCTCCAGCGCGGCAGCGGCCGCCGCATGCCCGCCCCGTGCCCTTGCCCGGTCGGCCGAGCGCTCCAGCTCGTCGGCCAGCTTCGGATCCGGCTGGTTGGCCACCGCCGCCCGATGCCACGCCCAGCGATCCGGCTCGGCGTCGATAAGGGCATCGGCGAGCGCGGTGTGTACCGCATGCCGCTGCGCGTACGGCGCCGCCGTATAGATCGCCGAGCGCAGCAGCGGATGGCGGAACCGCACAGCCCCGTGGTCAACCGTCACCATCCCGGCCCGCTCCGCCGCGTCCAGGGCGGTCACCCCGACGGCGAGCTGGCGCGCGGCCCGCGCGAGCAGCCCGAGATCGCCATTGGGCTCCGCGGCCGCCATCAGCAGCAGGAGCTGGCTCGCCTCGGGAAGCGTCGACACCCGAGCCAGGTAGGCCCGGCGGATCCGCTCACCGACCGGCAGGTGCGCCGGCAGCGGCTCGGCACCGGAGCGCTGGGCGGCGGACAGGCTGCCGGGCAACTCGAGCAGGGCCAGCGGGTTGCCGTCGGTGAGCTCGATCACCCGATCGAGCACGCCGGGTGCCAGGTCCGCGCCGGTCCGATGCAGCAGGACGGCGGCCTCCGCCTGGCGCAATCCCTCGAGCCGGATCCGTGGGAGCATCGGCGCCTCCCAGGGACTGCCCTCGCTGCGCACCGCGAACAGCATCCCGACGGCCTCCGCTTCGAGGCGGCGCGCCACGAACAACAGGGCATCCGCCGACTCCCGGTCCAGCCATTGCACGTCATCGACCAGGCACAGCAGCCCGTGATCGGCCGCCGCCTCGGCCAGCAGCGAGAGGACGCCGACCCCGACGAGCAGCCGCTCCGCCGGCTGCGGTCCCGTGCCAACCGGTCCCATGGCCAGCGCTCCCCGCAGCGCCGCCGACTGTACGTCGGGGAGCACGTCCAGCCGATCCAGCACGGGTCGTAGCAGCTGATGGAGGCCGGCGAATGGGAGGTCCGACTCCGGCTCGACACCCTCGGCGCGAAGCACCCGCAGGCCCCCGGCGCTGGCCGCGGCGTAGTCAAGCAGCGCGGTCTTACCGGCGCCGGCCTCTCCTTCGAGCAACAGGCTGCCGCTGCGCAGCCTCGCTGCGTCGGCGAGCAGGTGGTCGATGGCCGAGCATTCGCCGTCCCGGCCGACCAACTGGCGTTCGGTTGTCATCTTCAGGCCTCGATCGCGTGGCCCTGATCAAGGTTTGGCGGCGCGGCCGCTACCGTGATCCTGCCCGCGCGACCGCTGGCACCACCAGTACCGGGCTGCGACTAAGTGAACAGGCTGTGGACCATCGCCATCATTGGCCGCATGTCGCTAACGACGCCGGCTGGTGCCCACATGAGCGCGGGTACCAGTCGATGAGTTCGGGAACGGCAATACCGATGGTGCTGACGCCATCCGGACCGGTGTAGCTGACGCCTGGACTCCGGCAAAGTCCTCGGGCAGCACGTACTGGGGCACGGCGACGGTGGTGTCGGTCCAGAAAGAACTGGCTCGAACAACCCGCATGAACGCGACGCCAGTCATGTCCACGGCGCCGGCGACCGGACTGACGTCGCGTTCATGCGGCCGCAGCAGGACAGCGCCGCATCGCCATGCGGCTAGCCCGCCGGCCGCAGGGGCGATGTCGAGGGTGACGTGCCAGTCGCCGTCAGCGGCCGGTTTGGGGTCGAGCACCAGCTCGGGTTTGACCGAGTCGATGGTGTCGTCGGCGAGCCATGGATCGCCGGCGAAGTAGGCCATCGTGGTCAGCGTGCCGTGACCGGGAGCCGAGGCGGCTCGCCCCGGCAGGCTGCGGCCAGCAGCTCGCGGACGCCCTGCTCGGTGACGGGCCGGGGATTGGCCGGGGGGGCCGCGGCAACGGCCGCCGCCACTTCGCCGATCGCGGCCGGGTCGAAGCCGACCGACACCAGGTCGGTAGGCGCCCCGATCCGGTCCGCGAGCCGCCACACAGCCAAGGCGGCGTCGGTTGCTCCGAGAGCGGCCGCGAGGCGGCGCATGGCTTCGGGCGCACAGTCGCGGTTGTATGCCACGGCGTACGGCAACACGGCGGAGTGGACGCCGCCGTGCGGCAGGTTGTACGCACCGCCGAGCACGTGACAGATCTTGTGGTGCACGCCCATGGTGGCGTTGCCGAGCGCGACACCGGCGAGGAACGCGCCGTACAGCGCGCCGGAGCGGCCGTCGAGGTCGTCCGGCCGCCGCACGCACACCGGCAGCGCCCGCGCCAGCGCACGCACCGACTCCTCGGCGATGAGCGCGACGATCGGCGACGCGTCCGGGGCGTAGCGCGCCTCGACCGCGTGCGCGAGCGAGTTCATGCCGCTCATCGCGGTCAGCTCGGCCGGCATGGAGACGGTCAGCTCCGGGTCGTAGACGACCACCTGCGGCAGCACCCGCCGGTCGCGTCCGGTTGTCTTGTGGTCGGCCTCGGTCAGGCCCCAGATGTCGGACATCTCGCTGCCCGCGTAGGTGGTGGGGACCGCCAGGACAGGGATGCCGCACCGCAGCGCGACGGCCTTGGCCAGCCCGGTGGCCGACCCGCCGCCGACACACAGCAGCAGGTCGGCGGCCAGCTCGGTGGCGGTGCGCGTCGCCTCGGCGGCCACCGCGACCGGGACGTGCTGCACGACCTCGTCGATCCGCCCGGCCAGCAACTCCCCCAGGTCGTCCGCGATGGCGTCCGCGTAGACCTTCTCGTGCCCGCCGCCGATGAGCAGCACCCGGCGTGCGTGCAGGCGCCGCACCTCGTCGGCGACCCGGGTCAGCGCACCGGCTCCGAAGACGACCCGGCCGGTGGCCAGCTCGTGCACGAACGACGTCATGACCGGCCCCGCTGCAGCTGCCGCAGCACGCGCAGCTCGTCGTCGGTCGGCGGCGAGGACACCTGCAGGTCGTCCGCCACCCGCAGCGGCCAGCCGGTGCCGGCCACGGCGATCGCCGGGTCGACCCCGGGGTGCACGGCGGTGAGCACAAGCTCGTTTGTCTCCGGCTCGGGGCGCAGCACACCGAGGTCGGTGATGACCACGGTCGGGCCGCGGCCGCGCAGGCCGAGGCGCCGCCGGGCGGCGTGCCCGTCGAGGTGGCCGACGCTGGTGATGAAGTCGAGCTTGTCGACAAAGGTCCGGGTGCTCTGCCGCAGCACGACAATCACCTCGCGCGAGTTCGACGCGATCTCCGGCGCCCCGCCCGCGCCGGGCAGCCGCACAGTGGGAGCGTCGTACGGCCCGATCACGGTCGTGTTGATGTTGCCGAACCGGTCGATCTGAGCGGCGCCGAGGAAGCCGACGTCGATCCGGCCGGCCTGCAGCCAGTAGGCGAAGATCTCCGGAACGGACACGACGGCGTCGGCGGTCTCGGCAAGCTCACCGTCGCCGATGGACAGTGGCGGCACGGTGGGTTTGGCTCCGATGGTCCCGGACTCGTAGACGAGCACGAGATTCGGTGCGTGGGTGCGGCGGGCCAGGTTGGCGGCCAGGCTCGGCAGCCCGATGCCGACGAAACACGTCGCGCCGTCGGCCAGTTGCCGCGAGGCGGCGACGGTCATGACGTCGTCGGCGCTGAGACCCGCGGGCGCTACCACCGGCGCGCTCATGCCGCTGCCCGCGATTCCACGTCGAGCAGGCGAAGGTGCTCGGCGAAGTCGCCGGTCTGCAGCACGTGCCGGTCCATCCAGTCCAGGAAGGTGTCCCGGTCCCGGCTGATCGAATCCCATGCCTGGTAGAAAGCGTTGTCGCGGTCGGTGTAGCCCATGGCGTAGGAGGGATGCGAGCCACGTGGCACCACCGCCACGGCGGAGACCACCCAGGACGGGAGCACGACGGCCGCTCGTGCGTCGAGCCGGTCGACCCGCTCCTCGACCGTGACGAGGGACCGTTTCGCGGCCAGCACCGCCTCCTTCTGCACGCCGGTGATCCCCCACATCGCCACATTGCCGGCGCGGTCCACCTGCTGGGCGTGGATCACGGCGACGTCCAGGTCGAGCGCCTTCACCGCGGTGAGCTGCTCACCGGTGAACGGGCAAGTGATCGGCACCACCGTGTCGGTGTGCGCCGACAGGTCGGTGCCGACGTAGCCGCGCAGCACCCCGAAGGGCAGCCCGGACGCGGCGGCCGCGTACCGGGTGGCCATCCCGGCGTGGCTGTGCTCCTCGATCGCCAGCGGGCGCGGCCAGCGGTGCTCGACCGCGTCGCGGAACCGGTGCAGCGAGCCGACGCCGGGGTTGCCACCCCAGGAGAAGACCAGCTTGTCCGCCACGCCCATGCCGATCAGCTGGTCGTAGACGACGTCCGGGGTCATCCGGACCAGGGTGAGCCCGGTCCGCCGCTGCCGGATGATCTCGTGACCGGCGGCGTGCGGGATGAGGTGCGTGAACCCCTCCAGGGCGACCGTGTCGCCGTCGTGCACCAGGCCCGCCACGGCGTCCGCCAGGGAGCGCAGCTCAGCCATTGCCGTACAACCTCGGCAGCTCGGCGTCGACGTTGATCCAGACCGCCTTCGCCTCGGTGTACTCGTGCATGGCCTCGAAACCCATCTCCCGGCCGTACCCGGACCGGCCGATCCCGCCGAATGGCGAGCCGGGGTTCACCCGCTTGTAGGAGTTGACCCAGACCATGCCGGCCCGCAGGTCGCGTGCGACCCGGTGGGCGCGGGACAGGTCGCGGGTCCACAGCCCGCTGCCGAGGCCGTACTCGACGGAGTTCGCCAGCTGCAGCGCCTCGGCGTCGGAGCGGAACCGGTGCACGGCCACAACCGGGCCGAACACCTCCTCGCGGGCGACCCGGTGATCCGGGCTCGCGGCGATCACGGTGGGCTCCAGGTAGCACCCGCCGGCGAACTGTGGACCCTCGGGCGGCCTGCCGCCGGTGAGGATCTCGTCGCCCTCCTCCCGCGCCACCTGCATGAACGACAGCACCCGGTCCCGGTGCCCGGCCGAGGTGAGCGGGCCCATCTCGGTCGCCGGGTCCTTGGGGTCGCCAAGCCGCACCGACCGGGCCAGCGCGGTGAACCGGTCGAGGAACTCGTCGGCGATCGACTCGTGCAGGATCAGCCGGCTGCCGGCGATGCACGCCTGGCCCTGGTTGTGGAAGATCGCGAATGCCGAGCCCTGCACGGCCGCGTCGAGGTCGGCGTCCCCGTAGACGATGTTGGCGCCCTTGCCGCCGAGCTCGAGGTGGACCTGCTTGAGGGTGGCCGCGGCACCCCGCGCAATGCCCTGGCCGACCAGCGTCGACCCGGTGAACGACACCTTGCCGATGCCGGGGTGCTCGACGATCCGCGCCCCCGCGGTTGCGCCGTACCCGGTGACGACGTTCACCACGCCGGCCGGAAAGCCGACCCCGGCCATCAGCTCGGCGACCCGCAGGGTGGACAGCGGGGTGAGCTCGGACGGCTTGAGCACGACCACATTCCCCGCGGCCAGCGCCGGTCCCATCTTCCAGCTGGTAAACATCAGCGGGAAGTTCCACGGCACGATCTGCCCGACGACCCCGATCGGCTCGCGCAGCACGTAGTCGAGGAAACCGCGCTCGACCGGCACCACCGAGCCCTGGAACTTGTCGGCCATCCCGCCGAAGTAGCGGAAGGTC
>DASXTS010000164.1:0-20324 GCA_036505275.1 Pseudonocardiaceae bacterium
TCGAGGACGAGGGCTTCCTGGACGAGCTGCCGAAGCTCGCGGGCGGGACCGAAGCGCGCGACGCCATCGAGGCCTACCTCGACCGGTACGGCATGCGCTGCGTCGGCGAGATCGACATCACAAGGCCGCGTTGGCGCGAGCGGCCCACCACGCTCGTGCCCGTGATCCTCGACAACATCAAGCTCTTCGAGCCGGGTGCCGCCGAGCGGCGCTTCCAACAGGGGCGACAGGAGGCCGAGAAGAAGCGACAGAACCTGCTGGAACGCCTGCGGGCACTGCCGGACGGGGAGCAGAAAGCCGACGAGACCAAGCGGATGATCGACCGGGTCCGGACCTTCATCGGGTACCGGGAGTACCCGAAGTACGGCATCGTCAGCCGCTACTTCGTCTACAAGCAGGCCCTGCTGGAAGAGGGCGAGCGCCTCGTGCAGGCCGGCGTGCTTCCTGAGAAGGAGGACATCTTCTACCTCACGTTCCAGGAGCTCCACGACGTCGTGCGCACCAACCGGTCGGACGACCAGCTCATCCAGCAGCGCAAGGACGCGTTCCGGTCGTACCAGGCGCTCACGCCGCCCCGGGTGCTCACCTCCGACGGCGAGGCCATCGCCGGGGCGTACCGGCGCGACGACGTGCCGGCCGGTGCCCTGATCGGCTTGCCGGTCTCCGCCGGAACCGTCGAGGGCAGGGCCCGCGTCATCCTCGACATGGCGGAGGCAGATCTCGAAGCGGGCGACATCCTGGTCACGGCCCACACAGACCCCAGCTGGTCGCCCCTGTTCGTCGCGATCACGGGCCTGGTGACGGAGGTGGGCGGCCTGATGACCCACGGCGCAGTGATCGCCCGGGAATACGGCTTGCCGGCCGTCGTGGGCGTGGAGCAGGCCACCCGACTGATCCGGGACGGGCAGCGGATCCGCGTGCACGGAACCGACGGGTACGTCGAGATCCTGCCTTGACCGACCACACCGAGAAGGCCCACCCAAAGCCTTCGGCCAAAACAACGCCAAGCAGTTGATCTATGAGGCAGTGAACGACGCAATGGACGTGAGGCATAGAGAACCGCTTGACGGCCTCCGTGTCGGGAGAGCATCGGCTTAAGGCTTGATCAAGGCGCACGCTCATGCCGCGATGCGCGTGTTGATCTTCCACCTCTTACCCGCCGATGGCGCAACCGCGGTCCGCGGGCGTAATGAACGCACCACAGAAGTCGGACATTATTGTGCGAATGCCCGAAGGTGGGCCGCCAGGGACTCGAACCCTGAACAGAAGATTGAAAGACCCTGCTGCCCTGACCCCTGCGGGACGCCACTCGCTGCGACAAGGAACGCAAGACCTACTGCTTACGAGGCCGCCGTGGCGGACCGTCTGACGCGGTTTGCGCTGGTCAGCACCGCCCAATTGTTGCGGATCTTGCCCAGCTTGCACCGAACAGACGGAGTCTCGTGGACAAGCTCGTGGACAGCGAGTCCATTGTAGATAGCGTGGGCCTGGCCTGGCTGGGCATCATCCTTCATGTATGTACGCTGCGTCGAAGGGCACGCGGACCGAGATCCGTCCCTTCAAGATCGACGTCCCGCAGGAGCCGGTCGACGACACGCCGTCGCATCGCCTCGACGCGGTGGGCCCGACCGCGAGACGGTGGACGACCGCACCCAGTGCGTTGTTGAAGAACAGTCGTCAGAACGCCCGACCGAGAGGGACCTATGCGTGTACTGGCGGCCGCCGGTCAGCCCACGGCGCGGCTTGCTCGAGCTGGCTGGCCACCCGGACCAGCAGGTCCTCGCGGCCGTAGCCGGCGACGAGCTGGACGCCGACCGGCAGCCCGCCCTGGGTCCAGTGCAGCGGCAGGCTCACCGCTGGCTGCCCCGTCATGTTGAACTGCGCGGTATACGGAATAAAGCTGGCGATGCGCCGGCGCTCATCCTTGGGACCCGCCGCCGTGAACCAGCCCAGCTCGGGCGGAGGCCCGCCGACCGTGGGCGTCAGGAGCAGGTCGTGGTCCTCCCACCAGGGCGCCATCCGCCGGGCCCACAGCGCCATCCATGCTCGGCTCTGCAGGTACGGCACGGCCCCGAGCGCCCGACCGGCCCGGCGGTAGCCCGCGTTTCTCGGCTCGATCTCCTCGTCGCCGATGGCGCGGCCCAGCATCAGTTCGAACGCCTGGAACAGAAGCTCGCTGTCGGCCGCGATGATCGCGTTGAAGTGCGTCTTGAAGTCGTCCTCCGCCATCGCGGGCGGCGCCGACTCCTCGACGTGGTGGCCGAGCGACTCCATCAGCCGCGCGGCCCCCGCCACCGCCGCCCGGCACTCCGGGTCGTCGAGATAGCCCTCGGCCTCCGGCCGGTCGAGCATGCCGACGCGCACCCGGCCCGGGTCGGCGCCGACCTCGGCGAGTAGCGGTCCCGGCAGCGCCGGCGGGTAGTACGGCTCGCCCGGCATCCGCCCGCTGATAGCGTCGAGCACGGCGGCGGTGTCGCGCACCGACCGGGTCAGGACGCCGTCGATCGTGGCCCCGGCCCAGCCTTCGCCGACCAGCGGGCCCTGGCTGACCCGTCCCCGCGTCGGCTTGAGGCCGACCAGGCCGCACTCGCTCGCCGGGATGCGGATGGACCCGCCGCCATCGTTGGCGTGCGCGACCGGCACCATCCCGCTGGCCACCGCGGCCGCCGACCCACCCGACGACCCGCCCGTGGAGTGACCCAGGTGCCATGGGTTGCGCGCGGGCGGGAAGCTGCGCGGCTCGGTGGTGACGGTCGTGCCGAGCTCCGGCACGTTCGTCCGGCCGAGCGGGACGAAGCCGGCCGCCCGGAACTGCCTGGCGAGGTAGGACGTCACCGGCCACACGACGTCGCGCAGTGGACCGATGCCGAACGCGGTCGGCTCGCCTTCCACGAGGCAGCCGAGGTCCTTGAGCAGGATCGGCACGCCGCGGAACGGCCCATCCGGCAGCTCACCGGAGGCCTCGGCCCGTGCCTCGTCGAACCGGGTCCGGATCACCCCGTCGAGCTGCGGGTTCACCGCGTCGATGCGGGCGATCGCCGCCTCCACCAGCTCCTTCGGACTGGCCTCTCCGCGGCGGACCAGGTCGGCCTGTGCGGTGGCGTCCAACCACGTCGTCTCGGTCACACCAGCGACGCTACCCACGACGGTCGGCCGCGGGCACCAGCAGCGTTTCCGTAGTTCAGGCAACCTGCAGCTGGCAGCCTGCAAGACTGCTACTCCTTTAACCGATCTTGTGGATGAGACCGGTATAGCCGGCGATGGCGAGGGTGGCGAGTGTCCAGACGACGGCTTGCCGGCGATCGCCACCCACTCGTTGAGTAGCGCGTCATAGCGGATCTCCGGCATCGTGGCGGTCACCGGTAGCTCACGGGGATCGTCCAGAATGCGGACGGCGTCGCCGGACTTGTCGAAGTAGATGGTGCTCGTTAGGTGCCGCCAAGCACGCGGGCCTCCAGCCATGAGTTGCGGAATGCGCCGCGGGGGTCCAGCCGTTCGACCAGACCGACGAAGTCGGAATGGCGCGCGTAGAGCGGCGCGATCGCCGTGGCGTCCGCATGGAAGAGTTTGCCCCAATGTGGGCGTGCTTGGAATGGGGCAAGCACGGTCTCGAGTTGGACGAGCAGGTCCTCGACCTCGTCTTGTCGGGGTTGCCACGTGAAGTGGACGCCGACGCTGGGTTCCCCGTAGTTCATGCTCATCCATAGCCGGTCTGCGGCCACGGTGCGAATTTCACATACTTGCAGGATGGGTTGGATACTGCCAGCCAGGGCACGCAGCGCCGCTATGGCTTCCACGGCGTGCCGGCGCGGAAACAGGTATTCCGACTGGAGCTCCTCGCCTGCGCTCGGCGTGAAGCCCATGCGAAAATGTGGCAAGCGGTCGGACCAAAGGCCGGGCCTGGCCAATTGAGGGGTACAAGGAGTCGGGTCGAGCTCCAGAATGGGGTGTCGGTCAACCGTTGCCGGAACTGCGCCGAACAGATCGCCCGCTATTTGTTCGGGCTCGTCTGTCCTGGTTTTGATCCATACCTGGTCGAGGGTCCGGCGCCAGCGCGTGAAGATGCTGACGCTGTAGCCGCATGAGGTGATCTCGTCGAAGTGCTCGTACAGTGCCTCCCAACTGAGGCCCTCGAACACGCGTTGCCGCACGTCGAAGGAAGGCTGTACGTCCAAGGTGATCCGGGTGACCGCGCCGAGCGCGCCCAGTCCGACCACCATGCCATCGAAGTCGGGGTCACCTCTGGACGCTTTGATGGTCTCACCGCTGGACGTCACGATCTCCAGTGCCGCGACCGCGGTCGCGAGGTTGCCGTTCGTGACGCCCGAGCCATGCGTGGCCGTCGACACGGCACCCGCAACAGAGATGTGGGGAAGCGATGCGAGGTTGTGCAGGGCCACCCCCTCGTCGTTCAACTTCTCGGCTAATTCACCGTATTTGACGCCCGCGCCGAGGGAGACCGTCTGTGCCTCATGATCGACCACGATGTCGGCGAGCAGTGTTTTCTCCGCCGTCATGGCTTCGAGCGAAATCAGCTCGGCAGAGTCGGCGATGTCGTTGAACGAGTGGCGTGAACCTAGGACATGCACGCTCGGCGCATTGGCGACGATTTCCTGGACCTGCTCAATGGTCGTCGGCCGGTGCAGCCTCCGGGCCCGGTAGGCGTAGTTGCCGGTCCAGTTCGTTCCCGCAGTCCGCGGTTCTGGTTCGATCATCGCTTAGTCGCGGTCGCCGATGTCGAGATCCAACGCGTTGACCGCCGGGCGCGTCGCCCCGGATACACCCGGCTGACGGAATCGTAGGTGACCGATGCCATCTGTAGTACCTCCCATAGGTGATTGGACAGCTCTCCGCGACGGGCACTACCCGCCTTCGGGTTCAGCGTCGGCCATTACGACGTGGAGGGTTCGGGGGCCGTGGACTCCTTCGACCCGGTCGAGTTCGATGTCGCTGGTTGCGGATGGGCCGCTGATCCAGGTTTGCGGTCGGGTTGGTTCGAGGCGGCTGATCGCGTCGGGGACGCCGGCCACCACCTGGTCGACCCGGACGATGCAAGTCCGCCAGGCACGTCACGAGCAGCGCAATCCGCATGTCGCGTACACCCTCCAGTCGTCCCGACAGCAGCAGATGCTGTTCGACCTCTACACGATATCCACGGCGAGCGGACTTATGACCTGCCGGCGCTGCTGCCGGAAGTGTGGCTGCACTGGGACCCGCAAACTGTGAAAGCCCGCGGCGTCAAGGCGATGTTGAACCTGCGCATGGATTTCCTCATGCTACTGCCCGGCGGGCACCGGATCGTCCTTGAGGTCGACGGCAGACACCACTACGCAACTGGCAGGCTCGCGGATCCGTCCGTGTACGCGGCGACGATGCGCGGGGACCGCGACCTCAGGCTCGCACGCTACGATGTGTTCCGCTTCGGCGCAGCGGACCTGGACGAGGAGCAGCCCGCCCGTGAGATGCTGCGCGCCTTTTCGAGGACCTGTTCCGCACCTACCATATGGCGTGAAGCGGCATTGCGTTCGGAGAACCGACGTTACTTGTCGATCAAGACTTGGCTCGACCGGGAGAACAGCGACACAAGTCGCTGTTCGTGGAGGCCGTCAGCCTCGCTGGTGGCCGGCGGTGCGCGCGGATCTGGCCGATGAGCGGACGCTTCGCCCGGCGCTGGCGGCTTTATCGCCGCCACGAGCACGGCGGCCAGTCGGTGGCAGCAGGTCCTACCCTGGCTCGTACACGTCAACTCGCGCAGGTTGGACGACGGCGCTGCTTGATGCTCGGCGGTGGGGAGGACCACCCGCCAGCGAAGGTCCGTTCGATATTCCTCAACGCGTCCGACCGAACGGGCTGTCACGCCCGATACCTTCCGCCGGCCGACCTGCCCCTGGCCCAGGCGCGCCGAAGATCCGAATAACGGCAGGGCGGCCTGTCGGTAAAGGAATCCCGACGAGAGGCAACACCGACGGATGTATCACAGACCCCCGGGAAGCGGCGCCGACAGTCAAGGGGCGTCGATTCCGGCGGTGGGCGGTTGGAGACACTTCGACGATGACCGGCATCCCGCCAGAGACGCTGTACCACCGATCGCTGGGCTGGCACGCCCCTGCCCTGCGGCGAGCCGTCATCGTGGTCACGATCGGGCTGATCACCGCGCTGCTTCTGCTGCGGTTCCTGCCGTGGGAGTTGGCCCTGGTCGGGGGCTGGGACGCTGCCGCGCTTTGTCTGCTCCTGACCATTTGGCCGATCATCATCCGAGCCGACAACTCGCAGACGCAGCGCATCGCCGCCCGCGAGGACGAGACCCGCGGCTCGGCAGCGGTGCTGCTGGTATCGGCGAGCCTGGCCAGCCTGCTGGGTGTCGGCTTGGCCCTCAGTCTCGCCGGGCGAGCGGGCGGGCTCGTGCGGATGCTACTCATCGGCGTCGCAGTGCTGACCGTCATGTTGTCGTGGACGGTGGTCAACACGGTCTATACCCTGCGCTACGCGGACCTGTACTTCCGCTCGGCAGCCGGGGGCATCGCCTTCGGCGACTCGGCCGGGCAGCAGCGGGCTAACTACCGTGACTTCGCCTACCTGGCCTTCACGATCGGCATGACCTACCAAGTGTCCGATACGACGCTGCGCGATCCGCGCATCCGGCACACCGTTCTCATCCACGCCCTCCTGGCCTACCTGTTCGGCGTGGTGATCGTGGCAGGTTCCATAAGCCTCATCACCGGCCTGGTCCAATGATCGCATTGGAAACGGCTCGCCAACCCTCGATTGCCGAAAGGTGCGGCAAATTGATGCGCTGGAAGCGCCGACGAGTTGCCGCACGTGCCCGGCAACACAGGAATCACGCAGCCAGCATTCCGAACGGTGACGCGGCATGGCCCGACTCGGCCTGCTTCGCGCATCGGGGGGCCGCCCCGGACCCCAGCCGCGTCCGGGAACCTCGGCGGCACGGCTCTTCCAGCCGAGCACCCAAAGGGCTACCAGGCGGCTACCAGGCGACGACTGCCCGACTGGAAGCTCCACAGCCCCGTGGTATGAATCCCGACCGGCACATCACTTTCGGTTCGCTGCATGGCGCCGGCCACGGGGCTGCGCTCCCTGATCGGCGGGTCGACGGCAGATGGGACGGCAGGATCACGTGAGGGCGAAGTTTCGCAGTCATCGTAATTGACAGACCGTCACGTTAGACAGATCTTGGTCGACCCAGAGCACCAGTCGCCGGATGTACATGCTCCTGCGGCAGAGCGTAGTCG
Source organism: Pseudonocardiaceae bacterium (assembly GCA_036505275.1). GTDB lineage: Bacteria > Actinomycetota > Actinomycetes > Mycobacteriales > Pseudonocardiaceae > DASXTS01. The sequence continues at coordinate 7,251 of DASXTS010000164.1, forward strand.
AGCTCGACGGTCTCGTCGTCGGGTGTAGCTTCGGGCTACATGCTCGTCCGCTACACCGTCGTCAGTAGGCCCGCTCATCGGCGGTATGTTGTCGGACAACTCGATGACAGGGCTGTAGGCCGCCGACTGCAATTCCCGTGGTCGAGTAGCCCGAGCGGGATTCGCATCCGCCTTACCGCCTTGAGAGACCGGCAGCGTCTGTGATCAGCGCCGTCTCCAGCGCGCTTTGGTTGCACCTGACAAGCCGATGATGCCCTGTGGCGTCCTTGGCGCCCCGGTAGTTCATTCCACGAACCCTTCCACGTGCTCAGCCGGCACCATGGGGCGGTGATCAATAAGCTCGGGATACTGCCACTGCCCACCCAACCGCCTTGTGCGCGACGTCGGCGAGGGTGACGTGATCGAGCAACCGCCAGCGGTCCGACTGAAGGGTCGCCCCTATGAGCGCGCGCTTGCGGTTGGTGCCCTGCTGCCGGTGGGTCTTGACCGGTCGTGCCACCGGCCAGAGAACAGTCGCAGTCACTCTGACTGTCACTGATCCACAACAGATCATCCATAATGTGCATAACCGCTGGTCAGAGGCGGTGAGCCGCCAGGGACTCGAACCCTGAACCAGAAGATTAAAAGACCCATTCCATTCGTGTCGCGACAGGTCGTGACATGCCATCCCATGCCATTCGCCCTGGCCAGGCCGAGTTCATCTTGTCGGCTCATGTCGCACGATGTCGACGTCGTTCACAACTGTCGAGCACACGTGGAGCACGCATCGTGGTTCGACGACAGATCTATTGCGCCGGCCTGACAACACCCCAGCCGCCATGGAGTTCACGAACTGCCCACTCCGGCGCAAACCCCAAAGATTGACATCCCGCTGTATACGTTGGCCCACGTGGACGCTTGGGGCTGAGTTTCGGTGACAAACTCGGTAACAGACCGTCCACTGTGGACATATGGCAGTCAGGTCGGCGCCGGCCAGTCGCCGCAGACGGCGAGTAGACGCGCGACCCGCACACGACCACGGCGGCGCTGAGAGATCATGCGGCAGCGATCTTGACCAGCGCCAGGACGGAACGGACCGTCCAATCGTCGTTGCGGTCGCCGTCCGGTGGCTGGGTCGAGATCGTCCTCGTCGTCATCGTCTTGGTCGTCTGGGCCTACGTCGTCCTCGTCCTGGGCTTCGCCGTCGCCACCACCGCGCTCGCTGCCGCCATGACCCCGGTCCTTCGCTTAGCCTCACCCCACGCCTGGCAGTTGATGGTCGTGCCACACCGGGTCCGGTTGGTGATCGTCGCGATCGATCTGGATCGGCGGACCGACCCGGACGCCTGCCCATGCCGGTCGGTCAGGGGCATTGCGCGTACGGTGGAGGCCCGACCTGGATCGACCGGTTCAACAGTGCGGTTCGGTAGGTGGCGAGGTCTGCGTTGGTGCTCGAGTACGTCGGGTCGGTGCCGCCGTATGGCCCGTACTGCTCCGGACCCGTGTGCACCAGGCTCGCCGTTGGATCGTGCTGCGCCGCATGCCACGTCGCTACCGGAACAGGTGTCGTGAACATCGAGGGGTCCAGCACCATCCGTTGCGTCTTGATCCAACCGGTGCGGACGCACAGGGTCGGCGCGACGTGGTACCACCACTCCACAAAGCAGTTCGGGTTGTTGTTCGTGTCGACGTGCAAGATGCCGTTGGAACCGGCGAAGATCCAAACCTTGCGAGGCGATCGACCCGTGTTGATCACGAGCCGGCACATCTCGTGGGCGCGGGCCCAGCAGCCGTTGTCCGGGTACATGAACGGGATGCACGGCGCCGGCACCGTCAACGGCGGGCAGCTGGTGGCGCCGAGCTGGTTGAAGATCTGCTGAACCTTGCCTGCTGATGGGCAGCTCAACCACCACCAGAGCCAAAACCACCACCGCCGCCAGAACGGCGGTTTAGGCGGCTCCGGCTCGGGGACCGGCTTCATGGGGAAAGGGGGCAGGTCCGGCCCATCCGGTCGGGGCGTGTACGCCAGTACGTCGAGGACGTAGTGCGACTCGTCCTCGGTGACGATCAACCCCTCCTTGCTGTCCGCGGCGCGCCGCAACGTTTCCGCCATCTCCGGGCCATCCGGCTGGCGGAGGTTCACCCGGTGCACCGCATGCGAGCCGACCAGCTCCACCAGCAGTTCCTCGCCGCGTTCGACGAGCCGCACCACCCTGGTGACATGCGGAACCAGCAGCCGCCGCACGGCACCCCGCGCCGCATCCACCTCGACATACACCGGCCGGCGTTGCCGGCGAAGCCGCTCCAGCACTGTTCGGTAACCGGCCGAGCTGGAGTCCGCGGCATCGAGGCGTACCCGCCGCTCCCCGTCGAGCACGACGGTGTAGTCACCACCCGCCTCGACGGGCTCCTCGATGCTGATCGACGTTGCGACGATTGAGTTCTCGTCCCGCATCTGCAACTCCTCCGACCCTCGCCGTTGGACCCCGATCGTATTGGGATCGCTGAGCGATCGGAATTGCTCAGGTATCTGAGCAGGATCTGTAGGCTCCTTGCCGATATGACCAGCGGTCGAGCGCGTCGGAGCGCGGCTCGGGCATCTGCGTGGCGCTCGGGGAAGGAGCCGAGAGCCAGCGCGTGAGGCGGCGGGTTGACCTGTTTGGCCGCCTTGGCCGAGCACGACCCCCTGCCCACCCGCCAGCTGCGGGAGCTGCTCAACCCCACACCCCGTCGCCGCGCTACCCGCCCCCCGAGGCGATGCTGCCCACCATGCTCGGCAACACGCTCTGCGCGGCGGAGTTCCGCGCCCGCAGCCGCTACGGCCTGGACGTGGTCGTCCTGTGGCCCCGTCTCTATCCCCTGCTCAGCGACAGGGTGCCGGCCGAGTAGTCCAATGAGCGCCGTCTAGCGCTCGGGGCCTGTCGATCGTATGTTCGACGGCATGACCAGTCGGGGACGTGGATATCTTGAACGCGAGAAGCAAGCCGAGGCCAAACGATCACAACCACCGCCTAGCCTCGATCACCTGGTCGAGGTCGTGCGCAGCGTCGGCGGCGACCAGGTCGCCGAGCAGCACCGAACACTCAACGAACCGGCCGAGCAGCTGCCAGAATCGCCGTAGACAAGACCACGTCCGCCCTATGGCAGCATCACGTCGCCGCGCTATCCGCCCGTTCGGCGTTGCCGATGAGTGGCCCCGCGCTCGGCGCTGCGCTCTGTTCGTGCCCGGGCTTTCGTGCGGACCTCAGCTCAATGTTGCATCGAATCGGATAGGTCTCGTATGCGCAGGACCCTTAGTCGATGGCGAAAGCGACCGAACTCGATGCAGGCGTCGGCTTCGATCTCGACCGTGATGCCCGGCGCGACCGGGAGGTAGTGGGTGGCGGGGTGTCCGGGTAGCCCACCGACGACGCCGGCGAGCTGTCGCAGCTGGCCCGTGGGACGAAGGCACCCGGCCAACGCGGCCCGAACCTGGGCGGGCACGGTCGTGGAGTGCCCGATGGCGCGTGGCGGGTCCGCGTCGGTGGTGTCGTTGGGTAGGGCGAGGACGAGGGCCTCGGGATGGCGTGGGTGGCGGTGATACCCATCACGATCGCGTCGACGAGCAGGGTATGGCGAATCTTGACCCACGGGCCGCCTGAAGACCTCGGCCGGCATCAGGAGGCGGCCGACCTGCACAACGGCGACCGGTTGGCTCGGCGAGGCGGCGAGGGTGAGGGCGTCACCAGGCCCGAACACGGCGAGCTGCCCCTTACGCACCGGACGGGCCGCCGCGCCGAGCGCCTGCGCGCCGACCGTGCCCCGGCCGGCCAGCGCACGTAGGCCAGCGCGTTGAACTCGGCCGGCCAGGGCAGGTCGAGCTGCGCGCCGGGGCTGACCGTGGCGTGCACCGCGAGGACTGGATGACCGGCAACCGGTTCGGCACGGTGCACGGCTACGCCGGCAATCCGCTGCCGGCACCAGCCATGCCCAGCACGAGGCTCAAACCCCGCGGCCGCACCCGGTAGCCATCCAGCCAGATCTGCCGGCAGCTGGCGACCGCGCCCGAGCTACGACGGCCGGATCACGGCGAGCCCCGGCCGACAGCCAGGCCGAGGCGACAAGCCGGCGCGCTCGGCCGCGTCGCGACCGGATGGAACGGGGATGGAACGCCTTAGCCGGTAACCGACCGCTGCCGCGGCCGGGAGACGAGCGGAGGTGAGCATCCGTGACTCGGACACTCGACGGGCTGATCGGCCATCCATCGGAGGACGACTGGGACGAGGAGTGGCCTCGGCTGGCCGGCGTGCTCGGGGACGCGCTGCACGAGCGCTACGCCGGCGCCGATCCCGAGGAGCTGGCGGAGGCTCTGGACAACGTTCTGGACTCGATGAGCGCCGCGGAGGCCGCGAGCTTCACCAACGCCCTCAAGCAGATCGAGCGGGCCTCGGGCCGGCTGCTGGCGGATCCCGCGGTCGGCCGCATCGCTGGCACCGCGCTCCCGCTGGGCGGGAGTGCGCTCGGCACGGTGATCGGCGGTCCGGCCGGCACCGCGATCGGCAGCGGGCTCGGGCAGGCGGCCGCCAAGGCACTGGCCGGCGCGAAGCCGGCACGGCCGTCGGGCGCGGCGAGCGCGAGCGGATCCGCGGCCGCGGTCCAGGCGATGATCCTGAGCGAGCTCGGGCCGATCAAGGATGCCCTGCTTCGGGTGGCGCTGGGCGAGCACGGCCAGCAGGCCGTCAACGGCATCCCGGTCGCCAAGATCATGGAGCTGATGCGGTCGGTGTACGAGCGGGCCGCCGCAGACGCCGACGAACTGCGCTACCTCGCGCGCGCGGAACCCGCCGATGGCGAGGGCCTGGAGGACGACAGCGAGGACGGCGGCGACCAGCGCTGGCTCTACACGGCCCTCATGGACGCCGCGAACGACGAGTGGGACGCCTCATGAGCGGCTCGGAGCTTGCCGCGGTCGAGGACCTGCTCATGCGCGTGCTGCCGGACCCGATGGGCTTCGTCGAGCGCGTGGTGGGCGAACTGGCCGGGCGGCTGTCGACCCCGCAGCCGACCGGCGGGCCGGCCGTGATCGCCACGGTGGATGCGGAGTCGCTGGCCGTCGACGAGGCGCTGGCCGACCACTGGCTGCTGCTCGCCGGCGCCCTCGGCGCCTGTGCCTGCTGGGGCCGCGATCCCGGTTGTCCGTCCTGCGCGGGCAAGGGTGGCCCCGGCTGGGAGGGACCGGACCCTGCCCTGTACGCGGAGTTCGTCGTGCCCGCCGTCCGGCGCATGCGCGCCGGGCCCGCGGAGCCGGACACGCACCTCGACGGACCGCCTCCGAGCGGTGCGGCACCTGATCACCCGACCCTGGGAGGACAAGAATGACCGACAACTGGACCGACAGCAGCGAGCCGGAGGCCTACGACGACAGCGAGGGTCTCTACGACGACGGGGAGGCCTATGACGACGAGTCACGGGCGAGCCGCCGCCGGGAACGCGCTCGCCGGCTCGCTGTGCTGCGCCGGCGCGACCAGGCCCGCCGGGTGGCCCAGCTCAGTAGCGCTGGCAACCGGCCGGTCGCCCAGCAGGCGGCCCGCGCCGTCGCGGACCTGGACGTCGAGACGAAGGTTCAGCGCGACGAGTTCCGCAGCGCGCTCGCGGCGGTGAACCGGCGCGCTGTCTGGGCGGGTTGGTCGGCAGCCGGCACGGCCCTGCTCGAGGGTGGGTTCCGGGCGTTCGGCACCCCCGACAACAAGTTCGTCGAGGCCGGCATCCGGGCCGTCCCGCTGCTTCCGCTGCTCGCCGGGACACCCCGCGGCAGCGGCGCGGCCGGCATCCTCACCAGCCCGCCCGCCATCGGCATCGGCGGCCTGCTCGCCTTGGCTTTCATCGCCGACCGGCGGGCCAACGACTCGGCCGTGCGCCAGATCGAGATCCTCGGCCCGACCACGCTCGTCTCCGGCAAGCGGGACGTCTTCGTCGCGGACGTTCTGGACGGGCGTGGACATGTGCTCGGGACCGCGGTCAGCTGGAAGTCCGACAAGCCCGAGGTCGCCGCGATCAACCCGACGACCGGGGAGATCGTGGCCGTGGCACTGGGTGTCACGGTCATCCACGCGATTGCCGGCGATGTGGACCGCAAGTTCCGGCTGGAGGTCGTCGTCGATCCCGCAGCGGTGGCCGGCGACGGCGCGCCCGCCGCCGGTGACGGCACGGCCATCGCGGTCAAGGCCAAGTAGCACCGACCGCGCGACGGTGTGCCATGGATCCGGCGCTGGCGGAGCTGCTGCGCGACACCTTGGTGCCCGGGAGCATCGAGGCGATCATCCGTCTCGATGCTCCCGACACGCGGGTCCCTGGCGTGCGGATGGTGGCCCGCTTCGGCCGGATCGCGACGTGCCGGGTCCAGCGCGACGCCGTGGCGGCGGTGCGCCGGCACGCGGGTGTGCACAGCCTGAAGGCCGCGCGGCTCGTCGGCAGGCAGGACGGCTGGACCCCGCTGCCGGGACGCGGCGGGGTCGGCCTGTCCCCGGCGGACGGGGATACCCGCAGGCCCGCGGGTCTGCGCCCGACCGGCGCCGGCATCGTGATCGGGATCGCCGACTGGGGTTTCGACGTCGACCACCCCGCGCTCTGCAACCCGGACGGATCGACCCGCGTGCTGGCGCTGTGGGACCAGCGCCCGGGTCGCGGGGAAGCGCCATGGCCGTACGGCTACGGGACCGTGCACTCCCGAGCGGAGATCGACGAGGCGCTGGCCACCGGCCGGCCCTACGCGCACCTCGGCTACCACCCCGCCGACGCCGACCGCGGCGGCGGAGCGCACGGCACGCACGTCGCCGACATCGCCGCGGGCAGCGGCGGGGCCTACGGTCCGGCCGGGGTCGCGCCGAAGGCGCACCTGGTGTTGGTGCACTTGGCCGACCGCGGCACCGGCGGGCTGGCGAACCTCGGCGACTCGTGCCGGCTGCTCGAGGCGGTCAAGTTCATCGAGCGGACCGCCGGGGACCTGCCCTTTGTCATCAATCTCAGCGTCGGACGGATGGGCGGCCCACATGACCGGACGACGCTGGTCGAGCAGGCGCTCGACGAGCTGCTGGCCGGCCGCCCCGGGTGCAGCGCCGTGCTGAGCGGGGGCAACTACCACCGGTCCAGGACCCACGCGGCCGGGCGGCTGGCGGCGGGTGAGCGCCGGTCGCTGAGCGTCCTGGTGCCGCCCGCCGACCTGTCTACGAACGAGCTGGAGATCTGGTACAGCGGCGCGGACGAGCTCGCCGTCCACATCAACTCACCGGGCGGGGCATCGGTCTCGGCGCCCCTCGGCGAGCAGGCAGACATCGTCGAGGACGGCGAGCTGGTCGGCCGGATCTATCACCGAGCGCACGACCCCAACAACGGCGATCACCACGTCGACGCGTTCCTCTACCCGCAGGCGCGGGCGGGGCGCTGGACGGTCACCGTCGAGGCCGTCCGCACCATGAGCACGCCGTTTCACGCCTGGATCGAACGCGACGAGTGCGGCTGGTGCCAGGCGCGGTTCGCACCAGCCGACGCCGACCCCGCCTACACCACCGGCACCATTGCCAACGGCACGCTGCCGCTCGTGGTCGGTGCCTTCGACGCCCGCCGGCCCGGCCGTCCGCTCGCCACGTTCAGCAGCTGCGGCCCGACCCGCGACGGACGCACCAAACCCGACCTCTGTGCACCAGGGAAAGGCGTGCTGGCGGCCCGCTCGGCGCCGGCCGACCACGACCGCAGCCCCGGCGCCGTGGTGCGCAAGTCGGGGACCAGCATGGCGGCGCCGCACGTCACCGGGGCAGTGGCGCTGAGCCTGCAGCTCGGCGGCCACCGGCTCGACGCCCGGCGGATCCGTGACCTGGTGCTCGGGTCGGTGTCCCCGCCGAGCCGCGCCGTGCTCCGGAACGACGACCCCCGGCGGATCGGCCGCGGGCACCTCGACATCCCCGCGCTGGTCGCCGCGACGCAGCGCGCCCTCGCCGTCCGGCCCGCCGGACCGCCCTCGAAGGAGGCCATGATGAATCGCGACCTCGACCCCGTGCCGCCGCTCACGCTCGCGCCCGCGCGCGCCTACCGAGAGCTGGTCTACCGCGGCGACGGCGACATCGGACAATGGCTGAGCAGCCGGTTCGAGATCATCGGCCGGCCGGGGGGACGCCTGCGCGGCCCGCTCGAACAGGGCGACATCGTGCTCCAGGCCGTGCTCGGCGACGACGACCGCGGTAGCTGCTCGGTGCTGACCGTGCCCGGGCTCTCCCGCTGGCGGGACGGTGAGCCGGGGTGGTACGCCCTCGCTCAGGGGTCGCGGCCGGTCCGGGTGCTGACCCCGGCGCGCAGCGTGCCGCACGGGCTGGTGCTGCTGCGCCCCCGCGACGTCGATTCATCCAGCGCCGACGCCGCCGACGAGGCAGGCGACGGCGGGCCGTGGACCGGTTCGGCCGGGCAGCTGGAGTTCCGCGACCGCGTGCTCGCCGCGCATCTTGCTCGCAGCGGCCGCAATGGACGGCGGCCACCCCAGCGCGACCTGCGCCCGGACGAGCTCGACTGCGTTCCGGGGACCGTGGTGACCCGCAACGGCCGGACCCGCTGCGTTCAGACTGCGTCCGAGACGACCGCCGCGGTCGGACGGCTGCTCGCCGCGGCGAACGCCGACCTGGCGGCGGCCCAGCGGGCGGGCGACGAGGACGCCCTGCGCACCGTTCGGGTGACGGCGGTCAGCGGCTACCGCAGCAGCGCAGAGCAGCGCCGCCTCTGGCTCGGCTACTTCGCAGGCGACAAGGGCTACTACAACCGGACCCGGAAGGCGCGCGCCGCGCTCCCCGACGGGCCGCACTCGGACCAAGCCGTGCGGTACATGCTGGACGCGGACTCCGGATTCGGGCTCGGCGCCCGGATCGCCGCCCCCGGCTACAGCAACCATCAGGGCGGCATCGCCGTCGACCTCTGGCAGGAGCGCACCGCCGGCAACGCCGTCGCCAACTCCTCCACCGCCGCGGCCAGGAAGCTGTGGCGGGACACCTGGTTGCACCGCTGGCTGACCGAGCACGCGGCCGAGCACCGATTCAAGCAGCTCGCGAGCGAGGAATGGCACTACGAGTACCAGTCGGGTGGCAGCGCGGGCGCAGCGTCGACCGGCGTCACAACCAGGGCCGACGACACGGCCGTCGCCGACCACCTCGGCGGCCGGCTATGGACCTTTCACTCGGCGGGCTCGGGTCTGCGGGTCGCTGTGTTCTGCCCGCGGGCGGCGCTGCGCAGCGACCGGGTCGACGTGCTGCTCTTCGCACACGGGCTGCTCGACGGGTGCCCGCGGCCACGGCAGCTGCCCGCGGGCTTCGTTACCGATCCGCCGTTCCGCCTCGGCAGCCTGGTGGACGCCTGCGGGCGAGCGGTGGTGCTCGCGGTGCCGCTGCTGGACTGGTCGCACCCCGGCGGATCGGACGCCTTCGGGCCGCAGCACCCGCGCTGGCACGCGCTGGCCGCGCTGGGGACCCTGGAGCGCCTGCTCGGGGAGGTGCTCGCCGAGGTCGGGCGGGTCCGGTCCACCGCCGCCCCGGCGCTGCGGCAGCTCGTCGTCGCCGGGCACTCGCGCGCCTACGACGTGCTCGAACCGCTGGCCCACCAGCGTCACGAGCCGGCACTGGCGGCCGGGCACCTGGCCAGGCTGGCGCAGGTCTGGGCCTTCGACACGACCTACGGCGGGCAGGTCGATGGCTGGGTCGACTGGCTCGCGCGCAACCCGCGGCTGCACGTGCAGGTGTTCTACCGGCCGGGCACCCGGACCGCGACGGTCGGGGAGCGCTTCTACCGCCGGCGCGGTGACCGGCTGACCGTGACCCCGGTCGACGAGTCACACTGCGCTGTGCCCGTTCGCAGGTTGCCCGCGCTGCTGGCCACCCTCGCCACCGCCGAGACCGATACCGCCGAGATCGACACCGCCGAGATCGACACCGCCGAGATCGACACCGAGTGTGCCAATTGTGCCGACTGTGCTGCCGTTGCCGTTGTCGCGCGTGCAGACGAGCTGGTGGCCGAGGAGGGCTGGATCGAGCAACCGGACGCGACCTCCGCCCCGGACGGCGAGGGCGAGGAGTTCATCGGCGACATCATTCGCACAATGCTGCGCAGCCCCACCATCGGGTTCGAGTTCGACGTGCACTACGGGGTGATGGCGCAGCTGCTGCCGGTCGGGGCGGCGATGCCCGCGGACGGCGCCGCCGTCTCGGACCACACCTGGGCCGCGGACGGCTTCCTGGTCAAGCGGGATGGCCCGCGGTTGGAGATCAACACCAAGCCGTTCGAGGCCACCAAGGCCGGCCGCGCCGAGCTGCGGCAGACGATCGCGCGGATCCGGACGTTTGCAGGCGAGCTGGCCGACGGCTGCGCGCACGCCTCGCCGGTGACCGTGCCCGGCCTCACCGGTCAAGCCCGCCCATTCCATCATCCGCGGATCCCGACGGTTCCGATCGTCAAGCTTCCGGTGTCCGGCGGATTCACCAACTGCTCGGTCTGGGCGGCGCCCCAGGCGACGCTGACCATCCCGCTGGCGAAGGTGCGCACGCTCGTCCAGCGGATCAAGGCCAGCGAGGGGACCGGGCCGGGCAAGGCGCTCTCCGGCGGATCGTCGGCCCGGATGGGGCTGCGGTCGGAGGCGCTCTACCGCGCCGCCGCGGAGGTCGGGCGGGCCCGGCGCAGGCTCACCTTCTCCGACGACCTCGACGGTTTCCTCATCCTGCTGGCCAGCTACCTGTGGACCAGCGAACTGACCTACCGGTTCCCGACCCCGGACGCGCCCGCCCGGCCGGGCGAGGACTACGAGCCGTTCGGCAAGTCGTACCTGCCGATCAACGTGAAGACCCCGTTCAGCCAGGTGTTCGCCACGCTGCTGAGCAGTGCCGACGAGCAGGCGTTCCGGACGCAGTTCGCCGACGGCGCCGCCCGGGTCAACCTGTTCCGGCTGGCCCGGCCGTCCGGGGCGACCCTCGCGGACGGCGCCCGGAGGCTGCTGCCCACCGGGCCGATGGACGGTGGCAGGCCGAGCGTGCACGACAACCAGGAAGCCGAGTTCGGCGTGGTGCCGACCTGGAACGACCTGGTCGAGCACGCGCTCGACCCGCGCCACCGGGGATGGGGCGACCGGCTGCTGGTCCCGCTGTCCAAGCCCATCGACGTCGCCAAGACCCGCCCGCGGGTGGCGATGGAGCTGCGCCGCATCGGCTGGGCGTCGGTGGACCGCTCGCTCTGGCCGGACCTGATGACAGGCCTGGTGGACCTGACAGAGGAGCTGTCCCGGTGACCAGCAAGCAGGACGAGGTGGTTCGTTCCCCGAGGACCTACGACGCGTCGGTGCGCCGCGCGCAGACGCCCGAGCAGGACGACCTGGTGGCCCACCAGGAGCACTGTTCAGCCGATCCGCGACGGCTGGCCACCGTGGGTGCCGGCCGCGGCGCCCAAGTCAGGATCGTGCGCAGCGATGCCGAGTACGCGCTGTTCACGGTGAGCGAGGTGCGGCCGGAGAGCCCGGACACCGTCGTCCGGATGGGCAAGGACAGCCGCGAGCGGCTCGGTACCCCCGAGGAGTTCAGCGCGGTGCTCGACACGCGGGTGGCGCGGTCCGAGCTGACCGACGAGCGGGCCCGGTCGGGCAGCGAGTTCGTCGAGCGCCTGCAGGACAACGGCCACCAGCGCAGGCTCGTCGTGCTGGCCCCGCACGGCGGCGACATCGAGCCACACACCGACGAGCAGGCCGAGTACCTGGCCGCCCCTCGGCTCGATCTTCGGTCGGGGGTTTGCCCGCGCCGTCTCGTTCCACGGCTTCGACCGGCCGGAGTTGCCGGACCAGGTCGTGGTCGGCGGGGCGGCGCGCAACCGGTTAAAGCGGTGCGTCGCGGCAGCGATCCGGGACGCGCTCGCCGGCACCGGCTTCACGGTGCGCATCGCGGCGGCCGGTGACCCGCTCGGCGGGGCGAACGCGGCAAACATCGTGAACCGGATCACCGCAAACGGCCGCCGTGGCGTGCAGATCGAGCAGGCTCCCGAGGTGCGGGACCAGCACGCGCTGGCCGTGGCCGAGGCCGTGGCGCGGTTCTACCGGCGCGGGTTACTCGGCGTTTGCGGATGGTGGCGCGGCTGGCTCGGGTTCGGCGGGCGGTAGCAGCACAGCATCCCGGTCTGCACGGCGTCGCTCAGCTGGGCGCCGATCACCGCGTCGGCGGCAGCGATCCGCCGCAGCGCCCGGCGGATCGCCTTGCCGACCGCGATCCGCGCGCGTTCGCCGTCATCGGCGAACTGGCGTCGCCGCCCACCCAGTCCGGTCTGCGCCTGCAGCTCGTCGACCAGCCAGTCGGCTTCGGAACGCAACAGGTCGGCGCGGTCCGCCGAGCCGAGGGCCTCGGCCTCCTCGATCTGCCCGCGCAGGGCCTGCAGGCGCGACCGGTACTGCTCGATCGCCTGCTGGTCGAGCACCTGCTGCGCCGGGCGTGCCGGCGCCTGGCGTCGCGGTGACCCGTCAGAGGCGGCCAGCTGCAAGGCCGGCACGTCGACGCCGGGGTTCGCGATCAGGGTAGCCAGGTACCGCAGTCCCACCGAGTCGTCCACCACGGCAAAGCGGCCATCGACCGCGATGCACCACCGCCGCCCCTGCCGGGAGCACTGCACGCCGTGGCTCGGCGGCAGCGCGGCCGGCCCGATCGGCACCGCGGCCGACCCCGTCGGCACCCTGCTCGGCACCGGGGGTAGGGCGATGTCCATGGCGGCCGCCTCCGCGGCGGCCTCTGCGGTCAGCCGCTCGCAGCTCGCGTGATCTCCTCGGTCGCCGCGCACCGCGAGGGCCTGCGCGAGCCGCGCCTTCGCGAACGCGACGGCGGGCCAGTGCCCCAGGGCCTCGTTCTGCGCCACCGCGCAGCGCAGGTGCGCGACCGCCCGGTCCAGGTCGCCGGCGGTGAGCGCCGCGACCCCGAGGGCCTGCTCGACGGAGCCGAAGCACACGATCGCGAGGCTGCCCATGGCGGGCAGCTGCCCGAAGGGCCGCAGCAGCCGGTAGGCGCCCGCCGCGGTGTCCCGCTCGCCGAGCAGGGCGGCGGTCTCGACCACCCCGCATAGCGC
>DASXTS010000165.1:0-5490 GCA_036505275.1 Pseudonocardiaceae bacterium
GGGCGCCATCAGCAGGAACTGCGATGGGATCGGCACGTTCAGCACGGCCAGGATGCTCTGCAGCGCGTCGGCGAAGCCGAACAGCAGCGCGGCCGCGAACGCGCCCAGCGGGCTCCAGTGGCCGAAGATCATCGCGGCCAGGGCGATGAACCCACGGCCGGAGGTCATGTTCTTGGCGAACGACCCCACCGACCCGAGCGTGAAGTAGGCGCCGCCGAGGCCGGCCATCATGCCGCCGAGGATGACGTTGCGGTAGCGCACCGAGAGCACCTGGATGCCGACCGTGTCGGCGGCACGCGGGTGCTCCCCGACCGCGCGGACCCGCAATCCCCAGCGGGTGTGGAACAGGGCCACGTGGACGACCACCAGCAGCACGTACATCAGGTAGACGAACGGGTTCTGGTCGAACAGCACCGGCCCGATGATGGGGATCTTGGAGAGCAGGGGGATCTCGACCGAGGAGAACACGTTGGGGCTGTTCAGCGTCGCCTGGTGCGTGACGAGCACGCGGTCGGTGAGGAAGCCGGTCAGCCCGAGCGCGAACAGGTTGAGCACCACGCCGACCACGATCTGGTCGACCCGGTAGCGGATCGCCAGCACCGCCAGCAGCGAGCCCATCAGGCCGCCGACCACCACCCCCGCGATCAGCCCGTACCACAGCCCGTGGGTGGCGCTGGCGACCAGCGCCCCGGCGAAGGCGGCCACCAGGAACTGCCCCTCGATCGCAACGTTGATGACGCCAGAGCGCTCGCACAGCACCCCGGACAGCGCCCCGAGCGTCAGCGGCACCGAGCGGAGCAGGGTGCTGCCGAGGAGCCCCACCAGGTTCATGGAGTTGTCCTTGGCCGCCCACGCCAGGAACGCCAGCATGAACAGGGCCAGCACCCCGCCCAGCACCAGCCCGGCGCGGCGGCCGAAGCCCCGGACGATCTGGTGGGCGCCGAGGTAGGCGCAGATGGCCGCCAGCACCAGCGCGAACGGCCGCACCGGGATGACCGCGTCGGGGATGCTGATGGCCGGCGCCTGGTCGAGCACGAAACGCGCGTCCGCCGAGGACGGCACCCCGACCCCGAACGGTCCCGCCATCACGGCGGCGAGCACCAGGTACACCACGCCGGTGACCCGGCGGCGCAGGTCGGATACGGTGCGGCCGCGTGCGAGCACGGCGGGCGTGCCGACGGCCATGGTCAGCCTCCCCATCCCTTGGACACCGGCCCGCCGGCGACCGTCCGGGCGGCCTTGACGTGATAGATCGCCCGCACCAGCGCGGGCGCGGCCACGAAGATCACGATCAGCGACTGGATCACGGTGACGATGTCGATCGGCGTGGAGGTCGTCGCCTGCATGTTCAGGCCGCCGGCACGCAGCGCCCCGAACAGCAGCGCCGCCAGCACCACGCCGAGCGGGCTCGCCCGGCCGAGCAGCGCCACGGTGATGGCGTCGAAGCCCAGACCTCCGGAGAATCCCGGCGCCAGGCTGAACTGGAGGCCGAGCACCTGGCCGCCTCCGGCGAGCCCGGCCAGTGCGCCGGACAGCACCATCGCCATGACGATGGCGCGCCGGACGTTGATGCCGGCGGTGAGCGCCGCCGTCGGGCTGGCGCCGGCGGCGCGCAGCTCGAAGCCCCAGGTGCTGCGGCCGAGCAGCCAGGCGACCCCCACGGCGGCCGCCAGCGCCACGATGATGCCGGCGTGCAGCCGCAGCCCCTGCCCGGCAAGGTGCGGGAGGCGGGCCGGCACCGCCACGATCTTCGAGATCGGGTCGGCGCGGCCGGGCCGCCGGAAGGTCGAGCTCGCAAGCAGGTACAGCGACAGGTTGGCCGCCACGTAGTTCAGCATGATGGTGGTGATGACCTCGTGGGCGCCGGTGGTCGCCTTGAGGATGCCGGGGATGAAGCCCCACAGCGCCCCGCCGGCCAACCCGGCCAGCAGCGCCAACGGCAGGTGCACGAACACCGGCAGCCCGTGAATCGCGAAGCCGACGTAGCCGGCGACCAGCCCGCCGGCGATCACCTGCCCCTCGGCGCCGATGTTGAACAGCCCCGCCCGGAAGCCGAGGGCGATGCCGAGCCCCGCCAGCATCAGCGGCGTCGCCGACACGATCGTCTCCGACAGCGCGCTGGAGCTGCCGACCGCGCCGGACAACAGCGCCCCGTAGGCGGCCGTGATGGCATCCCAGGAGGCACGCAGCGCATCGCCGGGGGCGGCGAAGAAGTAGCCCCAGGTCGACAGCACGCGCTCGTCCGAGAACACGATCAGCACCGCGCCCACCACCAGCGCGGTGAAGATCGCCAGCACGGTCACCAGCACCGGCCCCGGGCTGATCAGCTCCTCCAGGAACCGTGAGGCGAAGGAGCGGCCGGGTGGCGGCGGCGGCTCGGAGACCTCGGGCGCCTTGACGGCCGGCTCGGTCAACTGGCCACCTCCCCCACCGCGCCGGCCATCAGCAGGCCGATCTCGTCCCGGTCGGCGCCCGCCGGACGCTCGCCGACGATGCGGCCGCGGAACATCACCACGATGCGGTCGGCCAGGGCCATCACCTCGTCCAGCTCGGAGGACACGATCAGGACGGCATCGCCCTGGTCCCGTGCCTCCACGATGCGCCGGTGGACGTACTCGATGGAGCCGACGTCCAACCCGCGCGTGGGCTGGGAGGCGATCAGCAGCCGGATCGGGCGCGACAGCTCCCTGGCGATGATCACCTTCTGCTGGTTGCCGCCGGAAAGGGTGCTGACCTGGACGTCGACGGAGGGGGCGCGGATGTCGAACTCCCTGGCCCGCTCGACGGCCGAGGAGCGGACGGCGCTGTTGTCCATCACCGGACCGTGCGCGAACGGCGCGGTGTCGTAGCTGTTCAGCACCAGGTTCTCGGCCACCGAGAAGCTGGCCACCAGGCCGTCCTTGATACGGTCCTCGGGCACGTGGGCGACGCCGGCGCCCAGCACCGAGCGGGGACTGGCGTGGTCCATCCGCCGGCCCGCGAGCGTGATCGAGCCGGCCAGCGGCGGGACCAGCCCGGTCAGCGCCTCCACCAGCTCGGTCTGGCCGTTGCCCTGCACGCCGGCGACGGCCACGATCTCACCGGCGCGGACCTGCAGCGACAGGTCGTCGACGGCCAGGTGGCCACGGTCGTCCAGCACGCTGAGGCCGTTGACGTCCAGGACCAGCTCCCCAGGCCTGGCCTCGTCCTTGGGCACGCGCAGCAGCACCGAGCGCCCCACCATCATCGAGGCCAGCTCCTGCTCGCTGGTCTCGTCGGGCACGGTCGAGCCGACCACCCGGCCGTTGCGGAGCACGGTGATGCGGTCGGAGACCGGCAGGACCTCCTTCAGCTTGTGGGTGATGAACAGCACCGAGTGGCCCGACTTCTGCAGCGACCGCATGATCGAGAACAGGTCCTCGGTCTCCTGCGGGGTGAGCACGGCGGTCGGCTCGTCGAGGATCAGCAGCCGCGCGTCGCGCAGCAGCGCCTTGAGGAGCTCGACCCGCTGCTGGACCCCGACCGGCAGGTCCTCGACCATCGCGTCGGGGTCGACCACCAGGCCGAAGCGCTGGGAGAGCTCCCGCACCTCGCGCCTGGCCCTGGCGCGGTCGAGTATCCCGCCGCGCCGGGTCGGCTCGATCCCGAGGATGGCGTTCTCGGCCACGGTGAACACCGGGACCAGCATGAAGTGCTGGTGGACCATGCCGATGCCGGCGGCGATCGCGTCGGCCGGGCTCTGGAAGCGGACCGGCTGGTCGTCGATGAGGATCTCGCCCTCGTCGGCGTGGTACAGACCGTAGAGGACGTTCATCAGGGTGGTCTTGCCGGCGCCGTTCTCGCCCAGCAGCGCGTGGATCTCACCGTCCCCGACGGTGAGGTCGATGCCGTCGTTGGCGACCACGCCGGGGAACCGCTTGGTGATCCCCTTGAGCTCGAACTTCAAACTGCCTCCTCAAGGGGGCCCGCGCGGAGGGCCGAGCCGATCCGGCCCCCCGCGGCCCTGTGCGCTACTTGTAGTCCTGCGGCTTGACCGAGATGCTGCCGCTGATGATGCCCTGCTTAATGGTGTCCAGGTCGTTCTTGACCTTCTGAGGCACCTGACTGTCGAAGTCGTGGAACGGGGCGATGCCCACACCGTTGTTCTGCAGGGTGCCGACGTAGGTTCCGCCCTTGAACTGGTTGTCCACGGCGCTCTTGATGGACGTCTGCACGGCCACGTCCATGTGCTTCTCGATGCTGGTCAGGAACAGGCTGCAGAACTGCTGGGCGCTCACGCAGCCGTCGGTGTCGACCCAGACCATGTGCTTGCCGGCACCGGCGGCCTTGACCGCCGCTGCGGCGCCGAGGCCCACCGGGCCGGCGACCGGAAGGATGATGTCGGCGCCCTCACCGAGCAGCGTCTCGGTCACGCGCTTGCCGTTGTCCTGGTTGGTGAAATCGCCCGTGAACAGACCGTTCTGCTTGAGGGCGTCCCAGCCGAGGAGCTGGACTTTGGCGTTATTCTGCTTGTTGTAGTACTTGATCCCGGCCCAGAAGCCGTCCATGAAGATGGTCACGGTCGGGAGCTTGATCCCACCGAAGGTGCCCAGCTTGCCGGTCTTGCTCATGGCGGCCGCCACGTAGCCGGCGAGGAAGGCGGCCTGGTCGGTGGAGAAGGTGAGCCCGAGCACGTTGTTGTTGGGCACCTCACTCGGCTTGTAGCCAAAGTCGACGATCGCGTACTTCTGGTTGGGGTTGGACTTGGCGCTCGCCTTGGTGGCGTCGCCGAGCAGGAAGCCGACCGTCACGATCAGGCCGCATTTCTGTTGCACGAACGTCTGCAGGTTGGGCGTGTAGTCGTTCGAGGTGGTTGACTCGAGGAACTTCACCTGCACGCCGAGCTGGGACTGGGCGTCCTGCATGCCCTTCCAGGCGGTGGCGTTGAACGAGCGGTCGTCGATGCCGCCGGTGTCCGTGACCTGACATGCGAGGAACTTGCTGTTGGCCGATCCCCCGGACGATCCAGCACCCTGGTTGTTGCTCGGTTTGCTGCCGCACGCGGCCGCAACCAGCGAGACCAGGGCGAGCACCGTCAGCGCCCGGAATTTCATCCTCATGGCTCCATCTCCTGTCCCACCGAGAGCTCATACATCGAGACTTCGCATCCGAGTCGTGCGGAGTGTATCCCGCCGCATGACGGCGGTCACGAGCTTGACAGGCGCCTGGCCTGGGAATGAAACGCCCACCGTCCGCCTCGCCGCCGGCACCCGTTGCCCGGTGGCCCTACGTAGAATCCTGAAGATCATGCGCCGTGTACTCATCGGTCTCGTCGCCGCCGTGGTGCTCTACTTCGCCGTCACCACCGCGCTGGTGGCGATCTGGATGGACAAGGACGAGCACCCCAAGGTGGACGCGATCGTCGTGCTCGGGGCGGCCCAGTACGACGGCCGGCCCTCGGCCATCTATGCGGCCCGGCTCGAGCACGCGGTGGATCTCTACCGCAGCGGCGTGGCGCCGCTGATCGTCTTC
>DASXTS010000166.1:0-2488 GCA_036505275.1 Pseudonocardiaceae bacterium
CTGGCGAACAGGGCGGCAGCGCGGGCGGCGAGCAGCTGGCTTCGCATGTCGATCAACTCCGATCTCGTGGAAGGTACGGCCTCAGCGTGACCCACCGGCGACACTGATCGCCTCCGGGATTCCGCCGGACATCGATTGCCCCGCCACCCAGGGGACCGGCGGCGGGGCTATCGGGGTAATCCCGCGGTCAGGACCTTAGGGCCACCGCTCGCCGGTTGATCACGTCGCCCTCGGTCGTCACCCCCACTCGGTGGCGGCACCGCGCCGGCAGAACTCGGCCGGACGCACGCCCGGACTCGCCGCGCGCCAAGGCATGAGACGAACGACATGCCCACTGGCCCTCGTGCGGGAGTCGCTACCTTCACCGTGGCCGCGGATGCGATCGGCATCGAAGTCAGCTGCGGCGTAGGCGGCGGGCTCCGGCGGCGGCCACCGTGGTCGTGAGGATGAGACCGGCGACGATCAGCGCGTAGGCCAGCCAGACCGTCACGCCGCGCGGGTGGTATGCCGATTGTTGCCCGAAGTCGCCGACAGGCAGGATCAGGTCCAGCGCGTAGACCGGCGCGACGAACTCGGGTGCCCTGGCGGGTTCTGCGGCGCGTGGCGGGTACAGCTTGAACACGACCGCCCCGATGGTGAAGAGCACGGCGAGCCACAGGCCGGCGCGGACCGGGCGGTAGCCGTAACCGACGGTCACGTCCTGTAGGCGGCCCCACCACCGGCCGGGCAGGGAGAGTGTGTCGCACCGGTGTCGTTCGCCGGCCAGCAGCACGGTTCGGGCATCCTCGTCGCGGCCGGCGGCGCGGTAGACCTGGGCCAGGTGCGCGTACGGCTGCGGCCGGAAGCCGCGTGGGTCCAGCCGGAGCCAGCGTAGGCGGGCGTCGCGCCCGTCGAGATCGGCCACCGCCTCGTAGCTCATGCCGTCGAGGCGCAGCCCGGGCGGCCAGGTCGCCGGGGCGTCGCGCAGCAGCCCGACCTTGGCGTGGCGCAGGTCAACCAGTCCGCCGGGCGGCTGCGCCGGCAGCAGGATCAGCTCTCGGGCGGTGAGGTGCCGGCCGCTGAATGCGACGCTGGCGGACCACTCGCTGTCGTCGAGCCCGCCACGTGCGATGTCGGCTGCGCGCAGGCTGTTGGCGGCGGCGTCGCCAGAACCGTCGAGCACCGCCCGCTCCAGTGACAGGATGCCGCCGATCTCGGCTCGGTCGAGCCGGAACGCGCCCCGGCACGTGAACCCGTCGTCGGCGAGCACGTCGCGGCGGACGCGCAGCGAGGTGCTGTCGAAGGCGATGCCCGGGCCGGTGAGGAGGGCACCGTGCATGAGCAGCGAGCCGCCGATCGTCGAGCCACCGAGGGAGACGAGCCCGGTGCTTGTGCAGCCGCTTAGCGCGACGGTGCCGTCGATGACGGCGTTTGCGACGTTGAGCTCGGGAAACTCGGACTCGGTGAGGGTCAGCCGCCGCACATGCGAACCGAAGAAACTGATCGGCCCCTCGAATGTGCAGCGGCTCAGGGTGATGGGAGCGTCGATGTCGGCGAACTCCACCTCGAACGCACCCTCGACCTGAGCCCCGGTGAGCCGTAGCTCCGCCCGGTCGCCCGGCTCAGCCGTGACCCCACCCAGGAGGATGTACCGCAGGGCCACCGCGCGGACCTTCGGGTCCGGCCAGCCGGCCACGTCACGCTCGGATCCGGTGGCGAACCCGGCGGCGACCACACGTTCGGTGTCGGTGAGGTCAGTGAAACGCATCAGGACATTGTCCGGCATGGATAGCCCGCGCACCGCCCCATCAATGATCCACCGACGGCCACGCCCGCATGCAGCCAGAATGCGGGCGACCGCCTCGCGATGGCACTCCCATTGTGGACATCGACGGCTGGCTTGATGATATGCAAATGGCCACCACTACCGCCGCTCCTCCCCGATTCCGCACCGTGACCGGCGCCGGCACCATCGTGGCGCTGATCCTCGTGCTGGCGTTCGGCAACGCCGCCTACCGCGACTGGGTCAACAACCACACCAGCACCAATGACGCCGGCGGCTTCTTCCTGCGCCAACTGACCTGGCCGGCCTGGTCGTTCGACACCAGCCAGTCGCTGCGCGACCTGCTCGCCACCGACCTCAAGGCGCTGCTGCTGGTGGTGCTCACCGCCGTGTTCCTATCCCTGCTGGCCGTCGCGCCGGGCTGGGGCTTCCGCGGCGTCCTCGGCGCGATCATCGCCGGCTGGGGCGGGTACATCTTCGCCGCGATACTGGCCGGGCTACTCGCCGCGTTCCTGACCGCGCATGCCTCCCTGCTGACCGCGTTCACCTCGGCCGCCGCCGGCGCGGTCTACGGCGCATTCGCCGGCTGGATCGTCGGGCTGACCACCCTGGCCTTCCGCCGCTGACCCGCTCACCCGCTCATGGACTTCCCGAACTGGACCGGCAGGAGGCGAGCTGCCCTGACGCAGCGGACCGCGTCGGTCGGGGCTCTGGCGGCCGCCACGA